>CABUTO010000019.1 GCA_902494535.1 uncultured Collinsella sp.
GAACTCGCGATCGACTTCACATGCCGCCGTGCGACCGGGGCGAACGCGAGTCCCAAGGTTTTCAAAAAAGCGGTCGGCGCGCAGGTGCGCCGACCGCCGATATATGGGGTCTGATATTTTCTACCAGCTAGTTCCTCTTACTCGTCGAGGAGATTTTCTGGCATATCGTTGCCGTCGCCTAGGTCGACTGGGGCCTCTTCGGCGTCGGCTGCGGCCTCGGTGCCTTCGCCTTCGGGCTTCTCTTTGGCGGCCGTCATCCGGGCTACGGCGCAGATGCGGTCGTTGTCGTCGACAGTCATCATCTTGACGCCCTGGGTGGCGCGACCGGTTTGGCTGATCTCGTCGGTCTTGACGCGAATGACCGTCGCACCCTCCGTCACGATGAACAGCTCATGCTGCGGGCCCACCGTCTTCATGGCTGCGAGGTTACCCTTGCGCTCGGTCATCTGGATGGTGTAGACACCCTGACCGCCGCGGTTCTGCTCCGGGTAATCCGAGACCGGCGTGCGTTTGCCGTAGCCGCGCTCGGTAATGACAAACAGGTCGCCGTTACCGTTAGTAATCTCCATGCCAAGAACGCTCACGCCTTCCTTCATGCCAATGCCGCGGACGCCGCTGGTATCGCGACCGGTGGCGCGCACCTGGTCCTCGGGGAACATAATCGCCTTACCCGCGGTGGTTGCCATGATGATCTTGTCACCCTCGCGCACGCGACGTACAGCGAGCAGCGCGTCGTCGTCCCTCAGGTTGATGGCGATCAGGCCATCGCGGCGACTACGGTCGTAGGCGCTCATCACGGTCTTCTTGACCATGCCGCTCTTGGTGGCAAACATCAGGTACTCGTCGGCGGGGAACTCGCGGCAGCTGATGACGCTCGCGATCTTCTCGCCCTCCTCGAAAGGCAGCAGGTTGACGATCGCGGTGCCGCGCGCCTGGCGCGTGCCAACAGGCAGCTCATGCACCTTCAGTCGATAGACTTTGCCCTTGCTCGAGAAGAACAGCACGTACTCGTGCGTGGATGCGATAAACATCTCGTCGATAACGTCGTCCTCTTTGAGATTGACGCCCGACACGCCCTTGCCGCCGCGCTTTTGGGCGCGGTAGGCGGCCACCGGGATGCGCTTGACATAGCCGGTGTGGGTGATGGTCACGACCATGTCCTCGTCGGCAATGAGGTCCTCGACGTCCAGGTCCTTCTCAACCTGGCTGATCTCGGTACGGCGCTTGTCGCCGAACTTCTTGGAGATCTCGCGCATCTCTTCCTTGATGACGCCCAGAATCTTCTCCTCGTGCGCCAGCAGGTCCTCGTAGTAGGCGATGGCGCGGCGCAGGCCGTCCAGCTCTTCCTGAATTTTGTCGCGCTCCAGGCCGGTCAGGCGACGCAGCTTCATCTCGAGGATGGCCGTGGTCTGCTCGGGCGTAAAGCCAAAGCGCTCGATCAGGCGGCTGCTGGCCTCGGAGTCGGTCTGCGAGGAGCGGATAATGCTAATGACCTCGTCGATATGGTCAAGGGCCATCAGGTAGCCCTCGAGGATATGGGCACGCGCCTGTGCCTTCTTGAGGTCAAAACGGGTGCGGCGGGTGACGACGTCGACCTGGTGGTCGATGTAGTGCTGCAGCATCTCGCGCAGGCTCAGGCATTTGGGAACGCCGTTGACAAGCGCCAGGTTGTTGGCACCAAAGGTCGTCTGCAGCGAGGTGTACTTGTACAGGTTGTTGAGTACGACCTGCGGGATGACGCCCTTCTTGAGCTCGATGACTAGACGGATACCCTTCTGATTGGACTCGTCGCGCATATCCGAGATACCCTCGATGCGCTTGTCGTTGACGAGCTGGGCGATCTTCTCCTGTAGGGTGCCCTTGTTGACCATATAGGGAATCTCAGTAAAGACCAGGCGGCTACGGCCGGTCTTGGTGGACTCCACATGAGCCTTGGCGCGCACGGTGATGGAGCCGCGGCCGGTCTCGTAGCTCTGCTTAATGCCAGCACTGCCCATGATGATGGCGCCGGTGGGGAAGTCCGGACCGGGCATGATCTGCATGAGCTCGTCGACGGTGGCGTCGGGGTTGTCGATAAGGTAGCACGTGGCCTCGATCGCCTCGGTGAGGTTGTGCGGGGCGATGTTGGTGGCCATGCCGACGGCGATGCCCTGGCTGCCGTTGACCAGCAGGTTGGGGAAACGCGCGGGCAGCGCCTGGGGCTCGGCGAGCGACTCGTCGTAGTTGGGCTGCCAGTCGACGGTGTCCTTCTGCAAGTCGCGCAGGAGCTCCATGGCGGGCTTTGCCAGACGGCTCTCGGTGTAACGCATGGCGGCGGCGCCGTCGCCGTCGATGTTGCCGAAGTTGCCGTGACCGTCAATGAGCGGCGTGCGCATGGAGAACCACTGTGCCAGGCGGACCATGGCCTCGTAGACCGCGTAGTCACCGTGCGGATGGTACTTACCGATAACTTCGCCGACCGTCCAGGCCGACTTCTTGTGCGGACGGTTGGGGTAGATGCCGCTCTCGTTCATTGCGTACAGGATGCGACGGTGTACCGGCTTTAAGCCATCGCGCACGTCCGGCAGGGCGCGCGCCGTGATGACCGACATCGAGTACTCGATAAACGACTGCTTCATCTCGTGGCCAAACTCCGAAATCTGGAGCTGGCCGCCGTTGATATCCTCGCCGGCCGAGGCGCCACGGTCGACTTCGCCAAAGCTCTCCTCGAGCTCACCGTCGTCGTCTTCTTCCTCATCATCATCGGCATCGGGGTTATAGGCGTCCGGGTCGCCGTCCTCGCCCTGCTCAGCACGGGCAAGCAGGCGCTTCAGATCGTCGGGCATGCCAGCGTCGCCAGCCTCGTCCATACCCTCGTTATTGTTGATATCGTCTGCCACGTTACCTCCTCATGGTTTGCGTGGTCCACTAGTTTCCCTACCGCGGAGACGGATTACCAGGCATGCCGGGCAACCCTCCTAGGTTTTCCAGGTGCCCCAGGTTGCCCTGAAGGATGAGGGCGCACGCCTTGCGTGCGGCGCCCGAAATCCTGAAGGGCAAGATGGGGTGCCTGGGAAAGCTAGGCGTCTAAGAATCGAGCATCATGCGCATGCTTTTCGATGTACTCACGGCGATAGGCGACCTCGGAACCCATCAGTTCGCGCACGGCGCGGTCCGCCACCACGGCGTCCTCGATCGACACACGCTGCAGGATGCGGGTCTTGGGGTCCATCGTCGTCGAGGCAAGCTGCTTGGGGTCCATCTCGCCCAGGCCCTTGTAGCGCTGGACGGTGTAGCCCTTGCGCTTCTTAGTGATCTTGCCATCCTTGGCCTTGCCGTCCTCGTCGTTGTCGTCGGGATTCAGTCCCAGGCTCTGGATGGTGTCGCGCAGAATCTCGTCTTCGGGCTGGCGGCCGTTGGGATACACGTAGTGAATCTTGTTACGCACCTTGATGCCAAAGATGGGCGGGCAAGCAACGTAAACGTAGCCGGCGTCAATCAGCGGGCGCATGTACTTGTAGAAGAACGTCAGCAGCAGGATGCGGATATGCGCACCGTCGACGTCTGCATCGGTCATGATGATGATCTTGTGGTAGCGGGCCTTGGTGATATCAAAGTCGCCGCCGTCGCCGGCGCTCGTCGTGACGCCGCAGCCGATCGCAGTGATGAGTGACTGGATGGTGTCGCTCGAGAACGCACGATGATCGCCCACGCGCTCGACGTTCAAAATCTTGCCGCGCAGGGGTAGGATCGCCTGGATGTCTCGGCGACGGCCGTCCTTGGCCGAGCCGCCTGCCGAGTCGCCCTCTACGATAAAGAGCTCAGTCAACTCGGCGTCGCGCACCGAGCAGTCGGCGAGCTTGCCGGGCAGCGACGCCGTCTCGAGCAGGCTCTTGCGGCGGGTCGCCTCGCGCGCCTTGCGGGCGGCGTTGCGCGCCTTGCAGGCCTGTTGGGCCTTCTTGACGATCTCGCGAGCGGGCTTGGGATGCTCCTCGAGGTAATCGGCAAGCCCGTCGGTCACGATCTTGAGCGTCAGCGCGCGCATATAGGAGCTGCCGAGCTTGGCCTTGGTCTGGCCCTCAAACTGCGGATCGGGCAGCTTGACCGAGATAACAGCCGATAGGCCCTCGCGAACATCGTCGCCGGTCAGGTTGGCGTCTTTTTCCTTGAGCAGGTTCTGCTTGCGAGCGTAATCGTTAATCACGCGGGTGAGTGCGGTACGGAAGCCCTCGAGGTGCATGCCGCCCTCGGGGGTGTAGATGTCGTTGGCAAACGACATGACGTTCTCACCGTAGCCGCTATTCCACTGCAAGGACACCTCGACCTCGCCCATCTTGGTCACGGGTGCATCCGGGTCCGACTTTCCCTCAATATAGATGGGCTCCTTAAAGGCCTCGGGGACATCCTTGCCCTCGTTGAGGAACTTGACGAAGTCGATGATGCCGCCGGCATAGCAGAACTCCTCCACATGGGGAGTCGCCTCGCGCTCGTCGGTCAGCACGATCTTGAGGTTCTTATTGAGGAATGCCGTCTCCTGCAGACGGTTGTGCAGCGTGTCGAAATCGTAGATGCAGGTCTCGAAGATCTCGTCGTCGGGCCAGAAGCTGACAGTGGTGCCCGTCGTCTCCGAAGTGCCCACGACCTCCATCTTCTTGACGGTCTTGCCGCGCGAAAACTCCATCTCGTAGATGTTGCCATCGCGGCATACCTGCACGACCACACGCTTGGACAGGGCGTTGACAACGGAGATGCCCACGCCGTGCAGTCCGCCCGAGACCTTGTAGGCCGAGTTATCGAACTTACCGCCGGCGTGCAGGATCGTCATGACGACCTCGAGCGTCGGGATCTTTTTGATAGGATGCTCGTCGACGGGGATGCCGCGCCCGTTGTCGACGACCGTGATGGAGTTGTCGGCGTGGACCGTCACCTGAATCTCGGTGCAGAAACCGGCCATGGCCTCGTCGACGGAGTTGTCAACGATCTCCCACACCAGGTGATGAAGACCGCTGGCGCTCGTCGAGCCAATGTACATGCCCGGGCGCTTACGAACGGCCTCGAGACCTTCGAGAATCTTAATCTCGCCGCCATCGTAATCGTTTTCGTTTGCCACACGTCCTCCTTCAGTTAAGAAAATGTGTACAGCCTTACTAGTTTATCGTAAAAAAATACCCTCGGGAACGAGGGTATTTGGCTCTACAAGGCCACCAGATGCGATTTAAGGCTCTTTTTTGCCCTGCACGCCCTTGGCCCACTCGGCACTGGCTCTCATGGCGTTCTCGAGGGCCTCGCGCAGTTTTTGGTCCTCGATGGGCGCCACCTGGCGCTCGATCTCGGCACGCTCGGCACCGCTTAGGTCTGCATGCGGAGCCGGCGGACGCTCGGCCACGGCCGGGCGCAGGCGCTCTTTTGCAGCGGGCGGTGTGTGGCCGGGGGCGGTCGTCTTGAACACCAGGCCGTCGACATGCGCGCCGGCGCGCTCCATGCGCGCGCGGATAATCTCGCGCAAAAGTGTCATCTCCTGCGTCCATGAGGGCGAATCGAGGTACACCAGCAGTTCGTTGGACTCGGGCAGGTAGCGCAGCCCCGTCACATGGCGTCCCTCGCGCGTGCCCGAGCACACTGCATTCCAGGCGTGATAGACCGCACGAGACTCCTCCGCAGCCTCCATTTGCGCGCGGCGCTCAGGTGTCGCAGCCGCCAGGATGCGCTGACGCTCGGCATCCAAAAAGCCGCCAAAGGCAACCATTCCGTTCTCGCGCTCGTAATTAGCACGTCTCACCCATGCTCACCACCTTGGCTCGATCAAGCAGGTCATCGGTAAAATACCCCAGATTGGTGGTGGTTATGACCGTCTGGATATCATCGCCGATCAGCTGCAGAAAAGCACCGCGGCGCTCGCCGTCGAGTTCGCTCATCACGTCATCCAAAAGCAGCAACGGGGCGGTGCCCAGGACATCGCGAGCCACGGCCACCTCCGCCACCTTCCAGGCCAGAACCAACGTTCGCTGCTGACCTTGGCTGGCAAATGAACGGGCGGAGCGACCCGCCACGGTAAACTCAATCTCATCACGATGCGGTCCCACCAATGTCACGCCGCGGCGAATTTCCTCGTCGGCGTGCTCATCGAGGGCAGCCAGCATGCGCTCGTACGCCCAGCCCTTCAGCTCTTCGCGATCCTCGACCTGGGGCAAATCCCCCAGCGTGGACGCATAGGACACGTTGGCGGCCTCACCGGACGCCACTTGCCCGTAGGCAGCGCGCACATGGCCCGCCAGCCGGTCGAGTAGGGCCAACCGGTGCACGAGCAGGGCCGAGCCCGCGCGGGCAATCGAATCGTTCCACGCGCCGAGCATCTCGCGGCAGCACCAGGTCTCCTTGAGCAAGGCATTACGCTGGGTCACGCAACGCCCATAGGTATTCGCAAGATCGGCATAGCGTGCGCTCAGTTGCATGCCAAAGCCATCGAGGGCGGCGCGGCGCACACTGGCGCCTCGCTTAACCATGTCCAGATGGTCGGGACAAAACAGCACGCTCGGCAGAACCCCGCGCACACCGGCGGCGGAGCATCTCTTGCCGTTGCGGCTAAACGAGCGCTTACCGTCCCCCGCGCTCAATCCCATATCAAGCACGCGGCCGTCGCCCTCGAGCCTCAGCTCGACCTTGCACGAGCCCACGCCGTCATGGACGAGCTCGGCTGCGGTCGGATGCCTAAACGAGGCGCCGCTCGTCAGCAGCTGCAGCGCCTCTATGAGATTGGTCTTTCCCGCCGCGTTGGGTCCCGCAAGTATCGTCACGCCCTCGTCCAGGGCAAGGCGATAGCTATCGAAGCTGCGGTAGTGCGCGACGGAAAGATCGCGGGCGAACATGGTCATGGCGCAGCGCTAGATGCGGACCGGCATAACCAGGTACAGGTAGTTGATCTTGTCGTAGGACTTGAAGATGCCCGCCTGCGAGTAGCTCTTGAGCTCCAGCGTGATCTCCTTCTCCTTGGACAGGGCATTGAGGCAGCCGAAGATGTAGTGGTAGTTGAAGGCGATGGTACCCGACTCGCCCTCGGCCTCGACATCGATCGTCTCCTGCGCAAGGTCCTGGTCATTGGAAATGGAGGACAGGCCCATCTGCCCGTTCTCGACATCGATCTCGAACTTGACGGCGGGGTTGGCGCTCGCGATAACGGCCACGCGCTTGAGGGCGGCGTTAAAGGCGGCGACGTCGATCTTGACGCTCGTCACGCACGAATCGGGGATGAGCTGCTTGTAGTTGGGGTACATGCCCTCGATACGGCGCGACACGTAGGTGGTGTTGCCGGCCTCGAAGACGACTTGGGTGTCGGTAGCCCCGATCATGATGGTCGCCTGGCTGGCCATGATGTTCAGCGCGTCGTTAAAGGCGTCGGCTGGAACGTTGAGCTCAAAGGAGCCCTCGAGGGTCGAGGTCTCGACCTGCGTATCGCACACGGCCAAGCGGAAGGAATCGGTCGCCACCAGGCGCACGGTGTTGTTCTCGACCTTCATGTGCACGCCGCCCAGGATGGGGCGGGCCTTGTCGGTCGAGGTGACGCGCCACACGCGGCCGACCATTTCGGACAAGATATCGGTCGGCAGTTCCACGGCGCTCTCGATGGCATAGGCCGGAAACTCGGGGAAGTCATTGGCATCGAGCGTGTTCAGGCGGAACGAGCTCTTCTCGCAACCAATCAGCACCTGGCGCTCGGACAGCTCAAAGGTGACCGGGGCATCGGGGAGGGTCTTGGTGATATTGGAGAGCATCTTACAGGGGATAACCATCTCGCCCTCTTCTTCGACATGCGCCGCGATGCGATGACGGATCGAGATGGTGTAGTTAGAGGTCTGGAATTCCAAGATGCCGTCTTGCGCCTTGACGAGCACGCCCGACAGGATGGGAAGGGTGGATGCCGAAGCGACACCCTTCATAACGACGCCGATGGCTTGTGTAAGCGAGCTCTGGCTGACGGTGAACTTCATCTTTTAATACCTTTCTATAGATATAAATATCTTAATAATAGTAATAGCACTGACGAAACTGTCGATTACTCCCAAAGACGCAGGTCAGACCCAGAAAGAGAATCGACAGCAACCTGTGTGCAACAGGGGTGGTTTTCCACGTTCAAAACCTGCGCAAAACTTTTCATCACCGCGGGTTGGGTTTTAGACACCTTATGCCCGTGGTTTCGACAAGTTTTCAACAGGTGTCTCTATTTCCCTACGAGCGCAGTGTAATTTTATCGCGCAACGACTTGAGGTCTTCGGTGACGGTGCGGTCTTCCTGGATCATCTTCTGGACCTTTTTGTAGCTCGTGCTGACGGTCGAGTGGTTGCGGTTGCCAAATTCGGCGCCCACCGCCGTGGTCGTCATCTCGCACATCTCGATGGCCAGGTAGATAGCGATATGGCGTGCTTTGGCGATATTGGCGTTGCGACGCGGGCCGATGAGCTCCTCGTGCGTCACGCCGTACTGCTCTTCGATGACGGACTGAACCGTCTGGACGTTGATCTTTTTGGCCGATGTGTCGAAGTACTGGCTGGCGATGGCGTCGATATCGTCAAAGGTGAGCTCTCCGCCCTCGCGCTCGCGGTCGCCCGCCTCGCCGGCGCAGCGCTCGCAAAAGCTCTCGAGTTCGCGGATGTTGGTGCCCGAGACCTCGGCCATGTGTTTAAAGTGCTCGTCGGTCAGGTGTCCGCCGTCGCCCCCATAGGCCGCCAGCAGCGAGTCGTCGCCTGCCTCGGGAGCGGCGACGATGGTGTTCTCGTAATAGCGCTGCAAGATCTTGTATTTCATCTCGTAGCTGGGCTCTGCGACCAGGCAGAGCATGCCGGCGTTGAAGCGGCTGGTCAAACGCTCGTCCATGCTCAGGTCCTTGGGGGCACGGTCTGCCGCGATGACGACCTTCTTGTTGTTGCGGATGAACTCGTCCATGAGCTGGAAAAAGTAGTCCACGCTCGCGCGCTTGCCGATGATGTTTTGTATGTCATCGATGATGAGCACGTCCACGCCGTGGTACGCCTGCATGATGGGAGCGTTGCTCTTCTTTTGACGGTCGAACTCGGTCATCAGGTCGTCCAGATACGCCTGGGAGTTGGCATACTTGACCTTGATCTCGGGCGACTTCTCGGCGAGCTCGTTTTTGATGGCGAGCAGCAGATGGGTCTTGCCCAGCCCCGATTTGCCATAGATGAACAGGGATGTGCATGTGCCGCGCTCGTCCGCGAGGGCGGCAAACTTGAGTGCCGAGCGATAGGCATGGCTGTTCTCGGGGCCGTAGACAAAGTTCTCAAAGGTAAATTTTGAGTTCGCGGCGAGCGGGGCTCCATCCGTATTCTGCTCGGCCGGCACGGTCGGTGCTGGCATGGGTGAAGCGGGGGCCGCAGCTTGCGTGGATTTAGTCGGCGCTCCGCCCTTCATCTGGTTCATCATGCGACGAAAATCGTCGGCCGAGAGCGTGTTCTTGATTGCAATGCCCGAATCCGCGCCCGCCGCTGCGTCGTGAGCGATGGGCATGTGCGTGACGGGTGCGTTCGTTGACGTCGCCGCCGCGCTCGTCAACGGTGCCATTGTTTCACGGGAAACATCGCTGTGCTGGTGCTCGATTGTCGGCACATCGCCTGCGGAGGCCGGCACCGCCGGGGAAGCAGCGGGAGCCGTGGCGGGCGCCGTGGCGGCAGCGGATTCCGTCGCGGCGCCTTGCGGTGCCACGATGTCGAGAGCAATCGGTGCAAAGGCGATTTCTTCCAGATAGGCCTCAATAGTCGGCTGATGCTTTTTGAGCTGCGCGATGGCAAAGCGCGAGGGGGCCTCGATCGTGAGCGTATCTTCGGTCAGGCTTATGGCGCGCGATTGCCCCAGCATGTTGATGAGGCGTGCATCTTGGCCGTCGCGCTGGCAAAAGGCGATGGCATCCCCCAGGATGATGCTTGCTTCCTCGTCCACTGTCTCTCCCGTTCTTTAGCTCTGAGCTCGCACGCGAGCGGCGCCGAGTTCGGTCAGATGGTATTTCTGGCCATGCTTGATGACCAAGCCGGCCTGCGCCAAGTCATTGAGCGTGCGTGACCAAGTGGGGGCCGAGTTTCCAAACGCCCTCGCAAGATCGGTTGCGCCGCACGCTTGATTTTGCGCCAGATAGCCCAGCGCGGCGTTGCCGCGATCGCTTACGAACACGTCCGGTTGTGGCTGTGCATACTGATTTACTGCATTAGGATACATCATTTGAGCTGCTGGTTGTTGAGAACTCTGTGTCGGCGGCATTTGCTGTTGAAAACTTTGAGGCCACTGTTGGTAAGGCTGCGGAGGCGTCTGCTGGGCCCAGGGGTTGTACTGCTGCTGCGGCATCTGCTGGTACGGCTGCTGATATCCCTGCTGGTACTGCTGCGGGAACTGCTGGCCATAACCCAGTGGCGGCATCTGCTGGTATGGATATCCCTGTTGGTACGGCTGATAGCCCATTTGCTGGCCACCCGGTGCCCCCGTCGCCCGCTGCATTGTTGCTGCATCCTGATCCGCCAGCGGCATGGCCTCTGGCATGTTTGGCGGCATCGACATCGAAGTCGCCTGGGGCTCTTGTGTAGGAAGCATTCCGGGCTGCTGCATCTGTCCCACGGGGGGCTGCATCTGCTGCGTTGCCATGGGCTGCTGCGCAAAAGCTCCCGGCAGGGGATATGTGGGATGCTCCGTCTCGGGCCGTACGGCAGCACCGCGTCCGCCGGCACGCTCGATTTCCTGCACGCGTTTAGGGTTCAGGCTTACCGTAACCACGGTGCCGTTGCCCATGTTGTCCTCGATGGATACGGCACCGCCGGCGTTTTCCAAATACTCCTGCACCATGGGAAACCCTGCTCCGGTTCCACGGATATAGCGCTTCATCTTGCTGTTTGCGCTGGTAACGCCAAAATCGAAAGCACGTTCCTTGTCGTCGATGCCGGGTCCTTGATCAGCAAAGCGGATGGTGTCTCCGCCGTCCAGAATCGAGATGATGGGCTCGGCAAAGTGTGCGTGGATAAAGTTTTCGACAATCTCGCGGATGACCATGAGCGAGATATGGCCACCTTGTTCTTTCATACACTGGTAGACGGTGTTGGTCGTCTCTTCCAAATACGTGCGGACATCTTGCGGATCAATGACGATCACCCGCGGTGTCGACAGCATGTCGTCATAGACGGCGATGCGCGCGGCGTACATGGCTTTTGGCGCCTGCGTGGTCGCCTGCTCGCCTTCCGCACGCTCTTCGCGCACGCCGGTGATGTGCTCGTTGTCGGGTGCCGGGTCTCCGGAATCGACCATGGTGTAAAAGTCGTCAGACATGCCGCTCGCAATCTTTCAAAAGGTTTCGAACAAATAGTAGCTCACCGTGCAACGTTTCTCATCTTTCGACAACTTTTCAAAACTTGTTGAAAACTTTGGAAAACGGGCGAAAAGTTCTCAACATTGCCAACATGACCTGTTGAAAACTCGATGAAATATCGTGAAAGGTTGCCATGAGGCGCAAATTTCGGTTGTGCTTATGGGGGAACCGTGTGAACTGCGCAACCTTTTACCTTTGATTTCTTGACATTTGAACATTGATTTCCCTACAATCTTCAAGCTCACGTGTCTATATCTGCGTCCGCGTCCCCGCGGACACTCGAAATGCAGCAGGAGGAACTTAAGATGAAGCGTACGTATCAGCCTAATAAGCGTAAGCGTGCCAAGACCCATGGCTTCCGTGCCCGTATGGGCACTAAGGGTGGTCGTGCCGTTCTCGCCCGTCGTCGCGCCAAGGGCCGCAAGCGTCTCACTGTCTAGCAGCGATACACACATCTCGCATGAAGACTATTAAGTCTCGGCAAGATTTCGAGCATGTGTTCAGTCAGGGGCGTCGTTTCAATCACCCTCTGATTCGAATGACCATATGTGAATCGGTTGGCGAAGGCGACTCCGGAAGGGTCGCCTTCGTTGGTGCTAAGCGACTCGGTTGTGCCGTCGTGCGCAACCGATCTAAGCGTGTGATGCGCGAGGCCGCCCGCAGCTGTGGATTTCCCGTTGCGGGTTATGACATCATCTTGTTTGCAACTCCCAAGACGAGGGTTTCCTCGTCGCAGGAGATGGACAAGGCGTTGCGTTCGCTTATGAAGCGCGCCGGCGTTGCCGGGGAGGAGCGATGAGCAATCACGTTTTGCGACGTGTTGCCATCGCTCCTATTCGCATATATCAACAGGTTATTTCGCCCTTATTGCCTGACGCCTGCATTTATTACCCAACGTGCTCGCAATACGCCATCCAGGCGATTGAGAAGCACGGTGTTTTGAGAGGCTGCTGGCTTGCCGTGAGGCGCATCGCTCGTTGCAATCCCCTGCACGTCGGCGGTTATGACCCTGTGCCCTAGCGGGCACTCGCTATCGGAGGAAAACTTACATGTGGGATTGGATCGTTAACATCCTTTTCGAGCTGCTCAAGCTCATCCAGACCTTTGCGGTCGACTGGGGCCTGTCCATCATCATCCTGGTGGTCATCATCCGTCTGCTGCTGACGCCGCTCATGCTCAAGTCGACCAAGTCGACGGCTCGCATGCAGGTGCTGCAGCCCAAGATGCTCGAGATCCAGGAGCGCTATGCCGACGATCCCCAGCGTCAGGCCGAGGAGATGCAGAAGTTCTACAGCGAGAACAAGTTCAACCCCATGGCTGGCTGTCTGCCGCTGCTGATTCAGATGCCTATCCTGTTCGCCCTGTTTACATTGCTGCGCAAACTGCCGCAGTACTTTAACGACGGCACGTTCTCGTTCTTCAACATCCTGCCCGACCTGACCACCACGCCGAGTGCTTCCTTTGCCGATGGCTTTATGGTTGCACTGCCTGCGCTGGTTTGCCTGATCCTGTTCGCCGTCCTGACCCTGATTCCGCAGCTCTATATGTCGCGCAACCAGACCGGCCAGCAGGCTCAGAGCATGCGTATGATGGCCGTTGTCATGACGGTCATGATGCTTTGGATGGGCTGGAGCCTTCCCGTTGGTGTTCTGCTGTACTACGACGTCTCGTCTGCTTGGCAGGTTATCCAGCAGATTTTTGTGACGCAGAAGGTCATCGACAAGGCGAAGGCCGATGAGGAGGAGCGTCTTAAGAACGCTCCGCTGCAGGTTGAGGTCACTCGTCGAGAGAAGAAGCCGCGCCCGCACAAGAAGAAGTAGTGGGATATCAATCTTATTTAGGTACCTAACTTTTGGAGTACGTTATGTCTGAAGAGATCATCGAGGATATGCTTGAGGAGGTTGCCCCGCAGGTCGCGGGCGATTATCCCGAGATTGCACAGCGCTACAAGGCTGGTGAAGAGCTGACCGATGAGGAGCTCGACACCATTGCCGATGTTGCGATTTCCATCCTGCGTTCCATCCTTTCGCACTTCGATGCCGCCAACTCTCCTATCGATGAGTATGAGGGCGACGAGGGTGAGCTGATTTTGGATGTAACGGCTCCCGACCTTGCTGTTCTCATTGGCCGTCATGGTCGCACCCTTGATGCTCTTCAGGTTATGTTCTCTTTGCTGGTGAGCCGCAAACTTGGCTTTAGGTATCCGGTTGTAGTGGACGTCGAGGGATACAAGAGCCGCCGTCAGGACAAGGTTGCCTCCATGGCTCAGTCTGCTGCCGAGCGTGCCATTCGCACTCATAAGAGTGTTTCGCTTTCGCCCATGAATGCCTACGAGCGTCGACTGGTTCACATTGCACTTCGTGGCAATGATGCCGTTGATACTCATTCTGAGGGTTCTGACCCTGATCGCCATGTGGTGATTGTTGCTCGATAATCTACTCGAGTTTATGCTAAGGGGACGTGGTTTCCACGTCCCTTTTTTTTGTCAAAAGTTCTCGATACGCTGATTTTTGTCAGAAAGGAGCTTCTGTTGTTTGTACTTACCGATCAGCAGGCTGACGAGATGTTGAGTCGCCTAACTTCCTATTGCAAAGAATATTCCTTGAGCGTAACTGATATTGGGCTGAGGAAATGTATCAAGCATTTGGATTTGGTTCTAGAAACAAATAAGACAACCAATCTCACCCGTATTCTTAACGGAGAAGATGCTGCCGTACTTCATATCCTCGACTCACTTGTTTTGCTCCCCTATATCAATAAGGCTCCTGAGGGAGCTTTGCTCGATATGGGAACAGGTGCGGGCTTCCCTGGTATTCCATTAACCATAACCACGCATCGTAAAGCTACTTATATTGACTCTGTTGGCAAGAAGGTTGATGCGGTTAATTCCTTTGTTCATGCTCTTGGATTGAAACATGCTCATGCGGTTCATGATCGTCTTGAAGAATATGCTCGAAGCCATAAGAAGCAGTTCTCCGTTGTAACCGCCCGCGCACTGGCCCCTCTACCGATTCTTGTTGAGTATGCGGCTCCGTACCTGAAGGATGGAGGGCTATTTGTTATCACCAAGGGCAATCCTTCGGATGAGGAGCTTGCTTCCGGCATGTCAGCAGCTAAGATTTGCGGCTTCACTTTGCTTCTGAATGACGCAATTGATTTGCCTGAAGGCTTGGGTCACAGGGAGTTCATTGTTCTTAAGAAGAGTCATTCAGCATCCGTTTCATTGCCTCGTGCAAATGGCATGGCAAAGAAGAATCCGCTTGCCTAGATGTTTCACGTGAAACATAATGGATACTAACAGCTTGCAGTGTTTCACGTGAAACATGGCGGTTGATATTGAATCGGAATGTTTCACGTGAAACATCCTCCGTTTGACAGCTTCAATACACACCAGGAGGGACCGTGGGATTTCGCGACGTTAAGCGTTCTAAGAGCGCAAAAGACACGCGTATCATTGCAATTATCAATCAAAAAGGCGGCGTTGGTAAGTCAACGACGGCTGTAAACCTTGCGGCGGCACTGGGCGAGCAGGGTCGTAAGACACTGATTGTTGATTTTGATCCGCAGGGAAACAGCACCAGTGGATTCGGAATTGAAAAAGAAGACCTTGATCACTGCATCTATGATGCATTGTTGAATGATGTGCCGGCAGAATCGCTTGTTCTTGATACAAATTGCAAAAAGGTATTCGTAATTCCGGCTACAATTCAGCTTGCAGGCGCGGAAATTGAACTCGTAAGCGCAATTGCTCGTGAAACCCGTCTCAAAGATTTGCTTGAGCCGATTCAGGACGAGTTCGATTTTATTTTCATTGACTGCCCTCCTTCGCTCGGCCTGCTTACTATCAACGCTTTGACCGCAGCAGACAGCGTTTTGATTCCGATCCAGTGCGAGTATTACGCACTCGAGGGCGTTACGAAGCTGCTTGAGTCAATGAAGATGGTCAAATCTCGTCTGAACAAGGGCTTAGACACCTACGGTGTGCTTATGACCATGTATGACTCGCGTACTTCTCTATCGAATCAGGTTGTTGAGGAGGTTCAATCGTACTTTGGTGATAAGGCATTTAAGACGTTGATCCCCCGTACGGTTAAAATCTCCGAAGCTCCGTCTTTTGGGGAACCGGTAATTACCTATGCACCTCAAAATAAGGGTGCAAAAGCATATATGAACCTTGCAAAAGAGGTGATCAAGCGTGCCTAGTGTAAAGAAACGTGGCGGATTGGGACGTGGACTCAATGCTTTGGTCTCAGAGGCCGAGTATGAGACCGGTGGTTCGGCTGCATCGGCTTCGAATGCCGCATCTGAAACAAAACTACCTATTGAGGATATCGTTCCCAACCCTAATCAGCCGCGAATTCACTTTAACGAAACTGAACTTCGTGAGTTGAGCGAATCAATCCAAGAACATGGCGTCTTGCAGCCGCTTTTGGTTCGCAAGCATGGAAACGGCTATGAGATCATCGCTGGTGAGCGTCGTTACCAAGCGTCAAAGCTTGCTGGTCTTGAGGAGCTGCCTGTCATCATTAAAGATGTTAATGATGAAGAGATGCTGGCTCTTGCTCTGATCGAAAACCTTCAGCGTTCTGATCTGAATCCCGTCGAAGAGGCTAAGGGCTATCGCCAGCTTATCGATGCCAGCGGTATGACCCAGGAGGCATTGTCGAAGGCAGTCAGCAAGTCACGCTCTGCAATTACAAACTCGCTGCGCCTTCTCGATCTCCCTGAAGTTGTTCAGCAGATGATTTTTGAGGGCAAACTCACTGCTGGTCATGCACGTGCGATTCTTGCAGTTCCCTATGAGGACGCTCGAATTCGACTTGCAGAGAAGGTTGTTGCAGAGGGCCTTTCCGTAAGAGCGACAGAAAATCTTGCTCCGTTGTTTTCTGCCGGAGAGACACCTAAGACGCCGAGGCCTGCAACGCCTCAGTCTTTTAAAAAGGCTGCCCGCGTGCTTCGTCAGGTTTTTAATACCAACGTGCGTGTTAAGAGCTCGCGTGGAAAGAATAAGATTGAGATTGAGTTTAAAGACGAGGAAGAGCTCTCTCGTATTCTTGGCGAAATGATTCAGTTTGATCAAGGAGGCCAAGATGAGGAATAGGATTTTAACTGCGATTGCATTGGCGACGACTGTCGCGGCTGGTGCCTTTGCTGGCTATAAGATCGCGACAGACGATGAACTTCGAGGTCGTTTGCTTCGTAGTGCGCAAGATATTGTCGATACATCCAAGAAGAAAATGGATGTTATGACAGAAGATGTTGCCATGCGTACGGCTCAGGTAACGAAGAATCCCAAAATTAATCAAGGTTGGGTTAGTAACCAATGGGAAAATGTAGGCTATTAGGTACCTAACAATTACTTAGCATATTTTGAGGGGTCCTTGTCTGATTCACGAGGCAAGGACCCCTTATTTTGGCCGTAAAAAATGGGACAGGTAGCAGCTGATTCAAAATTAAGGTCAATAAATAAAACGGCCCCGGTTGCATCTCCTGTAACCGGGGCCGTTCGATGTTTCACATGAAACGTTTTGGGGTGCGACTCCCCTATGCGTTCTTCTGAACTTTGAAGCGCTGCTTCAGCTGTCCGCAAGCGGCGTCAATATCGTTACCACGGGAGTTACGAATCGTGGTCTCGATGCCACGGGACTCAAGACGACGCTGAAGATCCTCAACCTTATGAATCGGCGACGGCTTGAGCGGGCTGCCCTCGATGTCGTTAAGCTGAATCAGGTTAACGTGGCACAACGTTCCCTCGCAGAAGTCGCAGAGCGCCTGCATCTCGGGATTCGTATCGTTGACGCCTTCGATCATGGCATACTCATAGGTCGGGCGGCGGCCAGTCTTCTCGGTGTAGAGTTGAAGCGCCTCGTGAAGGCGAAGTAGCGTGTACTTCTTAACACCGGGCATAAGCTTATTGCGTGTCGACTGGATGGCGGAATGCAGGGAAACGGCAAGCGTGAACTGCTCGGGGATGTCGGCAAATTTGCGAATACCGGGAATAACGCCGCTGGTAGAGACGGTGAGGTGACGAGCACCGATACCGATGCCATCGGGGTCGTTGAGGATTCGCAACGCCTTGAGAACCTCGTCGTAGTTGGCAAACGGCTCGCCCTGGCCCATGAAGACAACGCTCGTGACGCGCTCGCCAAAGTCGTTGGATACATGAAGTACCTGGTCGACGATCTCTTGAGCGGTCAGAGAGCGCTTGAGGCCGTTGAGACCGGTAGCGCAAAAGGCGCAGCCCATGCCGCAGCCAGCCTGGGTGGAAACGCAGACGGAAAGCTTGTTACGACGGGGCATACCGACAGTCTCGACGGAAACGCCGTCGTGGTACTCGAGCAGATACTTGCGAGAGCCATCTTTGGAAACCTGCTTGGTTAGTTCAGTCGGCGTGTCAAAGGCAAAAGCCTCTTTAAGCTGCTCGCGGAAAGCCTTGGGAAGGTTGGTCATATCGTCAAACGAACAAACGTTCTTCTCGAAGACCCATTCGATGAGCTGCTTCGCGCGGAAGGCGGGCTGGCCAAGCTCGGCCACGAGCTCGCGAATATCGTTTTGGCTCAAGTCGCGAATGTCCTGAGATTTAGTCCTGGGATTCATGGAAGCCTTTCGATTTTGGGGAAACGTAGAGGGTATCGCTACAATATGGTATCAGCTGCAGAAATTATAGAGGAGGAGTCTGCCCATGCCGGGTAAAAGCCTAGAGAACATGCACGTAGCGGTCTTGGCGGGCGGTCATTCCGCTGAGCGCGAGATCTCGCTCAATTCGGGAAAGAACGTCGTGGTTGCCTTGAAGGAGGCCGGCTACACTTCGGTGGAGCTGCTCGACACGGCTGCCGATGATTTTATGGTAACCATGGCAACCGGCGGCTTTGACGTGGCGTTTATCGCCATGCACGGTGCCGGCGGCGAGGATGGCGCCATGCAAGGCGCCATGGAGACCCTGGGTATCCCCTACACGGCTTCGGGTGTGCTTGCCAGCGCCTGCGGTGCCGACAAGGAGGTCTCTAAGCTCCTGTACGCCAAGGCGGGCATTCCCATTGCCCCCGGCCTTGCGCTCGAGGTGGGCGATGAAGTCGATATCGATCATATCGTCGAGGTTTGTGGCGAGCGCTGCTTTGTGAAGCCGGCCGTCAACGGTTCCAGCTATGGCATTTCCCTGGTCCATGAGCCCTCCGAGCTGCCCGCGGCAATCGCCAAGGCGTTTGAGTACGGCGACAAAGTGCTGGTCGAGAAGTGTATCGAGGGTACCGAGATCACCGTCGGCGTATACGGCGAGGACGACGTGCGCGCTCTGCCGATTGTCGAGATTCGTAAGCCCAAGGACTGCGAGTTCTACGATCTGGACGTGAAGTATGTCGACCCTACAGACATCCATCGCATTCCGGCGCAGATTTCGCCCGAGAATTACGCTCGAGCTCAGGAGCTTGCCTGTGCCGCTCACAAGGCTCTCGGTTGCCTGGGTATCTCGCGCAGCGACTTTATCGTGAGCGAGGACGGCCCCGTCATCCTCGAGACCAATACCATTCCCGGCATGACCGATACGTCGCTGTATCCGGATGAGATCCGCCACACCGACGACATGACGTTCCCGCAGGTCTGTGACAGCCTAATCCGTATGGGCCTTCGTCGAGCGGGCATTGCATGCTAATCGAGGACGCGGTTTCGTCAGGAACGCCGCAGTTTGTCATCGACTCCTATGCCACGCTAGCCGAACGCGCCAAAACGCAGTCCTTTGGCCTTATCGAGGAAGATGTGATTGTCCTCGATACCGAGACCACAGGTCTTTCGGTGCAGGACAATGAACTGATCGAGATCTCGGCGGCCCGTCTTTCGGGCCGCGAGATCGTCGACCGTTTCGATACCTTCGTGCATCCCAAGCAGCTGATTCCCGCCGAGATTACCGAGCTCACGAGCATTACAAATGCCGATGTGGCAGATGCCCCGTCGGCCGTTGAGGCCGTCGCCGCTCTCGCCGATTTTGTCGGTGGTTGCCCGGTGATCGCACATAACGCCACGTTCGACCGCTCGTTTATCGAGTCGGTCAAAGGCGGCGTCAACGTGAGCGATATTTGGATCGATTCGCTGGCGCTGTCGCGAATCGCGCTTCCGCGCCTGGCCTCGCACAAGCTGTCTTTTATGGCCGATCTGTTTGGCTGTGACTCGGTATCACACCGTGCCAATGCCGACGTCGACGCCCTGTGTGGCGTATGGCGCGTGTTGCTCGTGGCGCTCACCGACTTGCCCCAGGGCCTCATGGCGCGCCTAGCCGACATGCATCCGGATGTGCCTTGGTCCTATCGTCCTATCTTCTCATTCTTGGCAGGGCAGAACCCTGGTTCTATCTTCTCTCTCAGCGCCGCTCGTGCTGACGTTCTCAAGGCCGATCGCGCCGACGATCGGGTGGACGCCGACGAACTGCCGGTCCTCAAGATGCCGAGTCGTGAGGAGATTGAGGCAGACTATGCGCCAGGTGGCCTGGTCAATCGCATGTACCCCACCTACGAGCCGCGTGATGAGCAGATCGCGATGGCGCTCGAGGTCCGCGATGCGCTGGTCACGGGCACTCATCGTGTAATTGAGGCGGGCACGGGCGTCGGCAAATCGATGGCCTATCTGGTGCCTTTTGCCGAGGCAGCACGCCGTAACAACATCACGGTTGGTATTGCGACCAAATCGAACAATCTCGCCGACCAGCTCATGTACCATGAGCTGCCAAAACTTGCCGAGCAACTGGACGGTGGTCTGTCATTTTGCGCTCTCAAGGGGTATGACCACTATCCGTGCCTGCGCAAGCTTGAGCGCATGAGCCGCGGCCAGGTCGAGATTACCACCAAGCGCGATCCGGCGGACACGCTCACGGCGGTCGCGGTCATTATGGCGTACGTCTGCCAATCAGCCGATGGCGACCTCGACTCACTTGGCATTCGGTGGCGCAGCGTCAACCGCCCCGACTTTACGACGGCCTCGCGCGAGTGTGCTCGTCGCCTCTGCCCGTTTTTCCCTGATAAATGTTTGGTCCACGGCGCTCGCCGTCGTGCGGCGCATGCCGATGTGGTGGTCACCAACCATTCCCTGCTGTTCCGCAACGTTGCGGCCGAGGGCAGGATTTTGCCTCCGATTCGTCATTGGGTAATCGACGAGGCCCATTCCATTGAGCGCGAGGCGCGCCGCCAGTGGGCGCGCGTGGTGTCGGCGGACGAGTCACGCGTTCTGTTTGAGCGCCTGGGTGGCTCGAGCACCGGCGCGCTAAGCCAGGTTTCCCGTGATTTGGCAACCTCCGAGGGCTCTACGCTCTATCTGGGCCTTACTGCCAAGGCGACGTCGACGGTTGCGCGCGCGAGCATGGCAATCGCCGACGTGTTCGATGGCGTTCGCGAGCTCGGCCGCCGTGCCCGTGGGGGTTATGACAATGCCAATCTATGGATTGGCCCCGAACTGCGCGAATCTGACGACTGGCATGATTTCTTACAGTCGGCCTACGCTGCCATCGACGCGTTGGAACAGGCTGACAAGAGCGTCGACGCGCTGGTGCAAGCCGTCGCCGCCGACAAGCCCGAGGTTGTTGTCGACCTGGGTGATATCTCGCGTCGCCTGCACGAGCTGGTCGAGAACCTCAAGCTCATCATTGATGGCACCGATGAACACTACGTGTATTCGCTGCAGGTCAATCGCAGGCTGCGTGCCGGCGGAGAGTCGATGACCGCAGAGCGCATCGACATTGGCGAGGCCTTGGCAACCGAGTGGCTGCCCGAGGTTCACACGGCTATCTTTGCCTCGGCGACTATGACGGTGTCCAAAAGCTTTGAACACTTTAACCATGCGGTCGGCCTCGATCGCATCGGTGCTTCAACATCCTCATCGCTGCACTTGGACTCGAGCTACGACTTCGATTCGAACATGGCTGTAGTCGTTGCGGGCGATATCCCCGATCCGCGCGATCGCGAGAGCTATCTTACGGCGCTCGAGCGCGTGCTGGTCGACGCCCATCTTGCCATGGGCGGATCGGTGCTCACGCTGTTCACCAATCGGCGCGACATGGAAGACCTGTACACCCGCGTTGAGCCCAAGATGGCCCGTGCGGGTCTGGAACTCAACTGCCAGCAGCGCAACTCATCTCCCCGTCGCCTGCGCGACCGGTTTATCAACGAGCCGACCTCGTCGCTTTTTGCGCTTAAGGCCTTCTGGGAGGGATTCGACGCCAGCGGCGAGACGCTGCGCTGCGTCATCATTCCCAAGCTGCCGTTCTCGAGCCCCACGGACCCGCTCTCGTGCGAGCGCAACCTGCGCGAAGACCGCGCTTGGGCGCGCTATTCGCTGCCCGAGGCGGTGCTCGAGGTCAAGCAGGCGGCCGGCCGCCTTATCCGCTCGTCGACCGATTGCGGCGTGCTGATTCTGGCCGACCCGCGCCTGGTGACGAAGGGCTACGGAAAGAAGTTCTTAACGTCGCTGCCCACGAGCTCCTACCAGCGCATCGAATCGGCGCAGATCGGGCACTATCTGCAACTGTGGCGCGCACGCCACGAGCGGCGGCGCTAAAGCGGACAGACGAGGGTTTTTGCCATATCGCACAGACGCTTTGACAGGGCGGGGTCATCCAAGATGCGGATGGCTCCGCCCGCTGCGATTACCTGGCTCAGTAGACAACGCTCGGAGCTGTAATGCACGGTTACCGTTGCCGTGTCTGTCCCGCTGCGCTCGATTAGGGTGATGCCGGCCCAGTCCAGATGCTCCGCCATATCGAATGGCATCAGGAGCTTTGCGCTATGCTGCGTCCGGGCAAGGGAATCGTGGAGGGATGCGACGTCCGGTGCGTGAGACACGACGGAGTCTTCCGTCAAGGTGAGTCCCTCGATTTTATCCATGCGATAGGTGCGCTGCTCATCGACTGCGATGTCCCAGGCAATCAGGTATGTTTGGTCGCCGTTTGCCGTAATGCGCAAGGGGTCGACCAGACGCTCGCGTGGCCGTGCATCGTCCATCGAGCGATACGAGATGCGGCAGCGAACGCCGTCCTGAATGGCGCAGCTCAGCTGCTGCCAGTGCGACCCGTGGTTGACGGTGTCAAAGACGCTCTGGTTATAGCCGAGCTCTTCGGGTAGAAGAGCATGCCGAATCCGGGCTGCCGTCTGTGGCTCGATCCCCAACGATTCAAGTTCGTGGTTGAGCACAGCGCCCTCGGCGGCACTCAGGCGCAACGGTAGAACACGCCCGGCGTCGCCGGTGAGGACCACACGCTCGCCGCGGCATTCGCAGATGATGCGCGCGCCCGATTCTCGGTTCGCGAGCGTCGAGACGATCTCGAGAATCTCGTCGAGCGACACCCCTGTGATGTCAAAGCGGCTGCAAATCTCGGCTCGTGTCATGCCGCTCTCGCCGGCGGCGTAGAGGGCCTCCATGATGTCGATGGCGCGCGAGAGTCTCTGCTCGCTGGTGAGTTTACGCACGGGCATGCTCGTGCACCGTCCTTTCAATGAGGCGGTTCCACGCCTGCTTGAGCGATTTGGGGGCCACGGGCCTCATGCCGTCCACGGCGTGGGCCATGCAAAATGAGGCGGCGGCTTCAAGGTCGCGCACGTCAACGGTCCAGGTCCATCCCGCATCGGTGTGTGCGAGCTCACCTCGCCCGCGCGTGAGGCCGTTGATCATATCGATCTGCGTCTGAGGGGCGAACGAAAACGTGGCTGCAACGGGCGGTCGGTCGGCAAAATCGAATTCAAAGAACAGATAGTCGTTGAGATTGAAGTCCGCAGGGATGGCGTAGGCCTTCGAAGGACGCCAAGCGCGAACGATACGGTCGCAGCGGAATGTCCTGATGCCGTCGGTGACATTGTCGAGGCCGCAGAAGTACGCCACGCCCTCGCGTTCGAACATGCCGTAGACGCAGACGGTACGTTCTTTCTGCTCGCCGCGTCCGTTCTGATATAAAAATCGCAGCGCGCATCGCTCGGCAAAGGCGCTCCATACCGCATCGACGGTGGGAGAGCGGCGGATCGGTACTTCGTCCACCGTCGTCCTGCCGGTGAGGTAGGCAATTTTGGAGCGAATATCGGCAAGCGGCGCGGCAAAGGTGGAAGAGCCGGCCGCTAGCGTCTGGTCGATGGCGTTGAGTAGGATATCGGCGTCGTCTGCGGTGATGAGGCCGCCTGCTGCAAACGTGTGCTCGCGGTCGATTGTCCACGAGCTTTCCTCGGTCTCCTGCGCACCGGCGGGGCGAACTTCCTTGATTAAGATGCCACGCTCGAGCAGTTTGTCACGATCGCGCCGAAACTTGCGCTTATCCGAGTCGATGTTGCCCGAGCCATATCCCAGGTCAGAATCCAAGACGATCTGCTCGGTCGTCAGCGGTTCGGGGGAGCTGTTGAGCACAAAGAAAAGATTGAGGATGCGCTGAGCCGTTTTATCGAAACCGGGCTCCGAACTTCCCTTTTTAATTGTCGCGGTCGCGTCGCTTGCCGTCATAGAGTCCTCGCATAAGAAGGTAGTTTGCTGCCATGATTTTAGTCCGATATGGAGATTAGGCTATATCCTTGTCCGCTCGGGGCGTTAAGATGGCCCGAATTCGGTCGTTTGCGCTCGCTCGGGGTATACTTTCGACTATATACGGTTCTAATGTGCATGCATTGGGCCTATTTGTCGGATTATGGATGTGGAGCGCACATGGCGAACACCCAGAACTATATTAACCACCTGCTGCAGAACACCGGCATTACGCCGGCATGCAGCGAAGAAGAGCGCTTGGCTGCCGAGGATATCGCTCAGATCTTCCGCAACCACGGCTTTGATCCCGAGGTTCAGGAGTTCAATGCCCCGGCGCCCAGTAGGTTGGCATTTGCCGTTACCGGTATTCTTGCGTTTGCCGGCGCCCTGTTGATGGGCATCGGCGGTGGTATCGGCTTGGTCGGCACCTTGCTGGCAATCGTCGGCGCCGTTCTTTACGTGCTCGAGCGCACGGGCCACCCCGTGGTTTCGCGCCTGGGCAAGACGGGCGTGAGCCAAAATGTCATCGCCTACCACAAGGCCTCGGGCCCGCTCGCGTCTCCGCGCAACCGCCCGGTGGTCGTTGTCGCACACTACGACTCTCCCCGTGCTGAGCTGCTCGCCCGCGAGCCCTATGCTTCGTATCGTGCGCTCATCGCCAAGCTGTTGCCCGTTGCCACGGTTGCCCCTGCTGCCGTTGCCATCCTGCGTATCCTGCCGCTCCCCGGCGCGCTCAAGGTTCTGCTGTGGATTGTCGCGATCCTCGCTTCCCTCGTTGCACTTGCCAACGCGGCAAACATCATCTCTAACCGCCACATTCTTCCCTATACGTCCGGCGCGGTGTGCAACAAGTCTTCTGTCGCCGCTATGCTCGGCGTTATGGACAACGTTGCTCCCTTCCAGGGCGAGAACGAGTTTCCCGACGATGATCCGTTCGATACCTATTTTGGGGAGCAGAAACGTCGTGCCGAGGAAATGGCGCGCGCGGCGGCGGAGTATGCCGCGGCCCAGCAGCAAAACGACTACGGCAACACCATCGAGTACGAAGAGCCTACCTACGCCGAGGACGAGTTCGGTCAGCCGATTGCTCCCGACGCTCAAACCGAGCCCGAACAGGGCGAGGCTTTTGACGAGCAGATCGAGGGCTTTGAGGGTGCGTCTGCCGACGAGACGCTGATTGGCGCCATCGTGCCCGAGGATCAGAATCAGGCTGTCCAGGCCGAAGAGTTCAATGACGAGGTTCCCGCTGCTGAGCCGGCGGAGGAGCCTGCCGCGGCCGAGCCCGAGCCCAAGCTCTATCGCAACGCCGCCGGCAACATCCGCTTTGGTTCGGATGCCATCCGTGCGCTCGGAATGCTTCCCGAGTCCTGCACGCTCGATTACGAGGAGGGCGAGGAGCCGACGTTTGAGCCCGAGCCTGCGCCCGTTGTCACTGCGGATGATGAGTCTGCCGCGGTTACCGTTGCCGAGCCCGAGGCGGTGTCTGCGATCGATCCCGCGGCAGGACTGGACATTTTGGCTCCCGCCGCGCCGGCGCAAGACGTTGCGGACGAGTCTGACGACGATTACGTTGAACAGCCGGGGCGCGTGTCTTACGAGAGCGATACTGATTTCTCGGCCGAGATTCCCGCGGCAACGCCCCATGCCGATATTGCATCCGCGTTCTCTTCGATTGGCGCCAGCGCTTCCAGCTTCTTTAAGGGTGCGCTTGCAAAGGGCAGGAAATTTGTCGACGATTTCGAGGAGAAGCGCGCTGCCGCACGCGAGGCTGCCGAGCAGGAGGCTATCGCTCAGCAGCAGGCAGCCGAGGCGGCACGTGAGCGCGCGGCGCAAGAGTTCGAGCAGAACGAGGCTATGCAGTCCGGGCCCGTCGACGCTGCCGAAGCTACGACGTCCTTTGAGTCCCAGCAACCGACGTCAGCGGATGTTGTTGAGGCAACAACGTCTTTCGAGGCTCAGCAGCACGTCGATAGCACCATGTCGTTTGATGCCGCGCAGTTCGATTCCACGATAACGTTTGAAAAGCAAGGCACCGCAATTGCCGAGCCCCTTCCTGTTTCCGATGAGCAGGGCGACGCGGCAGACGATGACGAGCCCATTGATGCTGCCGAAATCCAAGATGCCGCCGAGGACGAGTCCGTCGAGGCCAACTCTGACGAAGAGCAATACGCGGCAGCCGATCAAGGTGATTCGACCGAGGTCGAGCAGGAGGAAGTGCCTGCGGTTTCCGAGACTCCCGAGACGGATGAGTCGAGGCCTTACTCCACGCAGATTTTCACCATGCCGACCCCGAGTGGTTCCGGTGCCACGGTTGCCAATGTCGCTCCCACCCAGGACGAAACGGTCGATTCCCTTATGGCCCAGATTTCCTCCCAGGCATCGCCGCGTCCGCAGATGAATGTTCCCGATCCGGCGTCGGCACCGTCGCCTGCACCTTCCTCGTCTCCGCTGGCTTCGGTCCCCGATCCGTCGCTGCCGTCTATGAAGCAGGCAAACTTTGCGTCTCGCACGTCGCTGTTCGACCTTCCCGATCCCTCTGCCCAGGTCAACGACCCCTTTGCTACTGCCCAGGGTCCCGAACCCACATCGGCACCCGTTGCGCCTTCTATGCCCGTTGCGTCGGGCGCGCAGCCGATCGAGACCATTTCGGCTCCCGCCCCGGCGGCACCCAAGTCTCGCAAACGCGGCCTGGGTGGCCTGTTCGGTCGTAAAAGGAAAAACGAGCAGGACAGCATGAGTGATTGGCTGGGCGTCGAAGACGATTACGATGCCAAGAAGTCCGGTCGCGGTATCGGTTCGTGGGATAACTTCGAGGACGATAACGATGGCTGGAAGGGCGGCGCTACGTCTTCCGATGGCGCTTCTTCCGAAGATATGCTCTCGGCTGTCGCCTCTATGGGCGATGATGAGCTGCTCGGTCACGATATCTGGTTTGTGGCAACGGGCGCCTCGGATTGTGATGGCGCCGGCATAAAGGCCTTCTTGGCTTCGCATCGCGATAAGCTCCGCGGCGTATTCTTCATCAATCTTGAATCCGTCGGTGCCGGTAGGCTTTCGGTGGTGACGGTCGAGGGCGAACAGCAGCTGCTCAAGGGCGATCGCCGCATCATGAACCTGGTCAGCAAGGTGTGCAAGTCGTTCCATGTCGATTGTGGCGCGCTCGAGATGCCCTATGCCAAGACCGATGCCTATGCCGCGCTCGAGGCGAGCCGCCGAGCCCTCACCATCGCCGGCGTGGACGGCACGCGTCTGGCTTGCGCTCGTACCGAGGACGACCTGCCCCACAATGTCAACCCGACGAACATTGCCACGGTATCCGAGGTCGTGACCGAGGTTATCCGCCGTTCGTAGACGGAGCTCTAAGGAGTCAACGTGTTTTCGTATATTAAGCGCCATTGGCCTGTCTACGTGATTTTGACCTTGATTGCCATTGCGTTAGGATTTGGGGCTGCCTACATCGTGGGTGCAAAGGGCTCGACCCCCGCCTCCGCAATCAGCGAAGAGGTGGAGCAAGAACAGAGTACGGGTGCCGATGGGATTCCTGAGTCCGAGCAGGCAATCGTTGATGGTGGATCTTCGTCTGCAGAGTAGATACGGCGATTTACATGATTGAAAGCGGGCGAGCCAGGGGACTGGCTCGCCCGCTTTTTCATCGCGCTAGCGCTTCTTTGGTGTCGACCTAAGGCGAGCGAACCATAGGGCTGCGGCACCCGAGGTCAGGAGCGCGGTGATGCAAGCGACGATGGGAACTGATCCTGTTGCCGGTAGGTCCTGCGGTAGGGTACAGCGTTGAATGACACGGTCCTCGTCATGTGACTCAAGTTTATCGCCGCCGCCGTTGCGGCAAAGATCGACGCGTGCGCTGTTGGTGAGTGCGGTTTGGGGCGTATAAGCCGACGTCGCCTGCATGTGCACGATTGCGCCCCGAGCGTCTGTGCCAAGGATTGCTTTGGCATCGTCAAGGTCGTCGTGCTCATCTTTGAGATCATCGCGGGTCCAAGAATCCGCATCGCTTCGAGTCGTAAAGTCGGCGGCTACCGCACCGTATTCAATTCGAATGCCCGTTACGACGGTATTGGGTGTAAGGTCGAGCTCTTCCGCCTCGAGTGTGGTGGATTCCGTGGTCGAGACATCCGCCTTCCAGAGGCGCCAGCCGTCGTAATCGACGAGGCGACAGTCCTCACCAAGGCTCTCTTTTACTTCGTCGGACTCAAGCCAAGGATTTTCGTGTCCATCGTCAAGTGTCGCGTTCGCCGGTTCATCGACGTCTGTCGAGTCCAACGGCGTCGTGCGATACCACACGTTGCACAGACCGTTGAGGTCGCCGATGGCGACGGGGGTTTCGATTGAGATGAATCTCGCCGTGCCGTCTTTGGCGCACTCAAGATCATCGGTAATCGTAAACTCATCAACCCAAGTAGCGGAATCGTTTCGAGCATCGATGGTATAGGAGAAAAGCCCATCACTATTGGTTTGCGTCGTGGCGCGGTTTTTACCATCGCCGTTAGCCAACAGGCCCTTTTCGATAGGTTGGACAAGTTCCTGACGCTTGTCGACCTGCCCCTTGATCTCGATGGGCGCATCCTTCATCGCGACGGATTGGACTTCTCCCGTATCTTTTATTTCAAACGTTATCTCCTCGGCAAGGTCATAGGTCCGCGGAGACATCATTTCGCGCAACGAGTAGGTGCCGGGTGCAAGATGTTCGACGCGGTGTGGCTTGTCGGATGAGGTCCAGGAGTCTATTTCGGTTTTATCGGGACCATATAAGGTGAGCTGTGCGCCTTCCACTTCCTGCTCGCCGCTTGCATCGACCTTGGAGATATCTACCTTGGTGTAATCGTCGGATACGTTAAGCCGTGCTTCTACAACGGGTGTTTTCTGGTCGGCATAAGTAAGGTCGACAATATGGGATGTCCGATCGAGTAAGAAGCCTGCCGGCGCTTGAGTCTCGACAACCTCGTAGCGTGCGGTGCCAGATCCCAGCGGGAGGTCGTCCGCGCGTGCTTCTCCAGTTTCATCCGTCGTGACGGCAGCGACAGTCTCACCGTCGAGCGCGGCAATGCTACCGTCGGGGCGCACGATATCACCCGAGGCACGGATCTCAAAGACGGCGCCCGCGAGGCTGCTGCCGTCTACGGCATCGGTTTTAACGATCCTGATGTTTCCGGTCGCGGCGTGGTCATAATACGAGGCGATTACAACGGGCGTTAGGTTCATGTCGGCGGGTATGTTTACCTCGATCTCTTCGCCGACAAGATAGGGCTCTTTGGCCGAGGCTTCGCGTACATAATAGGTGCCCGGCACGAGCGATTCTGGCAGTGTGACGGTCCCGGTCGCGTCAGTCGTAAAGGTGTCCATTACGTTATGTGCTGGATACCAGCAAGTTTGTGAGACAGGTTCGTGATTGCTGTCGAGGAGTTGGAAGGTGAATCCGGCTAGTGGAACAGAAGCGCCTGTTTGGGCATCGCGTTTTACAATCTGGAGATGCGTCGACAGAGCGTGGTTGTCCACGATATATTGAAGCTCGGCGCCGTTGGAAATCTGATTGGCCCCGACGGTCCATTCCCCTGCACGTTTAAAACCCTCGGGGACGGTTTCCGGAACCTCGCGAATCGTGTAGCCGGCACGGTCGTATGGGACGGCTCCGTGGACACCGGCGGGTCGCTTGCCTGTGCCGAACCATGCTTCGGGCTGATCTTTGGTGGAGGCAAAGCCATAGATGTTTGTGGTCAATGTGCCAACAACCTGCTGAGAGCTGTTGCTGACAACTTCAAAGACAACACCACCCGCCGGCTGCTCCAGGCCGGATTGGTCGCTATTGCCGTAATCCTTGAATTTGGAAATCTCAAGGTCAAACGCAATGGGGATATCGGAAATGCGAGATTCGATCTCGACTACGCCTGAATCGCCGAGCTGGTCGGCTCCAACGGTATAGGTCCAGCTGTCGTTGGATGGCAGGTAGCCCTCGGGGGCTTTTGATTCGTAGATGGTAAAGGTTCCTAAGGGGACATCGACGAGGGTAGCCCGACCGCTTTCGTCAGTCGTGAGAATTTGCGCCCATCCAGGGGTTGATTGCGACACACACGTGAACTCTGCTCCTGCGAGTGAAGATCCCACCTGGGGGCCGGCATTCGTCGCGGCATCGAGTTTTACGATACGCAGGTTGATGGTGCCGGGCTGTTCATCAATGGCGACCCGCCCGCCGTCATTCCCCGTGGTAAAGGCAATACGATCGTGGCGGGGGACATAGCCGGCCGGCGCCTTCGTTTCAACTAGGTAGTATGCCGTGTCGGGCAGAAGTGTTGCTTGCGCTCGACCGTTGCTGTCCATCTTGATGGTGCCGACACGCGCGCCGCTGGCGCTCTCAAAAATATCGAATGTTGCCCCGGTAAACTGATAGGTATTGTTTCCGCTGGTAATAACGGTGTCAGCAGACTGCTTTTGGAAGGAAACAGAGACCGCCGGCAGTACATAGAGCATGTCTTGACGTTTGCTGCCGCCCGATACGGCCCCTAGATAGCGTCGCGCGCGGTGCGGAGCGGCTTTGATGCTTCCTGATTTTGCGCTGTCGTGGAGCCACCGCGCAGCCGCCACGACTTCATTGTCGGCGGTAAAGTGTCCGCTCTTGGTTTTACCCTGAGCGGTCGTGTAGGAGTAGGTGCCGTCGACATGGGTAGTGCCGTTGAGCATCCATACGGCAAGCTGGGTGGCGGCGCGGGCGCGATCGGGTGAAAGATGGTAACCGCCAAACGACGTGGTGGTGGGATATCCGTGACAAACGATTGCCGCGAACTCGTCGTCGAGCCACACCCAGCCTTGATCAAAGTTGAGCCATGGGCCGCCCGGTTTGGTGGGGCCGGGGCGCTCCTGGTTCATGCAGTAGGCAATCGAGGTGTCTTGAGCTTCATACTTGCCGATGAAGAAGGGCCCACAATCATCGCTAATAGTGCGGAAGCCGAGCTGGTCGTAGCCATCGACGGCAAATGCGGCTCCTGGTGCCAGGCAGCCGAAAAGCAGGAAGAGGAGCAGGAGCAGCGGGCCTGTTGCGATTGCGCTGTGGACAGAGTGCGTAGGTGCGTTGGACATGGCTGCTCCTTATCCCTCGTGCGCCGCACGGGGAGGCCGCGGCGCTTGGGATGAGGCTACCGCCATGGTTCATGCGGGTAAGTACCAGAAGCTGACCAAAAGCTTGCCCGATTTCTGATAAATCGAGCCCAAATACAACAATCAGATAAAAGCGCAGGTAGAAGATGGTAAGAAAAGAAAGACAAAGGTCCTCATCTCCACAATTGGCACGGTTTTCAAACGATTCTCCACAGCTAAAACAAGCATCGACACCCTTGTATCGAACAAGACAACCGCGTTATACTAGCCAACACACAAGCGGGCATCGCCAAGTGGTAAGGCATCAGCTTCCCAAGCTGACACTCGCGGGTTCGAGTCCCGTTGCCCGCTCCAAAAAAAGTAAAAGCACGACATCGTTCCGGTGCCGTGCTTTTTTCAATAAGGTGCCGGGACTCGAACCCGCCAGGGTGCGAGCGTTAAATAAACGCGAAGCGTTTATAGCGAGCAGGCAAGGTCGCCGATAGGCGACCGCAGCCGGTGCGTATTTGCGAAGCAAATACGCAGACGTCCCGTTGCCCGCTCCACCGAGCGCGGAAGACCTCGGGACGGCCAATTCAACAAAGTTTTCCCCATCGTCTCCGTGAATCCGAGGAGATCGACCGCAGCCGGTGCGTATTTGCGAAGCAAATACGCGGACGTCCCCATGCCCGCTCCAATTCCAAAATGTTAGGTTAATGCCTGCTGCCCATACTCGCACCTGCGCACGGTACAATGGTTGGGTTACGACCAACGTGCCAATAACCAAAAAGGAGCCGCTATGATCGATCGCTATACCCGCCCGGAGATGGGACATATCTTCTCCCTCGAGAACAAGTACGCCATTTGGCAGGAGATCGAGGTTCTGGCCTGCGAGGCCCAGGCGGAGCTCGGCAAGATCGGCATTTCTAAAGACGAAGCCCAGTGGATCCGCGACCATGCCAACTTTGAGAAGGCGAAGGTCGATGAGATCGAGGAGGTCACGCGCCACGATGTCATCGCCTTCCTGACCAACATGAAGGAATATATCGACGCCGATGTTCCCGAGGGCGAGCCCAAGCCTAGTCGCTGGGTTCACTACGGTATGACCAGCTCCGACCTGGGTGATACTGCTCTGTGCTATCAGCTTACTCAGGCGTGTGACCTGATTATCGAGGACGTCAAGAAGCTCGGCGTGATCTGCAAGCGCCGCGCCTTCGAGGAGCGCAATACGCTCTGCGCCGGACGCACCCATGGCATCCATGCTGAGCCGATGACCTTCGGCATGAAGTTTGGCTCTTGGGCATGGGAACTCAAGCGCGATCTCGATCGTCTTGAGGACGCTCGCAAGAACGTTGCCTTCGGTGCCATCTCCGGTGCCGTCGGCACTTACAGCTCCATCGAGCCGTTCGTCGAGGAGTACGTCTGCGAGCACCTGGGCCTGGTCCACGATCCGCTGTCCACGCAGGTCATCAGCCGCGATCACCACGCCTACCTTGCCGGCGTGCTTGCCACTACAGCGGCCACCTGCGAGCGCATCGCGACCGAGGTCCGCAACCTGCAGAAGACCGATACGCTCGAGGCCGAGGAGCCGTTCCGCAAGGGCCAAAAGGGCAGCTCCGCCATGCCGCACAAGCGCAACCCCATCACCATGGAGAAGGTCTGTGGCCTGTCGCGCGTCGTGAAGTCCAACGCCCAGGTCGCCTTCGACAACGTTGCCCTGTGGCACGAGCGCGACATTTCGCACTCCTCCGCCGAGCGCGTCGCCCAGGCCGATAGCTTCATCGCGCTTGACCATATGTTCCAGTGCCTCATTCGCGTTATCGACGGCCTGCAACTGTATCCGGCCCGCATGATGGCCAACCTCAACAAGACTCGCGGCCTCATCTTCTCCTCCAAGGTCCTGCTGGCCCTCGTCGATACGGGCATCACCCGCGAGGATGCCTATGCTATCGTGCAGGAAAACGCCATGGCTACCTGGCACGAGGTGCAGGATTGTGTCTCCGGCCCCACCTTTAAGGAGCGTCTCGAGGCCGATCCGCGCTGCACCGTCAGCCAGGAGAAGCTCGACGAGATCTTTGATCCGTGGGACTTCCTCACCCGCATCGATACGGTCTTCGATCGCCTGGAGCAGCTGAGCTTCGAGTAGGTTCGGGCATAACGTTAGCTTTTTAGGGCGCTTTGCTGGTAATGTGTGTTGCCGGCAAAGCGCCTCGTTGCATTTAGGGAAAGACGGGGATAATAGTCGTCTCGAATAACATTCTGAGAGGGGATCGCATGATTTCGTTTGATTACAAGCCTCAGGGCGTGTGTGCTCGCAATATTCACCTTGATCTTTCCGATGACGGCAACAAGGTGATGGGCGTTGAGTTTACCGGCGGCTGCGATGGCAACCTCAAGGCCATCTCCAGGCTGGTCGAAGGCGCTCCCGCCGATCGCGTAATCGAGGTTCTCGCCGGTAATACCTGCGGTATGAAAAAGACCTCTTGCGCCGATCAGCTTACGCGCGCTATCGAGGCCGCTCGCGCAGAGATCGCCTAATGAGCATCGCTGATCGCTTTAAGAATGGAATAACGCGTCGAGGTTTTGTGCTGGGTGGCGCCGCTACCGGTGCTGCTGCCGTACTGGCCGGTTGCTCGAAAAAAACGGGCACGAGTGATGACGCCGCTGGCGAGCCGCAGGTTATCAAGGACGATTCGAAGATTGTCTCGATCACTGATGAGTACGAGGCTGTCGATATCGATCTTGAGCCCGCAGCCTCGTGGACGCTGCCGCTGGGCACGCTGCTGTACTACTGCGATGGCGACTACGCTGCCGCGATGATGGCGCCTGCTTCTGCCCTGCATGCCAATACGCTTGGTGTGCTCAACCTAGGCGATGGCTCGCTTACCACACTTATCGAGGATCCCATTGAGGGAACCGGTTATGCGTTTTACGACGTTCGCGCGGGTGATGGCGTGTTCGCGTGGGTCGAGATGAACTTTGCCAATGCGTCCTGGAAACTCTATGCGCAAAACCTTGCAGGCTCCTCCCTTACCGGCAACGCTGTCGAGCTCGACCGCGGTGGCGAAAACTACGATCCGCCGCTCTTCACAGCGTATGGGTCGTCGGTCATCTGGTATAAGATGCCTTCGTCCGGCGGCACCAAGACGAGTAACGATTCGTACTGCTACCGTCAGTCGCCCAGCGAGTCCAAGCCTGAGGTTATTTGGAAGTCGACGGGCCGCTTCGCATCCGCCCCGCGTGTGAGCGATGGCATCCTGACCATCTCGCCCCGCGTGCACAATGATGAGGGCGTCTATTACGGTATGACGGCGATCGACCTGACTGACGGCAACAACACGAAGCGAGCTCAGCTGGTGCTTCCTTCGTCGGTTTCGCCTTTCGAGGCCGTGTATATGGGCGACACCTTCGTGTTCTCCATTGAGGCGACGTATAGCGGTGTGGGTAGCCTGGGCAATATGGGCACCTATATCGGTAGCGAGGGCGGGCCGTACCTCTTCCTTTCGCGTGAGCCGCTCGCGTGCGCCGCGGGAAGGAAAAACAAATACCTGGTTAAAGTTCAGGCGTCGCATTTTTTGATTGACACTTCGGCCAAGACCTACGGCTCGCTTCTGTCGCCCGACCGAGCCTTGGAGTATGGCGATTATCCTGCTACGGCGGGCAAATCGAGCTCGTTCTTAACGTACGCAACGGTGCGTAACAGTCAGGGAATTCCCGAGACGGTTACCGCTCGCTTGTTCTCTCTTTAGTCTCCGAGGGGTTAAAAAGGCGTCGACAGGGGAATAAGCGCGTTGTGACTATGAGTACCGCCCGCCGAGCTATCGCACCCATGCGATGCCCGGTGGGCTCAGGTGCGTTAAAATGAGCTTGTTCTTAGCTAATTGAGACAGGGGGGCCGTGTTATGGCTTCAGATGCAAAAAAGATTCTGCTGGTCGAGGATGAGAAGGCAATCCGTGACGCTGTCGCTGCCTATCTCGAGCGCGAGGGCTATTGGGTTGTGGGCGTGGGCGACGGCCAGTCCGCTATCGAGGAGTTCGAGAAGCATCAGTTCGACCTGGTCGTGCTCGACCTCATGCTCCCTAAGATTCCCGGCGAGCGCGTTTGCCGCACCATTCGCGACACCTCGGATGTCCCCATCATTATGCTGACGGCCAAGGGCGAGATTGAGGATCGTATTATCGGCCTCGAGCTCGGTGCCGACGACTACCTGATCAAGCCGTTCTCGCCGCGCGAGCTTGTCGCGCGTGTGCGCGCCTTGTTCCGCCGTGCCCACCAGGCCGATGAGCCGGCCGTCGAGGTGCTCGACTTTGGCGATCTGGTCATTGACATCTCGGGCCACAAGATTTTGGTCGAGGGCAAGGAAGTTGACCTGACGGCTTCCGAGTTCAAGCTGCTCACCACGCTTGCTCGTCACCCCGGCCGCGTCTACAACCGCATGGAGCTGGTCGAGAAGGTGCTCGGCTACGACTTTGAGGGTTACGAGCGCACCATCGACAGCCACGTGAAGAACCTTCGCGCCAAGCTGGGCGACGACCCCAAGAAGCCCAAGTGGCTCTACACCGTCCACGGTGTCGGCTACCGCTTCGAGGCTCCGACCAAGACCGATAAGTCGGACGAGAAATAAGGGAAATCACATATGACACCTGCGCGCTTTGAAATCGGGCAAAAGCATAAGCAGGAGAACGAGGCGGGTTCCAAGGCTAGTTGGAACACGCCTCGTTCCGATTCACGGCCAACGATGAGCTATCCCTCGCGCATGGCCCTGGCTTTTGCCCTGACATCGCTCATGACGGTATTGGTGCTGGTGGGCGTAGTCTCCGTTGTATGGGGCACGGTTTTTACGGATTACACACGCTCCAATATTGTCGAAATCGCCAATTCCGCTGCCGAAAAGTTGGCAACGTCATATGAGGAAAACGGTTCTTGGACCGCGGGGGAGCTGCGTACGGTCGCGACATCGAGCTTGGTGTCCGACGATCTTGGTATGCAGGTCGTCAATAAAAAGGGCGTCATCGTCTACGACGACTCGTGGCCCTCGGCAAGCGCTACTGCCGATGTACGCGAAAATCAGGCGACGACCGACGATGCGAGCGGAAAGAGGACATCGCACAGCCCAGTCTCGTCTGCTCCCACCGATTCCAATAGTGTTGCCAACGTTGAGATCGTGACGTCCTCCGGCGAGCACGTGGGTCAGGTCAAATTGTGGGCGGTTGGCTCCGATGCCCTGCTCACCAGGGCAGACTCGGCATTCAGAGAGAAGACCTTTAACGCCATGGCCCTTGCCGCGGTTGTGGCCGTCTGCATCTCGGTCGTTATCGGAGCGCTTGTGTCGCGCATGCTTACCAAGCCGATTCATCGAATTACGAGCACGGCCAAGCAAATTCGCGACGGCGATCTGTCCGCTCGTACGGGCTTGCGCGGCGATGATGAGATCGATCAGCTGGGCGAGACCTTCGACGAGATGGCCACCTCACTCGAAAAGGATATGAAGCACGAGAAGCGCCTGACCTCTGATGTTGCCCACGAGCTGCGCACGCCGCTCATGGCCATGCTTGCAACGGTCGAGGCCATGCAAGACGGTGTGTATCCCACCGATGACGAACACCTGGAAACGGTCGCATCCGAGACGCGTCGTCTGGCCCGTCTGGTGCAGCAGATGCTCGACCTGTCGCGCATGGAAAACAGTACCGCGCCACTCAACCTGGAGCCGGTGGATATGGTGCCGTTTGTGCGCTCGATTGTGAATGGCCAGGAGCGCTTGTTTGCCGACCGTGACCTGCGTTTGCGCTTTGCAGATGAAACTCAGGGGCATGACGATGTCGTCGAGGCCGATCCCGATATGATCACGCAATGCGTCATCAACCTCATGAGTAATGCCATGCGCTATACCCCCGAGGGCGGATGGGTCGTGGTGTCGGTGCTCAGTGACCGTAAACACGTCGATATTGCGGTCTCGGACACGGGCATTGGAATCGCCAAGGAAGACCTGTCGCGTATTTTCGGACGTTTTTGGCGTGCCGACGCCAGTCGCGCCCGCGAGGCGGGCGGCCTGGGCGTGGGCCTCGCCGTGACCAAGCAGATTGTCGAGCGTCATCATGGCTACATATCCGTGGAGTCGGAGCTTGGAAAGGGTACGACTTTTACGATTCATCTGCCTCGCGAGCACACGGCGGACGCGGCATCTACTACAATGGAGCACTAGCTTTTCGCTATTCGGTGAAGGAGGGGTTTCGTCCCTGCCGCTCCGAGTTTGCGAAAACGTGCGGGGAAGAACCCGCATTACTGTCGTATTTAGGTAAGGAGTGACTCACGTGACAACGATGGAGCGTCGTCCGGATTCCCGTGGCAAGGTTCGTGATATCTATGATGCCGGTGAAAACCTGCTGATGGTCGCCACCGACCGCATTTCTGCGTTCGACTTTATTCTCCCCGACGAGATTCCGTTTAAGGGAGAGGTGCTCAACCGCATCTCGGCATTCTGGTTCGATAAGTTTGCCGACATCGTTCCCAATCACCTCGTCTCCATCGACCCGGCGGATTTCCCCGAGGAGTTTGCCGAGTATCGTGACTACCTCGCAGGCCGCGCCATGCTGGTCAAGAAGGCCCAGACGATTCCTATCGAGTGCATCGTCCGCGGCTATCTGACCGGTTCGGGCAAGAAGACCTATGACGAGAACGGCACCGTCTGCGGCATTCAGCTGCCCGAGGGTCTGACCGAGGCCTCCAAGCTTCCCGAGCCGCTGTTCACGCCGTCCACGAAGGCCGAGATCGGCGACCACGACGAGAACATTTCGTTCGAGCGTTGCTGCGAGATCGTGGGTGAGGATATCGCCACGCAGATTCGCGACCTGTCCCTCAAGATTTACAAGGCCGCTGCCGAGTATGCCGCGACTCGAGGCATCATCATCGCCGACACCAAGTTCGAGTTCGGTGTCATCGATGGCAAGGTTACGCTGATCGACGAGTGCCTAACGCCCGACTCCAGCCGTTTCTGGCCCGCCGCCAGCTACGAGGAGGGCAAGATTCAGCCTAGCTACGACAAACAATTCGTCCGCAATTGGCTCAAAGCCAACTGGGATATGACGGGGGAGACCCCGCACCTGCCCGCCGAGGTCATCGATGGCACGTCCGAGCGCTATCGCGAGGCCTTCCAGATCATCACGGGCTCCCAGTTCATAAGCATGAAGGAGAACGCATAAGTGAGTACCCGTAGCGCCACGAACAAGCGCACGCAATCCCACGAAGTTACCGGGGTTGCGCGCAAGTCCGCCGCATCTGCTAAACCCGCCCGCCAGGCAGCGAGCTCCGTTCGCGTCGTGCCGGCATCATCCAAGGCACGCCGCAAGGAGCTCGAGAAGGGCGAAAACCTGGAAGGTCTTTCCAAGGAGGAAAAGCGCGCCCGCAAGGCCAAACAGCGCGCCCGCGAGGATCGTATCTACACGGTGTCGAATATTCTCCTCAAGCAGGATGGGGACTACACCAAGCGTCGCCGTATTTGGTGGGCTGTGCTCGCTATCGGCATGGTGCTCGTCGTGGCAATTTGGGCTTCGCTCTACTTCGCTCCCGGCGGCACGGTGTCCAGTCCTGTTCAGATGGTCGGCATTGTTTTGTCCTATGTCATCATCCTGGGTGACTTTATCTACGACTTCGTTCGTATTCGTCCCCTGCGCAACATGTACCGCACGCAGGCCGAGGGCATGTCCGAGAACAAGCTCAACGCTCTTATCGAGCGCTCGGCTGCCGAGGAGGACAAGAAGGACTCCAAGAAGAAGTAGCGTTTGCATACATACTTATCGCTAAGATATAAGGCGCGTCGTTTTTGCGGCGCGCCTTTTTACTGTTCTATAGATAGATGGAGTGGCACATGATTCGAGCTGCCCTGACGGTCGAAGAAGCTCTGGAGGGCATGAAGGCCCTGGAGCCCAAGATTAAAAACTATGCGCGCCTGGTTGTCCGCAAGGGCGTAAACGTCAAGCCCGGCCAGGAGGTTGTCGTTCAGTCTCCGGTCGAGTGCGCACCCTTTGCCCGCGTGGTGGTCGCGGAGGCTTATGCCGCCGGCGCTGGCCACGTGACGGTCATTTGGGCCGATGATGCCGTGACAAGGCTTGCGTACGAGCATGTCGATAAAAGCTATTTTGAGCAGACGCCCGAGTGGAAGCGCCTGCAGCTGGATTCCCTGGCCCAGGACGGTGCCTGCTTTATCTTTATCGAGGGTGCGGACCCTGCCGCCCTTAAGGGCATCGATCCCGCTAAGCCTGCTGCAGCTTCTAAGGCAAGGAATACGCAGTGCAAGGTTTTCCGCCGTGGACTGGACTACAACATCAACCCGTGGTGCATCGCCGGCGCGCCGGTCGTGGCTTGGGCGCGCGAGGTGTTCCCGGGAGACGCCGATGGGGTTGCAATCTATAAGCTGTGGAATGCGATTCTGCACACCGCTCGCGCCGATGGCCAGGACCCGGAGAGCGACTGGGAGCTTCATGACGCGGCGTTCGAAAAGAATTTGCACTTTCTGAACGACAATCGTTTTGACTGCCTGCATTACACCGCGGCAAATGGAACCGATCTGACGATTGGCATGACGAAAGGTCACGAGTGGGCCGGCGGCAAGGGCAAGACGCCCGATGGGCACCCCTTCTTCCCCAACATTCCCACCGAGGAAGTATTCACCTCGCCCGATCGCATGCGCGCTGACGGTATCGTGTACTCGGCCATGCCGCTCATCCACCACGGCAATAAAGTCGACGATTTTTGGATTAAGTTCGAGGGCGGCCGCGTGGTGGACTACGACGCCCGCGTGGGCAAGGCAACGCTCGCAAGTATCATCGATACTGACGAGGGCGCTGCTCACCTGGGAGAGGTCGCGCTCATTTCCAAGAATACGCCGATTCGCGAAAGTGGCGTACTGTTCTACGATACGCTGTATGACGAGAACGCTAGCTGCCATCTCGCGCTAGGTGTCGGTTTCCCCGAATGCATCGAGGGTGGGTATGGCATGTCCAAGGAGGAGCTCCTGGAGCATGGCGTTAACGTCTCGAGCACGCACGTCGATTTTATGATCGGCACGGACGACATCGATATTACGGGCATTACGCCTGATGGACGTGAAGTTGTGATTTTCCAGAACGGCCAATGGAGTTGGGAATAGTCCCAGACCGTGGTACAATGCCACCCACGGGCCGTTAGCTCAGCTGGCAGAGCAGGGGACTTTTAATCCCAAGGTCCAGGGTTCGAACCCCTGACGGCCCACCATAGAATAGAAAAGCGACTGGCGGATGCCGGCCGCTTTTTTGTTGCCAAGGCATGGGTTCGAACCCGTCGGGGCGCGGAGCTGAGTAAACGCGTGAGCGTTCGCCAGCGCAGCGCGCAAGGCGCGAAAGCGCCGCAGCGGCCGCGTGCGAAGCGGGCTGAACCCCTGACGGCCCACCATAGAATAGAAAGCGATCAACTCCGGTTGGTCGCTTTTTTGTTGCCGGTGCACGGGTTCGAACCCGAACTTCTCTATATATAAGAACGCTTGGCGAACAAAACCTGCCTTTTACCGACGGGAAACAAATAGCTGATGCTTTTGGAGTAAAGTGGCGCTCCAGAGATGACCGATGCCTTAACACCTATAAACCAGCTGGTCATCGCCAATATCAGAAGCTGCTGCTTCAGTTTTAACCTCAGTGATGCGACTGAGGGACCTATTCATTTGTGAACAAAATATGGAGTGCTGGATTCCCGCCCGCGGGGGCCCTCCGGTCTGGCAATATATCTCCTTGCCGCGCGGCCCGGTCGAACCGGATCAGCCGCAGAGCGTGCACCTTGAGAACCGGATACTGCGAGGATGGACAC
>CABUTO010000020.1 GCA_902494535.1 uncultured Collinsella sp.
CACTGGAACACGAGCCGGAGGCAGGTAAGATTGAAGGGCCTGACCCCGGAGGAGTACCGGAATCAGGCCCTCGCGGCCTAGTCGCTATTTAGGGCGTCCAAGATTTGGGGCGCAGTTCAAATTCGGACGGGCTTCTGTGCTCGATATAAAGTTTACGCGGTGGGGCTGCAAGGCCCGGCGGTGTAGCTTAGCGTCGACGCTTCCAGATAATGCCGAGCATGATGACGATGATGCCGCCGATAAGGCACGCGCCAACTACTGCCAGCGTGCGGTCTCCCGTTGCGGCGAGCTTACCGGTCGTCTTCTTGGTGATGACCTTCGTGGTCGCCGTGTCCGTCTTAGGCGAGGGCTTAGGCGTCGGGGCCGGTGTGGGCGTGGGGTCCACGGCAGCGGAGCCAAAGCTGATGGTGCCCGCGAGCGAGGCCATCTTGCTCTCCCAGCTGTCCTGCCCGATCAGTGCCCTCAGCGCCGCCTCGCACGTGCCCCACTCGGTGTACTTGGTGGCGTGTGCAAAGGTGGGAAAATCGGTCGTGTTGGTAATGATGTAGTTGTTGGTGGCGACGGTATAGGTCTTGGCGGGGTCGAGCGTGCTGCCGTCTTTGGTGAGTGTGGCACTCACAATGCGCTTGCCTTCGGGCTGCGTCCAATCAATCGTCACGTTGATGCCGCCAAAGGAGAGGACGCTGCCAGAGTCATCGCGCCACTTGTACTTGTCTTGCGCCTCCTGCTCGGTATGGCCGGCTGCCACGTAGGCTTGCTGAAGCTCGTAGCTGTGATTGCACTCGTCGCTGATTTGTAGCGAGTGCTCGAGCGCTGCGAGGAAGTCCGCGCCGGTCATGGTCCAGGTCTCCACGGTGTTGCCGTAGGGCGAGATGGCGATGACGTTGCCGGCGGTCACGTTGCCCGCCGCGATGCCGCCGCGGATGCCGCCAGCGTTTTCGATAGCGAGGTCTGCGCCCGTCAAGGCAAGATAGGAGCCGCAAATCACGTGGCCGATGGTCTGGGCTTTGGTGGTGTCGTCCTCCTTGCTGGGGCGGAAATCGGTGGTGCGCACCATTTCCCAACCATGCGTGCCTGCGGCGTCCTCGCCGTAGAAATAGTTGGTGGTGGATGTACCGAGCACCTTGTTCGATTCGTTTTCAAAGTCCTCGTCGAGCGGCTTGATCTTGTTGCGGACGGCCTCAAGGCGGCTCTGGTAGTCGGAGCCCTTGTCGGGGTCTGCCAAAAGGTCGTTGACGTTCTTGGCGGTGTAGAGCTTCTCGTCGCTGCCGTCTGCAGGGACCGTGACCGTGTCATCGTCGGTCGACTCGGTGCCATTGGTGTCGTACTTGTACGGAATGGAAAGCAGTCCCACCTCGGCAAAGGCACTGCCCGCCTCGACAACGTGGATTGTCTTGCCGTCGGCTCCCGTCACCTTCTCGTTAAGGTTGATGTGCTCGTGGCCTGCGATAAGGGCATCGACGCCACGGAGTCGCGTGGCAAAGGTCTTGGCGTCGAGCGTGTGCGCGATGCACACAACAACATCGCAGCCCTCCTTGCGCAGCTGCTCTGCCTCGGTATTGATGGCGTTCGTGGCACTCGAGAAGCTGGTGCCCGCGACCAGGTCCGCGCGCAGCGAGGAACCTAGCGACTCATCCATGGCACCCACGACGCCGACCTTGATTTTGTAGTCGAATGTGGATTGATCCTCGCTATCCTCCCAGGTGCGATTGAGCGTCTTCGTGATGCTCGAGCTCCATACGCCGCTCGTAGACTTCGCGTTCGCGCAGAGCATGGCGAAGGGCGTGCCAGTGGTGCTGTAGCCGGTCATGGTGCGGAGTTTGTCCGCGCCGTAGCTCCAGTCGTGGTTGCCCGGCGTGGTCGCGTCGTAGCCGTCGGCATAGAAGGTGTCCATGAGCTCGGCGATGCTCTTGCCCTCGCTCATGGTGGCGAAGGACTGTCCGTGGAAGGTGTCGCCCGCATCGAGCAAAAGATCGGGGGCGTTGCCTTGGGCGCTATAGAGAACCGCCAGTCCATCAAAGCCCACCGTGCCGGTGCCCTTGCTTGCGTTGTAGCTGTACTTGTAGCTGCCGTGGATGTCGTTGGTGTGCATGACGGTCACGGAGCCGTCAATAGCGGCGGGCAGGTTCCCCGCAAAAGCGAAGCTTGGGATGCCTGCGAGCGCGCCGACAAACAACGCGGCGGTTAACGCAAGGCGGGGGAGTCTTTTCATGGCAGTTTCCTTAGTCCTTAGCCAGAATGTCTGGTTGAATATCGGATTATCGACATAATATGCGAAAACCGCCGCAAGGGCCTCTGTCCCTTTGCGGCGGTTTTGGCGTTTGCGCAGATAAAACCTACCAAAATAAACCTGTCCCTTTTTGGCAGGTTTTAGCTTAGCAGCATGCGGTCGTTGGCGAGCTCGCCGCCCGAGACCTCCTCGAACTTCTGCAGCAGGTCGGCCACGGTGAGCGACTTCTTCTCGTCGCCGGCCACGTCGTAGATCACATGGCCCTCGTGCATCATGATCAGACGGTTGCCCAGACGGATGGCGTCGTTCATGTTGTGCGTGACCATGAGCGTGGTCAGGTGGTTCTCGTCGACGATCTCCTCGGTCAGGTTGAGCACCTTAGAGGCCGTCTTGGGGTCGAGGGCCGCGGTGTGCTCGTCGAGCAGCAGCAGGCGCGGCCTGGTGAGCGTGGCCATCAACAGGGTGAGTGCCTGGCGCTGGCCGCCCGAGAGCAGGCCGACCTTGGCGTTGAGACGCGTGTCCAGACCAAGGTCCAGGCGCTTGAGCAGCTCAACGTACTCGTCCTTCTCGGCCTTGGTGACGCCCCACGAAAGACCGCGACGCTGGCCGCGGCGCTTGGCGAGGGCCAGGTTCTCGGCGATCTGCATGTCGGCAGCGGTACCGCGCATGGGGTCCTGAAACACGCGGCCCAGGTACTTGGCGCGCTGCGACTCGCTCAGGCGCGAGATGTCGGTGCCGTCGAGCTCAATAACGCCCGAATCGAGCGGGTACACGCCGGCGATCATGTTGAGCAGCGTGGACTTGCCGGCGCCGTTGCCGCCGATCACGGTTACAAAGTCGCCGTCATTCAGGGTGAGGTCGACGCCGGTGAGCGCGCGCTTCTCGGTGACGGTGCCCTTGTTAAAGGTCTTCTTGACGTGCGAGAGCTTAAGCATCTGCCTCATCCCCCTTCGTGTAGGAGCTGCGGAGCTTATAGCGCTCCCAAACCACGGGCACGCACAGGGCCACAGCGACAATCACGGCGGAGAGCAGCTTCATGTCGTTGGCGTCCATGCCCAACTGCAGCACGATGGCGCGGATAAGGAAGTACACCACGGAGCCAAAGACGGCGGAGGCAAGACGGACGCTAAACTGCGTGAGGCCGCCGGGCAGCAGACGGCCGAGCACCTCACCGATAACAATGGCGGCAAGACCGATAACGATGGCACCGGTGCCCATACCAATGTCGGCGTACTTTTGGCTCTGGCAGATGAGCGCGCCCGAAAGCCCGATGAGGGCGTTGGAGAGCACGAGGGCGATCATCTTGGTGGAGTTGGTGTTAACGCCCAGGGCGCGGATCATGTACTCGTTGTTGCCGGTGGCGCGCAGCGCCGAGCCGATCTCGGTGCCAAAGAACCAATACAGGATGGCAACGATAGCCACGGCGAGCAGGATGCCCAAGATGATGGCAACGGTGGACTGCGGCAGACCGGTCATATTGCTGACGGCCGAAAACACGGTGCCCTTGGCAAGAATGGGCGTATTGGACTTGCCCATGATGCGCAGGTTGATGGACCACAGGCTGATCTGGGTGAGGATTCCGGCGAGGATCGCGGGAATCTCAAAGACGGTGGTCAAAATGCCCGTGACGGCGCCCGCGATGGCGCCGGCGCACATGCCGGCCAGCACGGCGAGCAGCGGGTCGACGTTGTTATTGACGATGAGCACAGCGCAGACGCAGCCGCCGAGGGCAAAGCTGCCGTCGCAGGTCATATCGGGAATATCGAGCAGGCGGAACGTGATAAACACGCCAAGCACCATAATGCCCCAGAGGACGCCCTGCGAAACGGCGCCCTGCAATGCAATGAGCATGCTTCATACCTCCTAGGATAGGGTGGACACGTGATTCACCATAATAGCGGTAACAATGCATAGAAGAGCTGCGGACAGACGTTTTGTTTTACCTGAAACAAGCAGGGCGGACGCCGGTCTACAGCGCCCGCCCCTGTGGCTCAGATATTGAATAACGCGGCTAAAGCGCGAGCACGGGCTCTAGGCGCATGCCGCGTATGGCATTACGCGTCCAGAGCGGAAAGGTCGATGCCCAGGGCCTCGGCCATTTCGTCGTTCTTGACGACGACCAGGTCCTTGCTCGAGAGGTGCTTGATAGGCATGTCTTCGGGCTTGGCCTCGCCCTTCAGGATCTTAACGGCCATCTCGCCCGCGGCGTAGCCCAGATCCTCGTAATTGATGGAGAGGGTGAACAGGCCGCCGGCCATGCACATGCCCTCCTCGCCAGTCACGAAGGGAAGCTTGTTCTCCTTGCAGATCTGGCCCACCTGCGAGGCGCCCGCGGCGATGGTGTTGTCGGTGGGGGAGTACAGCGCGTCGACCTTGCCCACGGCAGACTCGACGACGGACTGAATCTCGTTGGAGCTCGAGACGGTGAAGTCAGTGTACTCGAGGCCCAGCTTGTCGAGCTCCTTCTTGGCGGCCTTGATCTGGACGTCGGAGTTGGACTCGGCGGTGCAGTAGAGCAGGCCGACCTTTTTAACGTCGGGCAGGACCTTCTGCATCATCTCGAGCTGCTCGGCGACCGGGGTGAGGTCGGAAGCGCCCGTGACGTTGGTGCCCGGCTTGTCGTTGTCCTGGACCAGACCGGAGGCGGCGTAGTCGGTGATGGCGCAGCCCACGATGGGGATATCGGCCGTGGCGCCGGCGGCAGCCTGCGCGGCGGGCGTGGCGATGGCATAAATCAGGTTGACGTTGTCGCCCACAAACTTGTCGGCAATGGACTTACACGTGGACTGGTCGTTCTGGGCGTTCTTCTGGTCGATCTTGACCTTAAGGCCGCTCTCCTTGATGGCCTTGACAAAGCCGTCGTTGGCGGCATCGAGTGCGGAGTGCTCGGTGAGCTGCAGAACGCCGATGGTGTAGTCGGAACCGACGGCAGCAGAGCCGGAACCAGAGTTGCCGCCGCATCCGGCGAGCGGGGCGAGCGCGAGCAGGCCGGCGGAGACCAGAAGGCTCCTGCGGCTGATGGTGATGTCCTTCATATCATTACCCCCAGTATAAAAATGGCTGGAAACACTGCACTGGGACAAAGTGCAAGTGGAACTATAGTAGCGCTGATGTCCATTTTTACAACAGCCTGGCGGGTTTTTTAATACAGAATCGGATGGGCGGTACGGGTAGTCGAATGGGCGGCGGAGGGTCTTATGCGGCGGAGGAGGCGTCGTCCTCCTCGTCGAGGGCGGCGAAGAGCTTCTTGCCGTCGAGCAGGCGCGTGCTGACGTTTCTCATACGGGCGATCTCGACGGTGCGCAGCGTATCGTCGGTGCCTCGGGCGTCGTAGACCGTTCCCAGCAGATACGAGATGCCATCGCGCTGCCTGATGGCAAAGGGACGGAGTGTCATCCGTGCTGCTTCGGTTTCGCCGCGTGTCGTGACGCTCGAAATATCAAAACTCACCGTGGTTCCGTGGTCGATGGCCTGCTCGACGAGCTCGCACGTGTCGATGCGCTTGATGGGCGCGCGCGTTGCCTTGGTAGCCTTGCTGCCTGCGCTTGGAGCGGGTTCGGGTGTATCGAGGTAGCCGCGAACGTCGGCACTCGCCATGGCAACTAAATGCTGCGCCATGCTCTTGCGGATAGCGATAGGCGTGGAGCGGTTGCGCATGACCATACCGTGGAGCCGGATGATCTCTTCATCGGTGAGCGGGCGGGTAAGAAGTTTGTAGCCCACGCCGCGTTTGTACTCAATTTCGTATCCGGCATGGCGAAGCGCGGAGATGGCGGTGTAGATGCTGCGCCGCGCCGCCGAGATGGGCATGCGGGCGGGGTCGTCGGGATGGGCGAGGCGCCGGATCAACTCATCGGAAAGCATGGCCTTGTCCTCGCCGGTGTTTTCGCTTAATAGTTGCAGAATGCGAACGGCGCGATAGGCTGCCATCGAGGCGGCGCCCCTCGTCGTGGTGTCGTAGGTTTCAACAGCGGCTTCGGTCATCGTGCCCACGTCCTTTCCGTTTTGGGTGGCGACGGTATGGAGCCTAGGACGCGGGGCTTTCTCAGGGGCGCAGGGCGCTCTGGGCGGTCGGTAGTCGTCGGCAAACGGCGGGTCGAGTTTTCAACAGCCCTGCTCAACTGACCAAAACCTTGCCAAAAGCTTGACGGATGCTGTTGAAAAAAGCGTCTCTCGACCGATGTCGAGAGACGCTTGTACGATGAGCGTTGGCGTGTGGCGACGCGAGCTAGTGTCCGACGATTAGAAGTCGGCGTTGCCCACGGTGCGCGGGTGCGGCAGGACGTCGCGGATGTTGCCCACGCCGGTCAGATACATGACCAAGCGCTCGAAGCCCAGACCGTAGCCGGCGTGCTTGCAGGAACCGTAGCGGCGCAGGTCAAGGTAGTACTTGTACTGCTCGGGATTCATACCCAGGTCCTTGATGCGGGCCTCGAGCAGATCCAGGCGCTCCTCGCGCTGGGAGCCGCCGATAATCTCGCCGATACCGGGAACCAGGCAGTCGGCGGCGGCGACGGTCTTGCCGTCCTCGTTCATGCGCATGTAGAACGCCTTGATCTCGGCCGGGTAGTCGGTCACGAAGGTCGGGCGCTTAAAGTGCTCCTCGGTCAGGAAGCGCTCGTGCTCGGTCTGCAGGTCGATGCCCCAGCTGACGGGGTAATCAAACTGGTGGCCAGCAGCGACTGCCTGCTCCAGGATCTCGACGGCCTCGGTGTAGGTAACGCGGGCAAAGTCGGAGTTGGCGACATGGTCCAGGCGCTCGAGCAGACCCTTGTCCACAAACTTGTTGAGCATATTGAGCTCGTCGGGGCAGGTTGCCATAACGTCCTTAAGGACGTACTTGAGCATGGCCTCGGCGTTATCCATGTAGTCGTTAAGGTCGGCAAAGGCCATCTCGGGCTCGATCATCCAAAACTCGGCGGCGTGGCGCGTGGTGTTGGAGTTCTCGGCACGGAAGGTGGGGCCAAAGGTGTACACGTCGCCAAAGGCCATGGCAAAGTTCTCGGCATTGAGCTGGCCGGACACGGTGAGGCTTGCATGCTTGCCAAAGAAGTCCTGGCTCCAGTCGACCTCGCCGGACTCGGTGAGGGGCGGATTTTTGGGGTCGAGCGTGGTCACGCGGAACATCTCGCCGGCGCCCTCGCAGTCGCTCGTGGTGATGATGGGCGTGTTCACGTAGACAAAGCCCTGCTCCTGGAAGAAGCGGTGGATGGCGGCAGCCGCGACAGAGCGGATGCGGAACACGGCGCGGAACAGGTTGGTGCGCGGACGCAGGTGCTGCTGGGTGCGCAGGAACTCGACGGTTGCGCGCTTCTTCTGCAGCGGGTAATCCGGGGCGCTCGTGCCCTCGACCTCGATGGAGGTGGCAGAAAGCTCGAAAGGCTGGGGCGCATCGGGGGTCAGCTTGACGGTGCCGGTGCAAATGAGTGCGGCCGAGACGTTTTGATGGGCGATCTCGTCGTAGTTGTCGAGTGCCTCGCGGTTCATGACGACCTGCAGGTCGCGGAAGCAGCTGCCGTCGTTGAGCGTAACGAAGCCAAAGTTCTTCATGTCGCGGACGGACTTGACCCAGCCGGCGACGGTGACGGTCTGGCCGCCGAGCGACTCGGCATCGGCATAGAGCTGCGCGATTTTGGTGCGGTTCACGTATCCTCCCATAACGGTTGAATGATAGTTATCCATACAGTTCGATATTCTAGCAGCTCGGCTCATTTGGGCTATACAGATAAGGCATTGGCGGGATGGTTTTTCAAACGAAAAGCGCCCGCGGCCAAATGGTCGTGGGCGCTTGACGAGGTGCCTTTTGGCTGTGTGGCGCGGGGCCTGGCTACTTGGTCTTGGCAACCAGCAGCGGGTCGCCCAGCTTGACGAGCGGGTTGCCGCCGATAAGCGTTCCAGACTCGCCGACATGGTCGATGCTCTTAAGACGATCGAGCTCGGAGACGATGACGGTCACGATGTCCTCGTGACCAGCGGCCTTAATGGCCTCGCGGTCGAAGCTGATGAGCGGCTGGCCTGCCTTGACCACATCGCCCATCTCGACAAAGCGGGCAAAACCCTTGCCGTTCATTTCCACGGTGCCCAGGCCAACATGGATGAACACGCGCAGGCCGTCCTCGGTAATCATGCCGATGGAGTGGTTGGTGACAGTGGTGGCACCGATGCGGCCGTTGGCGGGCGCATAGATGGTGCCGGTAATGGGCTCGATGCCATAGCCCTGGCCAAGCATGCCCGAGGCGATCGTCTCGTCGGGAACCTCGTTCAGGTTGACGAGCACGCCGTTGACGGGGGCATAGATGACGCCTTCGCGGGTAGCGAAGCTTGCTGCGGGCGGAACGGACGCCTCGCCGGTCGAGGTGAAGGTGGACTTAAGCGAATCGAGCAGACCCATAGTTGCCTCCAACTTAAATAGGCGCATATCGCGCGTTTGGTTTGCCGGAAACGTTTCATATGTGTTTCGCGGCTTGGTCAACGCCCCTATTCTACGCTGCTCAAAGATACCTCTGAACTGGGATTATGTGATATATCAGTTGAAGGGAAACTTATTGTCGGAGTGTTTCTGCGCCACGGGTTCAAGTGGGGTACGCTTGAAGGCAAAAAACAAGGGCGCTTAATTTGCGCGAAGGGAGCACATATGATTGTCGAGAACCATGCGCTGTGGGGCGAGGAGCCGACCGAGGAATATCCGGCGACCTTTACGTATTTGGGTGCCGAGCCGCTGCCCGATAAACCGAATGGCCGCCGCCCTGCCGTGATTATCTGCGGCGGAGGTGCGTTTACGCATATCGCTCCGCATGAGCAGGATCCCGTGGCGTTTGCGTTTTTGGATCACGGCTACCAGGCCTTTGTGCTCAACTATGTGACGAGCGGCACGGGTGACGTAAGTTTTCCGCACCCGCAGGCAGATCTTGCCAAGATGGTCGCCACGGTGCGCGCCAACGCTGACGAGTGGCATGTCGATCCCAAGCGCGTGTGCGTCGTGGGCTTTTCTGCTGGCGGCATGATTTGCGCCTCGCTGGCAACACAGTGGAAGACCGGCCCCTTCGCGGCACTTGCCGGGGCGCGTCCGGACGACATTCGTCCCGATGCCGTGGTGCTGGGCTATCCATTGCTCGACTTTGCCTATGTGCGTGACATGCAGACGCGCGATCCGCGCATTGACTTGCGTGTGCCCAAGACGGGCGGCAAGACGGGGCGCGATTTGCTCAACGACTACCTGTCGATGGTGACGGGCGGCGAGGCAACTGACGAGCATCTGGCCGACATCTGCCCCACCACGCATGTTTCGCGTCAGATGCCACCGACCTTTGTGTGGGGCGTGTCCGACGACAAGACGGCGCCGATCGCGCAGGTATACCCGTTTGCGCAGCGCATGGCCGAGGAGGGCGTTGCATGCGAGATGCACGTCTTCGACCAGGGTGGTCACGGCCTTTCGCTCGGCAACGCCAACACCGCGGTCGACAACGAGGACAAGCAGGTGGCAGTCCGCCCTTGGATTCGCCTAGCCTTCCGCTTCCTGGAGCGCCATCTGTAAGAGTCTCGGCATCCCAGCCCTTCAATAACTTGCGGTGAAATAGCTCCGATCTGGGGCATCAACCAGCCCATCCAGGAACTATTCCACCGCAACTTCGTTTTTGATGCCCCGCCCGGAAACTGCGTTCCAGTTTTGCCTTTCAAGGTGGGACGCAGTTTCCCATAGGGCCTCGACTGGGAAAGCGCGTCCCGTTTCGAGCGGGGATTCTGGGATGCATTTTCCGTAAGAGGCCTGTTAGGGAAACCATATCCCGTTTCGAGCTCAAATTCTGGGTCGCAGTTTCCCCGAGGGGCCCCGTTGGGAAACTGCGACCCGTTTCGAGCGGGAATAACGGTACACGCTTTCCGCAAGGGCATCGTTTCCTACCAGACGGTGAACTGGGCGTTTTCTGTGTTCCAATGGACATCGCGAACGTAGTCGCGCACGCCCGTCGCATCTCGTGCTTCGAACAACTCAAGAATATGAGCATGTTCGTTGTTGGCTTTATTGAGCAGCTTACACGCCGTCTCCTGGTCAACAGTCTCGTAATCGCGCTTGATAAAGCAACGCTCGAGCTGTGAAATCATGTCGCGCAGACGATCGTTGCCACAGCGGTTGAAGTACGTAAGGTGAAAGTCTCGCTGAATGTCGTCATACTTACGGATGAGACCGCCTTGGATCGCGAGGTCCATGGAGCCGACGAGAAATTTCAGCTGCGTAATATCGTCGTCAGTTAGATTCGGACAGGCGAGATATGCGGCCTGCCCGTCGAGCGGCCCCATAATCTCAAAGACTTCAACGGCGTTTTGCTGATCGAACCCACGGACGCGGAATCCGCGGCGGGGGAGATTGTCCAGGTAGCCGTCGCTTGCCAGCTGGATGAGCGCTTCGCGGACCGGTGTGCGCGACACGCCCATGGCATCGCAGATCGCCTGCTCGCTCAGCCGGTCGCCGGCCGAAAGCTCGCCGGCGTCAATACGGCTCGAAATATAGTCGTATACGTGGTCCTTCAGGGGCCTTCTGAGCGTTTCCATGAGCCTATGTTCCTTAACGGTATATTTCTAAAAGCAAATACGTTTCACTTGAATAGCTCAGTTGAATTATAGAACGACCAGCTAAATCATGCTACTTTGCGCCGATACGCAAGAATACGCTTACCGAAGAATACCTACCGTTCAGGATTGTATACAATATACAAAACAGGAAAACCGCCCTAAGATAAAGACATCGAAAGGAAGGCGGGCGCGAAGAAGTCCCGCTCTCTGCTAAGAGATCCAAGGAGGATCATCATGACCAAGTTCAGCCACGTCATCATCCGCCGCCCCGGCAAGTCCCTGAGCAATGGCATCACGAGTGCCCCCGAGCTTGGCCAGCCCATCTACGAGCGCGCCATCGAGGAGCACTACGATTACGAGCATGCGCTCGAGCAGTGCGGCGTTGACGTGTCGGTGCTGCCGGCACTCGAGCAGTATCCCGACAGCTGCTTCGTCGAAGATCCGGCCGTCATCACTCGCTGCGGCGCCATCATTACCAACCCCGGTGCCGATAGCCGCAACGGCGAGAAGGACGAGATCGAGCCGGCCGTCCGTCGCTTCTTTGACGACGAGCATGTCAAGCACATCGTTCCTCCGGGCACGCTCGACGGCGGCGACGTCATGATGGTCGGTGACCATTTCTACGTCGGTCGCTCCGCTCGTACCAACGAAGAGGGCATCCGCCAGTTCTGTGAAATTCTCGAGGGCTGGGGCCTCGAGGGTTCTGAGGTTCCGCTGGAGGAGGTCCTGCACCTCAAGACGGGCGTCAACTACATCGAGGACAACAACATGCTCGTCTCTGGTGAGTTCATCGATAAGCCCGACTTTGCCCAGTACAACAAGATCGTCGTGCCCGAGGACGAGGCGTACGGCGCCAACTGCATCTGGGTCAACGGTACGGTCATCGTTGCCGAGGGCTATCCGACTGTGCTCAAGGCCGTGCAGGATCTGGGCTACAAGACACTCGTCGTTGACACCTCCGAGTATCGCAAGGTCGACGGCGGCCTTTCTTGCCTGTCGCTGCGCTTCTAACGCGATAGCTGTAACAGTCTGATGATCGCTTGACCGATGGCCCGGCACCCGATTCGGGACGTCCGGGCCATCTTTCGTTCGATCGCATGATGAAGGGGGTGCACATACAATGGCCTCTAAAGCTCAAAATGAAGAGATTATCGACCCTAATGGCCTCGATCTCTTTCGTCTGACCATGATGGTCATTACCGCCAGTATTTGTGGCGGCATCTTTTCGCTTGCCGGCGATATGGCAGCAGGCGGGGCAAATACCGGTGCGGTTATCGTCTCGTGGGGAATTTGCTTTATTGGCGTCTTTGCGCTGATGATGGTGTTCAACGGTTTGTCTCAGGCCCGTCCCGACCTGACCGGCGGCATCTATGCATACGCTGCGGCCGGTTTTGGCGATTACATTGGATTCAACTCCGCTTGGGGCTACTGGATCAGCGCATGTCTTTCCAACGTGAGCTTTGCGCTCTTGCTGTTTAGCGCGCTGGGCTATTTCTTCCCTGCGTTTGGCGCGGGTAACAACCTGCTTTCCATCGTCTGCGCCAGCGTGTTTTTGTGGTTCCTTACCGCCCTTGTGCTTCGTGGCGTTAAGGAGGCTGCGGGCATTAACACGATCGTCACGTTGGCGAAGCTGGTGCCGCTGGGGCTCTTTGTGCTGAGTATCGTGCTCCTGGGTAAGTTCAACGTCGATATCTTTATGGACAACTTCTGGGGAGAGCCGGCTGGTCCTGGCTTTGGCGAGCAGGTTGTCTCGACCATGATTGCCCTTGTCTGGGTCTTCACGGGCATCGAGGGCGCAGTCGTTATCTCGGGCCGTGCAAAGTACGTGCGTGACGTCGGTCGCTCGACGGCGCTCGGATTTGCGGCTGTATTCACGCTGTATCTGATCATCTCGATGCTGTCGCTCGGCATTATGCCGCGCGAGGAGATGGCACAGCTTGTAACGCCCTCCATGGCGGGAATTCTCGAGTGCGCAATCGGTCCGGTTGGTGCTGCCATCGTAAACCTTGGCGTTATCCTTTCGTTGGTCGGCGCGCTGCTGGGCTATGTCATCATTGCGTCCGAGACGCCGTTCGAGGCAGCGCGCCAGGGATCCTTCCCTCTGGCGTTTGCCAAGACGAACAAGCACGACGCCCCGGTGGTAACGGTTCTCGTGAGCTCCGGCATCACGCAGCTCTTCTTGATCGTGTCGTATGTGGCGGCGAGCACCTACCAGTTCTTCTATAGCTGCGCAGTCAACACGATTCTGGTTCCGTATGTCTGCTCGGCTGCCTATTACATGGTGATTGGCTGGAAGAACGAGCATCTGGACGGGCCGCATGCGCCCAGCGTCGGCAAAGCCCGCTTCTTCGGTACGCTCGGCTTCATCTACACATTGTTCCTGGTGTGGTCGACGGGTCTTCAGGGCGTTATGATCACGACGATTCTTTTTGCTCCGGCCATTCCCGTTTATATGCTGGGCGAGCGAGGTCGCGGTAAGCCGGTGCTTCCTCATCTGCACGACAAGCTGATCGCAGCGGTGGTCATTGTTGTGGCGGTCATTTCGCTGTATCTGCACTTTGCCGGCATCGCGCCGATCGTCTAGGACTATGGCAAGCTTCATCACTTGGTAAGCCGACGGGCATCGCGTGTCGGTACTGCTTGGCATTCCATAACTGACGTGGGCCTCTGCAACGTGCCTTTGTGAGCGCCCACCAAGCCCGCGCAGGTGACATTTGTTGCCAGCGCGGGCTTTTGCTGTTGCGGCGAAATGCTGCCGGCAGCTGGGGACGTTCCTATTGTGCCGGCACCCTGGGACACTCCTTGGATGCTCCGCATGCGACGGAGGGAACGGATCATTTTGTCGAGGGGCGGGCGGCTGTTTCGGTCCTCGGGGAAACCGCGTCCCGTTTCGAGAGCAGATTCCGGGCCGCAGTTTCCCCGAGGGCCCCATTGGGAAATTGCATCCCAGTCTGAGCGCCGATTCCGGGCTGCAGTTTCCGCTAGATGCCTCAACCGGAAAGCCCATCCCGTTTAGGTGTTCCGGAGTGGGATTCGGTTTCCGCAACAGGCCCGTCTGGGAAGCAATGGCCCAGAATTCCCCTTGCACCAATCTGTTGATTGAACATCGTTGCATGTTCGCGCTATCATGCATGTTTAAAAATGGTTAGCCGTGGCAAACGATTAGCCATGGTGAACATAAATGCAACGCCCTGTGGGCGCCGGGGGAGGAACACGGACGTGAAGCTCGATACACTCGAGATTGGAAAGGACGCCGTTGTCGCATCGGTGGCATTGGACGATCAGGCACTCCGACAGCATATTTTGGACATGGGCCTAACGCCGGGCACCGAAGTTACCATGATGAAGTACGCCCCTATGGGCGACCCGCTCGAGATTCGCCTGCGTGGCTACGAGTTGACGCTGCGCAAGGACGATGCCGCCCGCATCGAGCTCGTGGGTGTTCACGACACAGACACGGGTCCGCGCGCTAACGCCGCAATCGGCACGACGGAGCACCCGGCACTGGGCGAGGGCACGTATTCGCCCCGCGCGGCCAAGACGGCCGTGCCCGAGGGCGCACCGCTGCATTTCGCCCTCGCCGGCAACCAAAACTGCGGTAAGACCACGTTGTTCAACCAACTGACAGGCTCCAATCAACATGTCGGTAACTTTCCCGGCGTGACGGTCGATCGCAAGGACGGTCCTATCCGTAACCATCCCGAGGCGGGCGTTACCGACCTGCCTGGCATCTATTCGCTGTCACCGTACACGGGCGAAGAGATCGTGAGCCGCCAGTTTATCCTGGATGAGCATCCCGATGCCATCATCGACATCATCGACGCCACCAACATCGAGCGCAATCTGTACCTAACGCTGCAGCTTATGGAACTCGATCGCCCCATGGTCATCGCGCTCAACATGATGGACGAGGTGACGGCCAACGGCGGCGCCGTGGACGTCAACCTGCTCGAGAGCCTGCTGGGCGTGCCCGTTGTCCCCATTAGCGCTGCCCGCAATGAGGGTATCGGCGAGCTGGTGGATCATGCCTTGCACGTGGCGCGGTTCCGCGAGCGCCCCGGTCGCCTGGACTTCTGTGCGCCCGATGGCTCGGACGGCGGCGCACTGCATCGCTGCATTCACGGCATCGCCAACCTTATCGAGGACCATGCCGCGACAGCGCATATTCCGGTGCGTTTTGCGGCGACCAAGCTGGTTGAGGGCGACGAGCTGGTAACCGAGGCGCTTCACCTGGATCGCAACGAGCTCGACGCCATCGAGCACATCATTACCCAGATGGAGGGCGAGGCCGGCACCGACCGCCTGTCAGCGCTGGCCGATATGCGCTTTAGCTTTATCGGCGACGTGTGCGGGCGCTGCGTCGTCAAGCCGCACGAGAGCCGCGAGCACGTGCGCTCCGTCAAGATCGACCGCATCCTGACGGGTCGCTACACGGCCATTCCGGCGTTTCTGGTGATCATGGGCCTCGTCTTTTGGCTGACGTTTGGCGTGATCGGCGCGGCGTTGCAGGGACTCATGGAGAACGGCATCGCTGCCGTCATCGCCTCGGCCGATGCGGGCCTCAAGGCGTTTGGAACCAACGACGTGGTGCGCTCGCTGGCTGTCGACGGCGTGCTTACGGGCGTGGGCAGCGTACTGACCTTCCTGCCGATTATCGTCGTGCTCTTCTTGTTCCTCTCCATTCTGGAAGACTCCGGATACATGGCGCGCGTGGCCTTTGTCATGGATAAGGTACTGCGTCGCTTTGGCCTGTCGGGCCGCAGCTTTGTGCCCATGCTCGTCGGCTTTGGCTGCACCGTGCCGGCTATCATGTCGACCCGTACGCTCCCATCCGAGCACGACCGCAAGATGACGGTCATGCTCACGCCGTTTATGAGCTGTTCGGCCAAGCTGCCAGTCTATGGCCTGCTGTGCGGGGCGTTTTTCCCGCAGGCGACAGTTCCCGCCATGGTCTCGCTCTATCTGATCGGCATCGCGGTCGGTTGCATCGCGGCTTTGGTGCTCAACCGTACGGCATTTAAGGGCGACCCGGTGCCGTTTATCATGGAGCTTCCCAACTACCGCCTGCCGAGCGTCAAGACGACGGTGATGCTGGCATGGGATAAGGCCAAGGACTTTATTACCAAGGCCTTTACCATTATCTTTGCCGCTACCGTTGTCATCTGGTTCCTTCAGACGTTCGACATTCGCTTTAATGTGGTCGCCGATCAGTCGCAGAGCTTACTTGCCGGTCTGGGTAGCATTATCGCTCCGCTGCTGGCGCCGCTTGGATTTGGCGACTGGCGTGCGTCGACGGCGCTCGTCACCGGACTTATTGCCAAGGAGAGCGTCATCTCGACCCTCACCGTGCTTTTGGGCGCAACGTCGCCCGCGGTGCTGTCAACCATGTTTTCGCCGTTTACCGCTTACGTGTTCCTGGTCTTTACGCTGCTGTACCCGCCCTGCGTGGCGTCCATCGGCGCCGTCAAGAGCGAGCTGGGCGCGCGCTACGCCGTTGCCGTGTTCGCGTTTCAGGTGACGGTCGCCTGGATCGTGGCGTTTGTCGTGCATTCGGCGGGCATATTGCTGGGGCTGGCTTAAGGGCACGTTGATGCTCTGCGCTTTTGGGCGAGCAACAATTCAATAAAATGAGCCAAAATACCGGCAATTGTCGGCCTGCGGGGACTGTCCTACGCTTCAGATTGCCGTTCGCTGTCTATTTGCTGCCGTTTACGGATTCGTAAATACTTGCAATCGTCGGTCGATTTAGCCGTATTACGCGATGTCGATGCGCATTTTGTGCGCCCCTTTCTACAATCACCTTGTTTCTATTGCCGAACAAGTCTTCCGTTTCGCCTGTGTGGGGACGTGGGGTGCAATAGTCGTTTATAGAGGATCATTGAGAGGGGAATTGATGAAAGAAAAATTCCAATCGTTCGGAAAGGCAATGCTCGTTCCGATTACGCTCATTGCTATTTCCGGTCTCTTTTTGGGTATCGGTAGCGTTTTTACGACCGAACTGACCCTTGTGTCCCTTGGCGTTAATTGGGACTGGTATGCCGCTTCGCCGCTCTTTACGTTCTTCTCGGTATTTAAGGGTCTCGGCGAGGTAATCATTGGAAACCTCGGTGTTTTGTTTGCCGTCGGCTGCGCCTTCTCCTTGTCTCGTAAAGAGAAGGGCTGGGCTGCCTTTTCTGCCCTTGTCTGTTATCTCACCATGCTCAAGACGGTTGAGATTCTGCTTGGAGCAGCTGGCTTGGCTGCCGACAATACAACGGTGGAAGCTCTTCAGGCCGTCGGCCTTACGTCCATTCAGGCGAGTGAGCAGTCCGCACTCTACACTACCTCGCTCGGCTTTTTTGGCTACAGCTCTGGTGTCTTTGGCGGCATTATCGTGGGCTGCCTGGTCGCCTGGATCACCGGCCGTTTTTACAAGACCAAGCTTCCAACGGCGCTGGCGTTTTTTGCGGGTAGTCGAACGGTCCCCATTGTATCGCTGGTCGCTGGTGGCATCCTGGGCGGCATCATGTACTTCGTCTGGCCCGTCATCGGTGGATGCTTTTCGGGTATTGCGACGTTCGTGAAAGGCTCCGGTCTGTTCGGTACGTTTGTCTATCGCTGGGTGCTCGAGAGCCTTGTGCCGTTTGGCTTGCATCCGCTGCTCGAGACGCCCATGTATTGGACTGAGCTTGGCGGCTCCATGGTCGTCGATGGAACGCGCGTGGTGGGCAATAGCGCTATTCAGCTTGCACAGCTCGCTTCTCCCAGCAGCGACAAGCTCTTGGTTAGGGCCTTCATGGCTGGCTATGGCATTAACGATTACGCGTTGTTCCCGGGCATCGCCCTTGCTATGTGGTCTTGTGCCAAGCCCCAGAACCGCAAGAAGGTTGCTGGCCTTTTAATCCCCACAGTGATTTCGACTGTTTTCTTTGGCGTTACGGAGCCCATTCTCTTTACGTTCTTGTTTGCCGCCCCCTGGCTCTACTTTGGCGTTTACGCTCCGCTTTCCGGACTGGGTGAAGTTCTCTCGGAGGCAATGGGCGTTTCGGTGTACCAGGGAAATATCAAGGACCTGATCCCATTCTTATTCCGCCCCGAGAAGCTTAATCTGCTTCCGTACCTTATTCTGCTCCCTGCCTTTTTCCTGGCAGCTTTCTTCCTCTTCCGGTTCTTTATTACTAAGTTCGATATTAAGACGCCCGGTCGAGATGATAGTGACGATATTGAGTTGATCAACAGCAGAGCCGAGTTCGAGGCAAAGGCCGCTGAGGCAAAGGGCGAGTCTGGTAGCACTCCCGAGAAGGCAGTCCAGGGCCGTGCGACCAAGGACAGCGCGCTTGCTGTTGGCATTGTCGAAGCGCTTGGTGGAGCCGACAACATTGATGATCTTGACAACTGCATCTCACGTCTTCGCGTGATTGTCAAGGATGGTTCTAAGGTTGCAGACGACGAGGTGTTCACCAAGAATCTTGAAGCTATGGGCGTTATCCGCCTGAGCGACAAGGCGATCCAGGTCATTTACGGTCCTCGTGTCGGCGAAGTCGCTTCTGAGGTGCACGAAGTTCTCGGTGACGAGTAAAACGCGCAAGTGGTTTGCAATTGCAAAGCGCAATTCCAGGGCTTGGCTTCCTATCGCATGATTTAGGGGGCCAAGCCTTCTTGCTTTAGATTGTCAAGGCAGATGCTCAATAGTTCTTCGAATGCGAGAATACAACTTCCGGTAAAGCAGTTAGGCTTAACGTTCTTAAGATCCATTGGGTGATCGTCATGTATCGTAAAGATCGCGTCTGCCGTCTTGGCGAGCTCGCTGTCTTCGTTGCCGGTAAACGCGAGGGTTGTAATGCCCGCGTCGTGGCATGCCCTTGCGGTTTCTAGGATGGCTTCTGTTTGGCCCGATTTGGATATGAGCATCATGCAGCTGAGCGTATTTCGGTTGGACTCGACAAACTGATCGGTTTCTAGGAAGTCCTGTATGACGGCCAAAAAGCCAAGCCCAACGAGCTTGGTCGCCATGTACTGCGCAACGATGCGTGAGAAGCCCTCTCCGTTTACTCCGATCATTCTGTTGCGATGCAAGGCGGCGATGAATACGTCTACATCTCCGGTGTGGCATATGAAGTGGACGCTACTGTCTTTGAGTGATTGATTCATTTCGCGGGAGACATGCTGAAGGTGCTTGAGATCGTACATCATTTCGCGGTAGCCACGGTAGCCGAGCTTTTTCGAAAGCCTGATGACTGTCGTCATGCTGGTAAAGCATGCCATGGCGACGGGTTTTATGCCAATATCATCGAGGGTGTCGATATTGTTGAGTAGGTATTCGAGTACGCTTTGCTCGGTTTCGGATAGCTTTGCGGCTGAGTAGAGCTTGGAAATCTGCTTTTTATCAACCATCGGTGCTCCCTTCCCGCCGGACGTGTGCGGCCGCTTCCGTTGCGTAAATAATAACTCCTTGGGGAATTCCTTTCCCGCCTTGCAGCCGGGGCGGCAAGCGGCCCTCCATGCTGGATACAATATCCATACACAGGCGAACCATGCAATATTGAATGTGCTAATTGGGGGTTTCGATATGAAGCTTACGGTCATAGGGGGCGGCGGCGTCCGCTCCATGTTTTTGGCAAAGAGCATAGCCCAGCAGGCGTCATCGCTTGGAATCGACGAACTTGTGTTTATGGACAATGATCCCGAGAAGCTGCGCATCTACGGTGGCCTCGCCGCCCATGTCTCGGGCATGCTTTGCCCCGCGCTTAATTTTTCACTGACGGGCGATGCAGTCGAGGCCGTTAAGGACGCCGATTACGTGATCACGACGATTCGCGTCGGTGGGGACCATATGCGCGTTCGCGATGAGCGCATTGCTCTTTCACATGGGGTTCTTGGCCAAGAGACGACTGGCGCAGCCGGCGTGTCTTTTGCCATGCGCTCCATCCCCGCGCTTGCTTCGTATTGCGAGTTAATCAAGAAGTACGCAAAGCCGGACGTCAAGGTGTTTAACTTTACTAATCCCGCCGGCGTCGTATCTCAGGCCCTACGCGATATGGGCTATGATTTTACTTATGGCATTTGCGATGCCCCCTCGGGCATGTTGCATCAGTTTGCCGAGTATAAAGGCGTTGATCCCGCATCGGTTCAGGGCGAGTGCTATGGACTCAATCACCTCTCGTTCTTCCGCAATGTGACGGTTGACGGCGAGGACATCATGCCCGACCTGATCCACGACGACGGGGCATATGCTCATACAGATCTTAGGTTCTTCGAGAAGGACCTCGTTCTAAATCGCGGATGCGTGCCAAATGAGTACCTATATTATTTCTACTATCGCGAGCGCGCCGTTGCCAACGTTCTCTCTTCGCCCCAGACGCGCGGCGAACTAATCGAAGAAATTAATCGAGAAATGACGAGCGAGCTTGCATCTATCGATATTGAGAACGACTTCGAAAAAGGCCTCGCGTGCTTTGAGAAGTGGTACGGAATGCGCGAAAACAACTACATGGCGGCCGAGACGGGTATTCGTCGCGACAAGCCGTGGACGTTTGACGTGTACGGCAAAGATGCTGGTGGATACGCGGGTGTCGCGCTCCGTTTCATGGATATTGCTCGCTCTGGCAAGACGCAGCAGATGATCCTGTGCACCCCCAACAATGGCGCCATCCCCGGCCTTCTCGATACAGATGTCATTGAGTCAACGTGCGATATCTCCACCGATGGCTGCGTACCGCATCGCGTCGAAGCCGATTCTGTGCCCGCGGGAAACCTCGAATTGATTCGTCGCGTCAAGTACTACGAGCGCACCGTGGCGCGTGGCATCGTTAACCGATCGAAGCGCGACATTGTCGAGAGCCTCGCGATGCACCCGCTCGTTAATTCGTACTCCTTGGCGAAAGATATCGCCGCGCAGTACTTTGAGCTTAACAGCGACTACATCGACGGCTGGACAGACTAGTCTGGACGTTAAAACTAGAAATTATGGATGGGCGGACCGGCGTTTATATTGGCGCCCGTTCGCCCTGCTTAGTAAGAAAACGGGTATGGAGTGAACTTGCGAGAGAACTTCAATGTCTTTCTGGAATCGGGCGATCGGGCGAAGGGATGCCGGAGTGGCTGCACGATGGCGTTATATATCCCCTTGTTTGTTATGAGCGCGCTTCAAATTGGTGTATCAAACGTTGCAACTGAGCTCGCCTATATCAATCCGTCCATTACGCTTATTTGCACTGTGGTCGCAGCCTTTTTGAACCTGCTTCTATCGAATGCGGTTTTTTCATTATTTGCTGTCGACCGATCCAAAGAGACGGTGCAACCGGCTCGAACCCTTCCGGTTTATCTCTTGGCCTCGACGGTTCCCCTCCAGATTTCTGGGGCGCTACTAATTTATTTGGTTCACTTGATTTTATCGGCAATTGTAGTCTTTGCCTCGCTTGCGAGCAGCCAGCTCGGGGTGTTGTGCTCGCTTGTGGTGACGGTAATCGTGACGCTTCTTTCCGCGTCGTTCGTATTCGTGTTGATTGAAGATGCAGACGTGGGGCAGAGGGGGCTACGGGGCATTCGGTTTGCACCACGCTACATCATGCGTTCGTTCACGGTGCTTCGTTCCTCCTGGAGAGAAATCGCGCGTCCCGCAATGCTGCTGGTGGCATGGAACCTGGTTGCAAGTTGCGCTATCCAGGTTCTTGTTGGATGGGTAGTTTCGAGCGTGGCGCTGCCGTCGGTACTTTCAGTGACGGCGCTTGTACACGAGGGACTTTATTATGGGGCGTTTGCTTATATGCTGCTTTTGCTAGTTCATTGTGCGGTTGCGAGTTGGCTCGAAATTGACGTGCTCTTGGGGGTGTCCTTGTGCGTATCCGAGCAGGCGCGATAGCCCGAAGATGAAGCCGCTTTTTCAACATTGAGTTCCTGTGTATCTTGCTTTCTAAGCAGAATTGGCGCGCCGTCCGTTAACGATCGTTTTCCAAGAATTCTTTTGTTGCTCATTTTATAGACTTCTCATTGCTATAATCGCCCACCGCCCAAGACAATCGGAGAGGTTTTCCTATATGGCTCAAACAAAGCAAGATGGCATCTCACTCAAGCAGTGGCTCCCGCTTATCGGGCTCGCCTGTTGCGCGTTCGTATTCAACACGTCGGAGTTCATGCCCATCGGCCTGCTGACCGACATCGCCGCGTCGTTTTCGCTCACCGAGGCCCAAGCTGGCATCATGATCTCGGTCTATGCCTGGGGTGTCATGCTGCTGTCGCTGCCGCTTATGGTGTTTGCCTCGCGCTTTGAGTTCAAGCGGATGCTGCTGGGCGTGCTTGCCGTGTTCTCGCTGGGCCAGTTCCTGTCTGCCTTGGCGCCGACCTATCCCATCTTAGTCTGCGCGCGCCTGGTGGTTGCCTGCGCGCACGCCGTGTTCTGGTCGGTCGCCTCGATCATGGCCTCGCGTCTGGTCGATACGCGTCATGGGGCGCTCGCCATCAGCATGATCGCCACGGGCTCGTCCATCGCGCAGATCTTTGGCTTGCCGATCGGCCGCGCCATCGGGCTGGCCGTGGGTTGGCGCATGACGTTTGCCGCGGTCGGGGCCTTCTCTGCCGCTGCGGTGGTGTACCAGGCGGCGGTGTTCCCGGCCATGCCGGCGGGTGAGCGCTTTACCGTCAAACAGCTGCCCGAGCTGCTTAAGAACCCGTTCCTGATCGCGCTCTACGCGGTCACGGTCTTTATTGCGACCGGCTACTACGCGGGTTACAGCTATATCGAGCCCTTCCTGGCTCAGGTCGCGCATGTCGACGCAAGCGCTATCACCATGACGCTCACGGCGTTTGGCTGCTCCGGCCTGGTGGGCAGCTGGCTGTTTGGCCGTCTGTTCGACGGGCACCGCTTCCCGTTCTTGGCTTTCACGCTTTCCGGCGTGGCAGCGGCCCTGCTGCTCATGGCTCCCACGGCTTCGGCGCTCGTGGCGGTGCTTGCCGTCTGCGCGTTGTGGGGCTGCTGTGGTACGGCCTTTAACGTGGCTTTTCAGGCCGAGCTCATCAAGTACACGCCGTCGGACTCGTCGGCTGTCGCCATGTCGATTTTCTCGGGCCTGTTCAATCTGGGTATCGGCACGGGCACGGCGATTGGCGGCGCCGTGGTTTCGGGTCCCGGTATCGCCTGGATCGGCTTCGCGGGTGGGGCGATTGCCGTCGTGGGCGTCATCCTCGCCATCACGGTGCTATTCCCGGCCATACGCCGCGCCAAGGTCGTCGCCTAATCACGTCCCCTCATCAGTTGCGGTGGAATAGTTCCTGTTTAAGGCCTCTGAAGGCCCAAGCGGGAACTATTTCACCGCAACTTAGAAAGGGGCTGGGGTAGCTAATTTGGGACGGGGCTATTTTAGCTACCCCTGCATCGGATGCGGGGTAGCTAAAATAGCCCCGTCCCAAATTAGCTACCCTGCTGGGCATACAATGGATATCGTTGTGTTGAGCTTACCGGGAGGTTGCTATGTGGGCATACGAGACGACGTTCTATCAGATCTATCCGCTGGGCTTTTGTGGAGCTCCGCGCGAAAACGCCGCGCCCGTTGCCGAGGATGAGCTCGCCCAGGCTGCCAACGCCGCGTCCAACCCCGATGCCCCCATCATGAAGATTGCCCAATGGACCGATTACCTGCAAGAACTCGGTATTGGCGCCGTGCTCATCAACCCGCCGCTCGAGTCTGATAGCCACGGTTACGACACACGCAGTCTGCGCCACATCGACCGCCGCCTGGGTGGGGACGCCGACTTTGCCGCCGTGTGCGAGACGCTGCACACCCATGGCATCCGCGTGGTGCTCGACGCCGTCTTCAACCATGTGGGCCGCGGCTTTTGGGCCTTCCGCGATGTGCAGGAGCGCAAGTGGGACTCGCCCTACAAGGACTGGTTCCACATTAGCTTTGACGGCGATTCCTGCTATGGCGACGGCTTTTGGTACGAGGGCTGGGAGGGCCATTTTGAGCTCGTGAAGCTCAACTTACAAAATCCCGCCGTGGTTGATTACCTGCTCGAGTCCGTGCGCCGTTGGGCCGATGTCTTTGGCGTCGACGGCCTGCGGCTGGACGTCGCCTATATGCTCGACCGCGACTTTATGCGTCGTCTGCACGCCTTTACCCGCGAGGTCAAGCCCGACTTTGTACTGATTGGCGAGACACTCCACGGCGACTACAACCAGATCGTCAACGACGAGATGCTCGACTCCTGCACCAACTACGAGTGCTACAAGGGGCTGTATTCCAGCTTTAACTCGGTCAACATGTTCGAGATCGCCCATTCGCTGCATCGCCAGTTTGGCGGCGATCCGTGGTGCATCTACCGCGGCAAACATCTGCTGTCGTTTGTCGATAACCACGACGTGCCGCGCCTGGCAAGCATCCTCACCGACAAGTCCTGCCTGCGTCCCGCCTACGGCATGCTGTTTGGCATGCCGGGCATCCCATGTGTCTATTATGGCAGCGAGTGGGGGATTGCCGGCGAAAAGGGCGGCCCTGATGGCGATTGGACGCTGCGTCCTGCGCTCGACGAGCCCGCACCCAACGAGCTGACGGCCTTCATCAAGCAGCTCGCGCACCTGCGTTCGACAGACGGTGCGGCGGCACGCGCTCTCAACTACGGCGCGTACCGTAACGTGGTGATCCAGAACAAGCAGCTACTGTTTGAGCGCACCTGCGACGACGCGACGGTGCTCGTGGCGGTCAATGCCGTGAACGAGACCTTCGCCTTTGGCGCTGGCGAGCTCAACGGGTCCTTTGTTGACCTGCTTGCCGACGGCGCGCCCACGGTTGAGCTGACGGGTACTCTTGAGCTTGCGCCCTACGAGGTGCGCTATCTGTTGAGGGCCTAGGCCATGGCTGCATCCGACGAGGGCTATCAACATATTGAGCATGGGTTTGAGCCTGTGTTTGACGAGCGCTCGCGCATTTTGGTGCTCGGGTCGTTTCCCTCGGTGCTCTCGCGTGCCAATGCCTTCTACTATGGCAATCCGCAGAACCGCTTTTGGCGCGTGATGGCCGCGTGCCTCGGTGTGCCCGTGCCGCCCAACGAGGGCGACCCTTTGGCAGGCAGTGAGCCTGCGACGCTCGACGCCTCGATTGCCGCCAAGCGATCCATGCTGCTGAACGGCGGCGTGGCCCTGTGGGATGTGATCGAGAGCTGCGACATCAAGGGCTCGAGTGACGCCAGCATCAAAAACGTTGTGCCGGCACATATTGAGCGCATTGCCGGTGCCGCGCCGATCGAGGTCGTTGTCTGTAACGGCGGTACGGCAGGGCGGCTCTACAAACGCTATCTTCAGGAGCGGACGGGGCTACCCGCCATCGTTCTGCCGTCGACGAGTCCCGCCAATGCGGCATGGCGTCTGGAACGCCTTGTCGAGCGCTGGCGCGAGGCCGTTGACTGGGGCGCTCTGTAATTTAGATATCTGATTGGGCACGGGTACCGAGGCGTTTCATGATGGCATGCCAGATCGGTGCGGGCAGCGCGGGTTTGGCGCGCACCATCCCGTCGACATCGACGCTACCGGCATTACCACCACCAAGTCGCTGCGCATGCTCAATGGAGCGGCCCATGCGCACGGCGCCCACCAGCTTATCCATCGCTTCGGAAAACGGCCGACGCAGGAGCCCCATGCGTGGGGAATGACGAAGCGCCGCGACGCCGCTGCCGGTGTAGGCGATAACGCCGCCGCACCACGTTAGCCTGCGGAGTTCGCAAGCTTGGCGTAGACGCTCGATGAGCATGCGTGCCCCTTCGCTGCGCTCATAGGCGGCCCGGACGACAACATAGACGCGCGTTTCCGTGCCCCCAAGGCAATCAAGCGCCTGCTCTACGACGCTCATCGCCTCATCATCAAAGGCATCATCAACAGCGAGCACCATGCCATCGACTACACCGGTGTCATTTGCCTTCAAGTTGACCGGGCGGGGGAGCACGGTGCCGGAAAGCTGTGCATAGGCGGCGATGGCATCCTGCAGGTCCCAGAGCAAAAACTCAAGATCGGCGCTATCGGGAATACTGATATACGCAATGGTCTGCAACGTTTTTGGTACTTCGCCGCGCGCGGTCGTCTCCATGCCGCCTCCTTTCCGGTCGGTTTCCGTTTAGGTTACACCGTCTGACGGCGCCTCGCCGCGCTATCCTAGTGCAACCCTTACGAAAGGAGCGCCATGCGTCTGCCCATGAATACCTCGCTTGCCACGCTCAAGCCCTCCGGCATCCGTCGGATTAACGCGCTCGCTGCCCAGCACCCAGGATGCATTGCGCTCGCGCTCGGCGAGCCCGATTTTCCTACACCCGATGTGATTAGCGCCGAGGTAACCGCCGCGCTGGGCCGCGGCGACACGCACTATCCGCCCAACAACGGTCGCCCCGCCCTGCGCGAGGCGCTGTCTGCCTACATGGGGGACGCGGGCCTTACGTTTTCGGCCGACGAGATCATCCTGACCGACGGCGCGACCGAGGCCCTGTCGGCAGCATTCATGGCTATGCTCAACCCCGGCGACGAGGTCATTATCCCCACGCCGGCCTTTGGCCTGTACGAGAGCATTGTCGTGGCCAATCACGCCAAAGCGGTCTTTTTGGATACGGAGCCTGCGCAATTCCAGATTGACGAAGATGCACTTCGTGCTTGCGTGACACCGGCGACTAAGGCTATCGTCATCTGCTCGCCCAACAATCCTACGGGCTGCATCCTCAACGCGGCATCGCTCGACGCTGTGGCGCGCGTGGCAGACCAGGCGGGCATCTATGTGGTCTGCGACGACGTGTACAACCGTCTGGTCTACGTGGATGGCTACGAGCGCTTTGCCCAGCGCCACCCGGAGCTATGCGAGCAGACGGTGGTCATCGAGAGCTTCTCCAAACCCTGGGCTATGACCGGCTGGCGCTTGGGTTGGCTTGCAGCCGCAGGGCCCGTCATTGCCGAGATTGCCAAGGCTCACCAATACTTAGTATCGAGTGCCGTCTCCTTCGAGATGGACGCCGCAACGCGAGCCCTGACCGTCGACCCAGCCCCCATGCTCGAAGTCTACCGAGCTCGTCGCAAACGTGTACTCGCAGCCTTAAACGCCATGGGCCTCGACGCAGTAGAGCCCGCAGGAGCCTTCTACGCTTTCCCGCGCATCAAAAAGTTCGGCCTAACCAGCGAAGACTTCTGCATCAAAGCCATCAAAGAGGCCAACGTAGCCCTAGTTCCCGGAAACTGCTTCGGAACCGAAGGTCACATCCGCCTCAGCTATTGCGTTTCCGACCAAGATTTGGACGAAGGCCTAAATCGCCTGTCCAACTTCGTTTCTGCCTTGTAGCCCCCAGGGATGCAACACATCAGCCTACCGACATAAGGGTTATGCGTGGGGCGCGTCGATCAACGGACACGAGGATTCGCAGCAAAGTTACCGCAGCTCCGGTCCGAGGGGCCGGGTTGAGATTTTCGTAGATTCCGCACGAGCCGAAGAGCACTTAATGTGCTCTTCGAGCGAGCCAGGACTTGACCGAGCGAAAATCTCAACCCGGCCCCTCGGACCGGAGCGTATGCAGGGTTTGTGTACGAATCCTCGTGTCCGTTGACCGACGCCGGGGTCCCCGCCATAATACTTACGGTTCACGCACGAATCCGCTGCCAGAGACAGCCGGTGCAAACGGGCATCGCCCGCGAGCTTAATGGGGTATCCCGCCAGCCGAGGTGGTCGAGTAGATATGTCTTCTCGCCCCCGTCGCTCATGCAGCGCGGGGGCTTTCTTTTTGGACATGCCCCCGTCACGTCCTTGTGGCGGACCGTGCCCGGAAAGAGTTCGAGGAGGTGTAATTCATGCCCCAGCAGTACAAAATCGACAAGGTTGCAGAGATCGAGTCCCGTATCGCCGAGAACGCCGGTCTGTTCGTCGTCAACTACAACGGTCTGACGGTTAAGCAGGCTCAGGAGCTGCGTCATCAGCTTCGCGAGTGCGGCGCCGAGATGAAGGTCTACAAGAACAACCTGGTCAAGATCGCCCTCAAGAACCAGGAGCAGCCCGAGATCGACGAGATCCTCGCCGGCCCCGTCGCTTATGTGTTCTACGAGACCGAGCCGGTCGAGGCCGCTAAGGCCCTTAAGGACTTCTCCGCCAATTCCAAGGGTGTCCTTGAGATCAAGGGTGGTATCTCCGACGGCAAGGCCGTTTCCGCTGATGATGTTAAGGCTATCGCCGAGCTGCCCACCAAGGATCAGCTTCTCGGTCAGATCGCCGGTCTCATCTCCGGTTTCGCTCGCGACATCGCTGTCTGCGTCAACGGCGTTTCCTCTGGTCTCGCTCGTTCGATCCAGCAGGTCTCCGAGCAGAAGGCAGCCTAGTCGCTGTTTTCACCCGCGGCGGCAACGCCGCACCCCTGGCGCATTCGCGCCGTGTTTTAACTGATCTCCGTGCACAGACACGGAAACCGAAAGGACTTAGAAATGGCTAAGCTTACCACCGATGAGATCATCGATGCTCTTAAGGAAATGACCCTTCTCGAGGCTTCCGAGCTCGTCAAGGCTATCGAGGACACCTTCGGCGTTTCCGCCGCTGCTCCTGCCGCCGTTGTCGCCGCTCCTGCTGCTGGCGCTGCCGAGGCCGAGGAGAAGACCGAGTTTGACGTCGTGCTCGAGGGCTTCGGCGACAACAAGATCCAGGTCATCAAGGCCGTCCGTGAGCTCACCAGCCTTGGCCTGAAGGAGGCCAAGGAGGTCGTCGAGGGCGCTCCCAAGGCTGTTCTCGAGGGTGCCAAGAAGGAGGACGCCGAGGCTGCCAAGGAGAAGCTCGAGGCTGCTGGCGCTGCTGTCACCCTCAAGTAATCAGGCTTTCTTGCCAGATTTCTTTGCAGACGGGGCTCGCTATGCGAGTCCCGTCTTTTTTGTTTTAGCCCCTCATTCCCATTGCTCGACACGCAGAATACCGATATCTTCGCCGTGCCAATCCCGTTACCGCTGGGGCCAAAAATTGCACCATTCGACCATTAATTTGCGTTGACCTGCTGAAGAATTGCGTTTGCCTTACGGCGACGGATGTCTCCGGCGGTAAGATACTCAGGTATCGCAATTTGGTCTGCGGCCGTTGTGCCGCACGCACAGGGCGTATTCTGCGCCTGCGAAAGGATCCTTGAATAACATGAAGGCAATCATCCCCGCCGCCGGTCTCGGCACGCGTTTTCTGCCTGGCACTAAATGCACGCCTAAAGAGATGCTGCCGGTGCTCGACAAGCCGGTCATTCAGTATGTCGTTGAGGAGGCGCTCGACCCCGAGGAGGTCGATGACGCCATCATCGTTACCTCTCCCGGTAAGCCCGAGCTGCTGAGCTACTTCCAGCCCGATCGCTCACTCGAGAATCTGCTGCGCGAGCGCGGTAAGGATGCTTACGCCGATGCTGTTGCCCACGCGGGCGGCATGCCGGTCGACTTCCGTTATCAGTACGAGCCCAAGGGCCTCGGCCATGCCATTCGCTCTGCTGCCGACGCCGTGGCAGGGGAGAACTTCCTGGTTCTTCTGGGCGACTACGTTGTGCCTAACCGTGACATCTGCGACAAGATGCTTGCCGTTTCCAAGGAGCACGGTGGCGCTTCGGTTATCGCCGTTGCCGCGTGCGCTCCCGAGGAAGTCAGCCGCTATGGCGTCATCGCTGGCGATCGTGTTGGCTCGCTCGAGGGTTTTGAGGACGCCGGCGACGCAGACCCGGGCGCTGTCTGGCGCATCGGCGGTCTGGTCGAGAAGCCTGCCCCCGAGGCGGCTCCGTCCAACCTGTACATCGTCGGTCGCTATCTGCTGAGCCCGCTGGTCATGGACCTGCTCGCCGATCAGCAGGCCGGCAAGGGCGGCGAGATCCAGCTTACCGACGCCATGGCTCGCTCGCTCGACCGCGAGGCTATGTACGCTGTCGTCATCGACCCGCTCTCGGGCTACGATACCGGCACGCCCTCTGGTTGGATGGCGACCAACGCCCTCATGGCCGCAAGCGATCCTCGCTTTGCCAGCGCCTTCTGGGACGCCATCGACGAGCGCGGCGGATTGATGCGCAAGTAAGCCTTCGGACATCGACATTTACGGGCGCGGACCTCGGTTCGCGCCCGTTTTTTATAAGAGCTGCGATTGCCGGCTCTCTGTTCACAGAAAATATATGAACAGATGTTCGATATACACCTATCTACCTGCATCTTTTCCGTCGAAAAACTTTGCTACTCCAAAAACTCAATCGCGTCAAGGCTTTTCTTGCCCAACGGTCGGTACCTGATAAACTATTAGGTTGCGATAACTGGCGAAGCTATGCCTCGCCAACCCACCGAGCATTTCCGTGAAGGAGGAAAAACCTGGTGACCTACGCATACACTGCCACTGAGCGCAAGCGCGTCAGCTTCGGGAAAATCCCGGAGGCCATGGAGCTCCCCAACCTTATCTCTGTTCAAAGGGAATCCTTTGAGCGTTTTAAGGACGAGGGCCTTCGTGAGGCGTTCAAGGAATCCAGCCCCATCCAGAGCCAGAACCATGTTCTCGAGGTTACCTTCGGCGAGCATCAGTTCGGCGACCCCGCGCACACCGTCGAGGAGTGCCGCGAGAAGGACATGACCTATCAGGCTCCGCTTCTGACCGACGTCCGTCTCACCAACAAGGAGACCGGCGAGATCAAGGAGCAGCTCGTCTTCATGGGCGACTTCCCCATGATGACCGATCAGGGCACCTTCATCATCAACGGTACCGAGCGCATCGTCGTCTCGCAGCTCGTCCGCTCCCCGGGTGTGTACTACAGCTCCGAGATGGATTCGGGCAAGCAGATCTACAAGGCCCAGATCATCCCGTCCCGCGGTGCCTGGCTCGAGTTTGAGGTCGACAAGCGCGACCAGCTCATGGTCTCCATCGACCGTAAGCGCAAGCAGAGCGCCACGATGTTCCTGCGCGCCCTTGGCATCGCCGTCACCAATGACGACATCATCGAGCTGCTCGGCAACTCCGATGTGATCAAGCGCACCCTGGAGCGCGACACCGCTCTCACCCGCGAGGACGCCCTCATCGAGATCTACCGTCGTCTGCGCCCGGGCGAGCCTCCCACCGTGGACGCTTCCCGCAGCCTGCTCGAGGGTTTGCTCTTTAACCCGCAGCGCTACGACCTGGCCCGCGTCGGTCGCTACAAGGTCAATAAGAAGCTCAACCTCACCACCGAGGAAGAGGTCACGGTGCTCACCGACGAGGATATCGTCGCGACGCTGCGCTACCTGCTGTCCCTCGCTGCCGGCGAGCAGGGCTTCAAGGTCGACGACATCGACCACTTCGGCAACCGCCGTATCCGCACCGTCGGCGAGCTCGTCGCCAACCAGTTCCGTATCGGCATGAGCCGTATGGAGCGCGTCGTCCGCGAGCGCATGAGCTCCCAGGACATCGACGAGATCACCCCACAGTCGCTCATCAACATCCGCCCGATCGTGGCCTCCATCAAGGAGTTCTTCGGTTCCTCGCAGCTCTCGCAGTTCATGGACCAGGCGAACCCCCTGACCGGTCTGACTCACAAGCGCCGTCTGTCCGCACTCGGCCCTGGTGGTCTTGCCGGCCACAAGTCCGGCTCCAGCCGCCGCACCAACGTGCCGACGGCCGTCCGCGACGTTCACAATTCGCACTACAGCCGCATGTGCCCGATCGAGACCCCCGAAGGCCCCAACATCGGCCTGATCGGCTCGCTCGCCCTCTACGCCCGCGTCAACGAGTATGGCTTCATCGAGGCCCCGTTCCGTCGTGTCGAGAACGGCGTTGCCACCGACCAGATCGACTGGATGACCGCTGACGAGGAAGAGAAGCACGTCATCGCGCCGGCCAACACGCCGCTCGATCCCAAGACCAGCGAGTTCATCACGACCGATGCCGAGGGCAAGATCGTTCGTCCGCATAGCGTGATCGCCCGTACCCGCGACTTCGACGGCTCCTTCGGCGCTCCCGCCGACGTGCCCGTCGAGGACGTCGACTACATGGACGTCTCGCCGCGTCAGATGCTCTCCGTCGCAGCCACGCTGATCCCGTTCCTCGAGCACGACGACGCCAAGCGTACGCTCATGGGCGCCAACATGCAGCGTCAGGCCGTGCCGCTGGTTCACCCTGCCGCTCCCTATGTCGGTACCGGCATGGAGCGTCGCGCCGCCCTGGATTCCGGCGAGGTCACCCTGGCCAAGAATGCCGGCGAGGTCATCTTTGCCGACGCCGCCAAGATCATCGTCAAGCATGCCGGTGGCATGGATGAGTATCATCTGGCCAAGTACCAGCGCTCCAACCAGTCCACCTGCATCAACCACCGTCCGCTCGTGCGCGTCGGTGACACCGTTGAGCAGGGCGAGCCCCTGGCCGACGGTCCTTCGACCGATCACGGCGAGCTCGCACTGGGTCAGAACCTCACCGTGGCATACATGCCGTGGGAAGGCTTTAACTACGAGGACGGTATCGTCGTGTCCGAGCGCCTGGTGGCCGAGGACCTGCTGACGACCATCAACATCACCCGTCACGAGATCGACGCCCGCGACACCAAGCTCGGCCCCGAGGAGATCACCCGCGAGATCCCGAACCTCTCCGAGGACATGCTTGCCAACCTCGACGAGGACGGCATTATCCGCATCGGCGCCGAGGTCGGCCCTGGCGACATCCTGGTCGGCAAGGTCACGCCTAAGGGCGAGAGCGCTCTGACCGCCGAGGAGCGCCTGCTGCGCGCCATCTTCGGTGCCAAGGCCCACGACGTCCGCGACACCTCCCTTAAGATGCCTCACGGCGCTTACGGCCGCGTCATCGACGTCGTCCGCTTTAGCCGCGAGAACGGCGACGATCTGGCTCCCGGCGTCAACGAGCAGGTGCGCGTCTACGTCGCCCAGCGTCGTAAGATCCAGCAGGGCGATAAGATCGCCGGCCGCCACGGCAACAAGGGTGTTATCTGCAACGTTCTGCCGGTCGAGGACATGCCCTACATGGCTGACGGTACCCCGATCGACGTTATCCTCAACCCGCTGGGCGTTCCTTCGCGTATGAACGTCGGCCAGCTGCTCGAGTGCCACCTTGGCTGGGCTGCCGCCTGCGGTTGGGATACCGAGCAGGCCGACTCCGACAAGTACGTCCCCGGTCCGTTCTTCACCGCGACGCCCGTCTTCGACGGCGCCAAGGAGGACGAGATCGCCGAGGTCATTCGTCGTGCTAACAAGAACATGCTCAACAAGGCCACCGCTGCCTTTGGCGATCACATGCGCCCCGAGTTCGTCACCCAGCTTGACGAGCGCGGCAAGACCCGCCTGTTCGACGGCCGCACCGGCGAGGAGTTCCGCGAGCCTATTACCGTGGGTACGTCCTACATCCTCAAGCTCGGCCACATGGTCGACGACAAGATCCACGCCCGTTCGACCGGCCCTTACAGCCTGGTTACCCAGCAACCGCTGGGCGGCAAGGCTCAGTTCGGCGGCCAGCGCTTCGGCGAGATGGAAGTTTGGGCACTGTACGCATACGGTGCTGCCAACGTCCTGCAGGAGATCCTGACCGTCAAGTCCGACGATACCGTGGGCCGCGTCAAGACCTACGAGTCCATCGTCAAGGGCGAGAACGTCCCGGTTCCGGGTATCCCCGAGTCCTTCAAGGTTCTCGTCAAGGAGATCCGTTCCCTCGCACTGGACATCGAGCCCATGCACGATGCCGACGAGGACGCCTCCGCCCCTGTGACCGCCGAGGAAACCTCTGCTCTCGACGACCTGGCTGCGCTCGCCGGCGTTGACACCGACGTCGAGGCCCAGGATGCCGAGACCGCCGAGGCACCCGAGGCTGTCGCCGCCACGACCACTGATAAGGAGTAGTTGACTGTGGCAGATTTCGAAGCTACTGATTTTGACTCGGTAAAGATCTCCCTTGCCTCCGCCGACCAGATCCGTTCCTGGTCGCACGGTGAGGTTAAGAAGCCGGAGACCATCAATTACCGTACCCTCAAGCCCGAGAAGGATGGCCTGTTCTGCGAGAAGATTTTCGGTCCCGCCAAGGACTGGGAGTGCTCCTGCGGCAAGTACAAGGGCATCCGCTTTAAGGGCATCGTCTGCGAGCGCTGCGGCGTCGAGGTCACCTCGGCCAAGGTGCGTCGCGACCGCATGGGCCACATCGAGCTCGCCGCTCCCGTGTCCCACATCTGGTACTTCAAGAGCCCCACGAGCTTCCCGATGAGCCGTATGCTCGACATCAAGTCCAAGGACCTCGAGAAGGTTCTGTACTTTGCCAGCTACATCATCACCGAGGTCGACTACGAGGCTCGCGAGGCTGACGCCGACGACCTGCGCGAGGAGCTCGCCGCCGATCTGGAAGAGATCGATGCCGAGTGCGCCCGCCAGATCGAGTCCCTCAAGGAGCAGGGCAACCCCGAGAACTTTGACGAGTTCTCCGACGAGGAGCCGCTGACCCCCGAGGAGATCGCCTCTGGCATCGTCGACATCGAGGAAGAGTGCAAGGACGAGAAGCAGCTCCGCACGGACGCCTTCAACGCCTTCATGAAGCTCAGCGAGCGCGACCTCATTTCCGATGAGCCGCTGTTCCGTGAGATGACCCGTTACTACTCCATGTACTTCAAGGGTGGCATGGGTGCCGAGGCCGTCCGCGACCTGCTCGCTGCCATCGACCTCCCTTCCGAGGCCGAGAAGCTCAAGGCCATCATCGCCGACGAGGACTCCCAGAAGCAGAAGCGCGAGAAGGCCGTTAAGCGCCTCGAGGTCGTTGACGCCTTCCTGAAGGGCGGCAACAGCCCCGCGAACATGATCCTGGACGTCATTCCGGTCATTCCGCCCGATTTGCGCCCGATGGTCCAGCTTGACGGCGGCCGCTTCGCCGCGTCCGACCTCAACGACCTGTACCGTCGCGTGATCAACCGTAACAACCGACTCAAGCGCCTGCTCGACCTGGACGCCCCTGCGATCATCGTGAACAACGAGAAGCGCATGCTCCAGGAGTCCGTGGACGCCCTGTTCGACAACGGCCGTCGTGGTCGCCCGGTCTCTGGCCGTGGCGGTCGCCCGCTCAAGTCGCTCGCCGAGGCCCTCAAGGGCAAGCAGGGTCGTTTCCGTCAGAACCTGCTGGGTAAGCGTGTCGACTACTCCGGCCGTTCGGTAATCGTTACCGACCCCAAGCTGCTGCTGCACCAGTGCGGTCTGCCCAAGACCATGGCGCTGGAGCTCTTCAAGCCTTTCGTCATGAAGCGCCTAGTCGAGCTTGGCAAGGTCGAGAACATCAAGGGTGCCAAGCGCGCTATCGACCGCGGTGCCACCTTTGTGTGGGACATTCTCGAAGAGGTCATCGACGGCCGCGTCGTGCTGCTCAACCGTGCACCGACCCTGCACCGTCTGTCCATCCAGGCCTTTGAGCCGGTGCTGGTCGAGGGCAAGGCTATCCACCTGCATCCGCTGGTTTGCTCGCCCTTCAACGCCGACTTCGACGGCGACCAGATGTCTGTCCACGTGCCGCTGTCCAGCCAGGCTCAGGCCGAGGCTCGCGTGCTCATGCTCTCTGCGAACAACCTGCGCTCGCCGGCATCCGGCAAGCCGGTTAACATCCCTTCGCAGGACATGATCATCGGTGTGTACTACCTCACCCAGGTCCGCGACGGTCTGCCGGGCGAGAACCACGTGTTCGCCAGCTTCGACGACGCGCTGCACGCCTATGACTGCCGCTCCGAGGTCGACATGCAGGCCAAGATTCAGGTCCGCGTGTCCGCTGCCGACGCCAACGTCATCAACGAGGACGGCACCCGTATCTTCCGCGTCAAGAACGGCAAGAACGAGTTTGTCGACTACGACGTCACCGGCAACAAGACTGCGCGCTTCGAGACCTCCATCGGCCGCATCATCTTCAACCGCCAGTGCCTGCCCGAAGACTATGAGTTCATGAACTACAAGATGGTCAAGGGCGATGTGGCCAAGCTGGTTGCGGACTGCTGCGATCGTTACCCCGAGGCCAAGGTCGGTCCGATCCTCGACGCCATCAAGTACTCCGGCTTCCACTACGCTACCCGCGCCGGCCTCACCATCTCGGTGTGGGACGCTCTCATCCCTGCCGAGAAGCAGGAGCTGCTCGATCGCGCCCAGGCTAACGTCGACCAGATCAACGAGTACTTCGAGGAGGGCTTCATCAACGAGACGGAGCGCCACATCGAAGTCGTTAACGAGTGGACCGCTTGTACCGATAAGGTTGCAGCGCTCATGCTCGACATGTTCGACGAGGAGAACCCGCTGTACATGATGGCCGACTCCGGCGCCCGTGGTTCTAAGACCCAGCTGCGTCAGCTCGGCGGCATGCGTGGCCTGATGGCAGACATGTCCGGCGAGACGATCGACCTTCCCATTAAGGCGAACTTCCGCGAGGGCCTGCTGCCGCTCGAGTACTTCATTTCGACCTACGGCGCCCGTAAGGGCCTGGTCGATACCGCATCCCACACCTCGGACTCTGGTTACCTGACCCGTCGTCTGGTCGACGTGGCCCAGGACGTCATCGTCCGCGAGGAGGACTGCGGTACGCACGAGGGCGTCACCTACAACCTCATCATCCCCGGCACCACTGACCTCAACACCGACCTCGTCGGCCGTTGCTTCATCGAGGACGTCGTGGCTCCCGATGGCACCGTGCTCTTTGAGCAGGACGGCTACATCGAGAAGGTCGCCGACATCCAGAAGATGGTCGATGCGGGCCTCAAGAAGGTCAAGCTCCGCGCGCTGCTCACCTGCCGCTCCAAGTACGGCGTGTGCCAGAAGTGCTACGGCTGGGATCTTTCCACCCGTCGTCCGGTCGCCATCGGTACCGCGGTCGGCATTATTGCCGCCCAGTCCATCGGCGAGCCCGGTACGCAGCTTACGATGCGTACCATTCACTCCGGCGGCGTCGCTGGCGTTGACGATATTACGCAGGGTCTGCCTACGGTCAGCCGTATGTTCGATATCGTCGGCAACGTCAACGAGAAGATCCTGGGTCGCGAGGCCGAGCTGGCTCCGTACTCCGGTCACCTCTCTATTAAGCCCGAGAAGTCCGAGTACGTGCTGACGCTCACCGACTCCGAGGATCACACCCGTGTCCTCGACGAGCGTCGCGTCCCCGCTTCGGTGCGCTTTATGCCCGAGATCGAGGACGGCTGCGAGGTTCGCGCCGGCGATCAGATCACCAAGGGCTTCGTCAACTTCCGCAACCTGCGCAAGCTGACCGACATCGAGTCGACGATGCACACCTTCGTTGAGAGCGTCAAGGACGTCTACACCAGCCAGGGCGTTGACCTGAACGACAAGCACATCGAGGTGCTCGCACGTCAGATGCTGCGTCGCGTTCAGATCACCAACCCCGGCGACTCCAAGTATCTGCTTGGTCAGTACGTCGACCGCTACGAGTTCGCCGACGAGGTCGAGCGCGTTGCCCGTCTGGGCGGTCAGGCTCCTGTGGCCGAGCCCGTCATCCTGGGTACGCTCAAGGTCGCGTCCAACATCGACTCCTGGCTGTCGAGCGCTTCGTTCATCCGTACCGCCGGCGTCCTTACCGAGGCTGCCATCGAGGGCAAGGTCGACCACCTGCTCGACCTTAAGTCCAACGTCATCGTCGGTAAGAAGATCCCGGCCGGTACCGGCCTCAAGCCGTACGCCAACGCCAAGCTGACGTATCGTACGGCCGACGGCTACGTGGACATCGACGGCCCGGCTTCGCCCAACGCCAAGTCGCTGCCCGAGTGGGCTCCTGTGGAGCTCAAGGACCTGGACGAGCAGCTCCCGCAGCAGCTCGACTGGGCCGGCTACGACGAGTTCGGTGGTGCTGACGGTTCGTTCACCCGCAACGGCCACACCATCTCCGCCGAGAAGGCTCGCCTGTACCTGTTCGACGACCTGGGCGTGTCGCAGCGCTGGACCAACAAGTTCAGCGAGGTCGGCATCGAGACGGTCGGCGACCTGGTCGGCAAGTCCGAGGAAGATCTGCTGCGCATCGATGGCATCGGTGCCAAGGCGATCGAGGAGCTCCGTGACGGCCTCGAGGCCCACGACCTGCTCTACATCCTCGAGAACAACGACGACGTTGCCGACGAGGAAGACCTCTCGCAGCTGCTGCAGATGGTCTTTAGCCCCGACGGTCCGGACGACATCCTGCTGGGCACCTCTGCCGCGCCGACGCATCACGCCGACGCCGACGAGGAGCTCCTGGGCGCTCCGATCGACGACAAGAAGGCTCCCGCCAACGGTGCCATCAACGAGGACATGGCGTCCCTCGACGAGCTGCTCAACCAGCTCGTGGACACCGACGACGCCGAAGAGGCCAAGGACAACGACGAGGAGTAACTTCCAAGTACGTTAACCGCCCTTCCAAAGACCCGTTTCCCAACAGGGAAGCGGGTCTTTTTTGTTGAAGAAAACCTGCCAAAAGGGGATAGGTTTATTTTGGTAGGTTATTCCTGCTTGAATTTGAAACATTTCGTCCGGCCAGAGCGTATCTATGGTGAGGGCCTCAGCAAGAAATATCAGCATCACCGGGAGGTGATTATGGAAGAACAAGCTTTTAGACAGGCGGTCGAAGATCACCGGGATGTCGTGTTTCGAATCGCATTGACGTACCTGCGCGATCGCGCCGATGCCGACGATGTTGCACAAGACGTCTTTCTTAAGTTGCTCAAAAGCGATGGACACTTTGAAAGTCGGGAGCATCTTCGCCGCTGGCTTATCCGGGTCACGATCAATGAATGCAAATCGCTCTTTCGAAAGCCATGGAGGCGTGTGGAGGATATTGAGAACCTGGCCGATTCGCTTTCGACGGCGCAGGAGGAGTCCAAGGCGGTCCTGTCAGACGTTATGCGACTTCCGGAGCGATTCCGTGTTCCCATCGTGCTCTATTACTATCTGGGCTTTTCGACCTCAGAGATTGCCGAGTTACTGCATGTGCCAGCCGCGACCGCTCGAACGCGTTTAGCTCGTGGTCGATCGAAGCTCAAATTCATCCTAGAGGAGGGCGACCGTGAAATCCAATCAAATCAAGCAGGCCTTTGAGTCCATCCAAGCCGATAGCGATCTTGCCGACCGTGTTATTGATGCTGCGGCTGGAAAGCCGCTTCGTCGAAAGGGTCACGCGAAACCTCTGTATGTTGCCGTAATCGGATGTCTTGCCGGAGTGTTGGCGACCGGAGGGGTCGCCTACGCCGTTGTCAATTCCAGCTATTTTGCCTCAGCCTGGGGAAACCACGGCAATGGGGATTCCATTACCTGGACCAACGGAGGCTCATCGGGAACTAAATATACCTACACCAGAGAGTTTGGTGATGGCATCGCGCCCCAAAGCCTGGAGGGTGCAGTCCAGGAGGTTAATCTGTCCGTCGAGGGTAACGGCTATACGCTTGATATCCATGAGATGGCTATTGACCAAAACGGCTGCGGAGCCGTGACGTTTACGTTGTCCAATCCAAATGGCGTTAACTACTACAAGCCGGCAGCAGAGACAGGCGAACTTGTTCTCTATGGTGAAGAAGAACAAGGCATCGGTACACCCAGCATGAACTTCGGCGAGGAATGGGCTGACACACGCTGCACCATTGATAAGGACACATCAAGCGATACTGTCATTAATGGCACGATGTACTTTGCTTCTATGGATCGCGAGCGAGGTTTTCAACATGCGGTCACCTGGAATATCCAGTGGACCGAGGGCGAAGGTGAGAGTGCGAGGCAGTTTAAAGCATCGACGTCCGAGTTTAGCGTTGGGGCGTACGTCGATACAAAGGAACTCCGCTCCGGTGACTCGTCTCTTGAGATCAGCCCGTTTTCCATCCAGACGCACATCGATGATTTGGGCTATGAAGCAGTTGATAATAAGCTGACCGTCAGCTACAAGGATGGATCGGAGCAGATTATCGAAGATGACGACGCAGGGGCGTACAATTTCTATGTTTCGATGGCACGCAATAGCGGAGAGAACATTTGGGTGCCAACGAAGTTGATTGATGTCGACCAAGTGGTTTCAGTAACGCTCGAAGGCACACGCTGCACTTCAACAGGGGGCGCCGAAACGTCGGAACCCTTTACCATCGTCTATTCGTAAGATTTGGGGCCGCTTCCTACTAGGGGAAGCGGCCTTCTTTGCGGTAAATGGGCGGTTAGACCGCACGATATTCGCCTGCATTTCTGAAGTATGCGGCAAAATCTTGATGGGTCGACCACACCGTATATGCTCAAGCGTTCTACCTGCGGGTTTGTTATCGCAAAATCCCTGTGTGCTCGGTAAGTTCATAATTTGCCGCATACTTCCGAAAACACCGTCAATCTACAGTGTTAGTGAGGTCGGATCACCGCTGGAGCGCGACGTTTCCCCAGATAAAACCGACCAAAATAAACCTGTCCCTTTTTGGTAGGGAACGTTGCCCCGACGAGCACGTCGGATTCCCGGTCCGGGCGGCCCGCTGTTTAAGTTTGTCGCGAGTTCCGCACGCAAAGGAAAGCACTTAATGTGCTTTCCGTCTTGCGCAGGACTGTAGAGCAGCAA
>CABUTO010000021.1 GCA_902494535.1 uncultured Collinsella sp.
AGGTCGCCGCGGACGGGCTGATATAGGGAGAGGGCCTGACCCCATATCGTTGGGGCCAGGCCCGATTTTGCCTCTTGACAATGTCCTGCTCATATTAAAAGGAACGTCCCCAAGTGCCGACTCAGCCCCACCTTAGAAGTGGCGGCGGATGGCGTCGACCATGCCCTGGGGCGTGGTCTGGCCGAGCACGTCGGCTGCGGCATCGGCGTCCATAAAGATGTTCATGAGCGCCTGCAGGGCCTCGACCTGGCCGCCCGGCTCGGCAATACCCAGATTGATGACGATCTGCACCGGCACCGGAGCGTCCATGCCAGCCATAGCGTTAAATGTCACGGACGCGGCGGGCTTCACCACCGCGATATAGGGCTTGGCCACAAACCCCGGATCGGTATGCGGAATGGCAATGTTTGCCGCCGGCATGGCAAGACCCGTGGGATAGGCATCCTCGCGCGTGCGAACGGCGCCGAGCCAACCGGACGCAATGTAGCCACGTGGTGCAAGCTCGCCCTCGAGCCGCGCAAACACCTCATCCGGCGTCGCACACTCCCAATCAAAAAACACCAACTCAGGCGTAAACAGCGCTTCGTTATCCGCCATGCGCTCACCTCTCTCACCTAGTCACCTGCGACGTTCTTGAATGACCAGTCGTTAAAGACCGTTCCCGATGACTACCCAAAACAAAAGGTGGCCACGCGCGCCTTGGCGCCAATGACCACCCTGACTACTCGGCTAAATTGTACTGTGCGCCGCTAGCCGCGAGGCGCGTCAATTGCAACCTTGCCGCTCTCCAGCACGTGGACGCGGCCGTCGGCGAGCATCTGCACGACCTCGGGATACAGCACGTGCTCAATCGCGTGGATGTGCTCCTCGAGCGTGTCGACGTCCCAGCCCTCCTCAACAGCCAGCGCGCGCTGGGCGATGATGGGGCCGTTGTCGTAGATCTCGTTGGCAAAGTGCACGGTCACACCGGTTACCTTGACGCCGCGCGCAAAGGCATCGTCGATCGCATGCGCGCCGGTAAAGCTCGGCAGCAGTGCCGGATGCAAGTTGACCACGCGGTTGGGAAACGCCGCCAGCAGCGGCGTGTGCACCATGCGCATGTAACCGGCCATGACCACATATTCGCAGCCGCGCTCGAGCAGCTCGTGCGCGATGATCTCGTCGGCGGCGATGGGGTCGGCATAGACATCCTTGGACAGCGTGAGCGTCTGGATGCCCGCGCGCTCAGCGCGCTGCAAACCCTTAGCCGAAGGACGGCTCGACACCACAAGCTCAATCGAAGCGTTGAGCTTGCCGGCGGCGATCAGATCGATCAGCGCCTGCAGGTTGGTACCCGAACCGCTGATGAGCACACCGATCTTGAGCGGCTCGGCCGTATCGGTGCCGGTCGGACGGGTGTAGGGCACAAAGCCCAGGCTCGCGGCAGCAGCCATCTGCTCGTTAGCGCTCATCGGAGTACACGACCTTACCGGAGCCCTCGACGCACTCGCCCACGCGGAACGGCTTCTCGCCCAGCGCGACCAGGGCCTCGGTCACGGCAGCCTCGTCCTCGGGGGCGACGATCAGGCACAGGCCGACGCCCATGTTGAAGGTCTTGCATGCCTCGTTGGGCGCGAGCTCGGCCTGGCGCGACACGTAGGTGATGACGGGCGGAACATCCCAGCCCATCTCGGCGCCGTTGCGGGTGACCACGGCGTCGACGTCGTCGGCCAGCGCGCGGTTGAGGTTCTCGGTAATGCCGCCGCCGGTGATATGGGCAATCGCGTGCACCGGAGCGCCACCGCGCAGCAGCTCAAGAATCGGCTTCACATAAATGCGCGTGGGAGCCAGCAGAGCGTCGGCCAGCGAAGCACCGCCGAGCTCCTCGAGCGGACGACTCAGTTCCTCGGCCTTAGCAGCAGCCTCGGGCGTGCCCGGCTTGATGCCGTCGACACCGATAACCTTGCGCACGAGTGAGTATCCGTTGGAGTGCACACCGGTGGAGGGCAGGCCCAGGATCACATCGCCGGGGCGAACGTTCGCGGGGTCGAGCATCTTGGGACGGTCGACGACGCCCACGGTAAAGCCAGCGAGGTCGTAATCGGCAGGGGCCATGACACCCGGGTGCTCGGCCATCTCGCCGCCCACGAGCGCGCAGCCCGCGAGCTTGCAGCCGTCGGCCACGCCCTTGATGATCTTTGCCATGTGCTCGGCCTCAATGTGACCGATGGCAACGTAATCCAGGAAGAACAGCGGCTCGGCGCCCGAAGCCAAAATGTCATTGACGCACATGGCGACCAGGTCCTGGCCCACCGTCTCGTGACGGTCCATGATCTGGGCGAGCACGAGCTTGGTGCCCACGCCGTCGGTGCCGCTAATCAGGATCGGGTCTTCCATATCCTTGAGCGCGGCGGCCGAGAACAGGCCACCAAAGCCACCGATACCGCCGATGACCTCGGGACGGTTGGTGTCCTTAACCATTTGCTTAATAGCGTCGACGGCGCGGCCACCCTCGGCGGTATCGACGCCGGCGTCCTCGTACGTCACATGCTTGCTGTCGCTCATCTGAGCCTTCCTCTCCCACTACCGTGGCGCCGCACGGGCGCCAAACGGTGCTCATAGTTGCGTTCATTTCGGCGCACGCCATAACAGCACGCGCCGTCATATCAACAAAACAGCAGGTAAAACCTACCAAAATAAACCTGTCCCTACATGGCAGGTTTTAGGCCTCACCGTGCTCCTCTTCCCAGCTGCGGTCGTCGTATTTCTCGACCACGGCGTCATCGTCAAAGTGCAGCGGCTTGTCCAGGTTGCGGGGCTTAAAGCCCTCCATGAACTTGTCGCGGCCAAAGCTCTCGGGAATCGCCACGGGGTAGCGTCCAGTAAAGCACGCATCGCAGTAGCCGCCCTTGGGCATGACCTTCAGCAGGCCCTCGACCGAAAGGAAGGCCAGCGAATCGGCGCCGATATACTCGCAGATCTCATCGACCGTCTTGTTGGCACTGATGAGCTGCGACTGCACGTCGGTATCGATGCCGTAGAAGCACGGCCAGATGACCTCGGGCGAGTTGATGCGAATGTGAATCTCCTTGGCGCCGGCGTTGCGCAGCATCTTGACGAGCTGCACCATGGTGGTGCCGCGGACGATGGAGTCGTCGATGACGACCAGGCGCTTGCCCTCGATGTTGTCGCGCAGCGGGTTGAGCTTCATGCGCACGCCCATGGCGCGCAGCTCCTGCGTGGGCTCGATAAACGTACGGCCCACGTAGCGGTTCTTGATAAGGCCCTCGCCAAAGGGAATACCGCTCTCGTGCGAATACCCCTCCGCGGGCGGCAGGCCGGAGTCGGGCACGCCGATGACCAGGTCGGCCTCGACGGGCTCCTCGTGTGCCAGCTGACGACCCATGTCATAACGGCAGGCATAGACGCTCTTGCCGTTCATGATGGAGTCGGGACGGGCGAAGTAGACCTGCTCAAAGATGCAGTTTGCGGGCTCTTCGGCTGCAGGCACGCCCTGCTCGGATACCAGACCCTCGGCGCTGATGCGCAAGATCTCGCCGGGGCGGACGTCACGGACGTACTCGGCACCCACGATGTCGAGTGCGCAGGTCTCGGAAGCAACGACCCAGCCGCCGGCGCGCGTGACACGGACGGCGGAGTCGACCGTCGCGGCGCCGTCCTGCGACGGCAGCTGCGAAACGGATGCGGCATCGGCCTGGTCCAGGCCCTCGTCCACGAGCTTGCCCAGCACCAGCGGGCGAATGCCGTGCGGATCGCGGAATGCGTAGAGTGCCTGCTCGTTGATAAGCGTCATGGCGTAGCCGCCGCGCACGAGCTCCATGGTCTTGCGAATGCCCTCGCGCAGATGGCCTGTACGCTGAGTAAAGTAGCCGATGAGTTTGGTCGCGACCTCGGAATCCGAGTTGGAGAGGAACGGCACGCCCAGCTCGATCAGCTGGCGGCGCAGCTCGTCGGTGTTGACGAGGGTGCCGTTGTGCGCGAGCGCGATAATGACGCTATTGATGGTAGAGAGGTGCGGCTGAGAGGCTTCCCAGCTCTTGGCGCCGGCGGTGCCGTAGCGCACATGACCCACGGCCAGCTGACCGGAGAGCGTCGACAAGTCGGCATTGGAGAACACGCGGTCGAGCAGGCCTAGATCCTTGCGGACCATAACCGTACCGCCGTCACCAACAGCGATTCCCGCCGATTCTTGGCCACGGTGCTGCAGTGCACGCAGGCCAAAGTACGTCAGTCGAGCCACGTCGCGATCGGGCGCCCAGACACCAAAAACGCCGCATTCCTCATGCAGCTGGTCAGAGTCCGGATCATACGTCGACATGGCATTCACCTGTCCCGCGGCACGCTCGGCCGCGCGGATGGTTTCTTGAGACATGGCATCCCCTCAGAGCCTCGTATTTTGGCGTTACCCGCCTTATTATACGCACGGCGCGACGCGCTCCCCCGCGCATGAGCAGCGCTTTTTAAAAGCCCACCGAGCTTATTATCCGTTTTGCGACCAAACATTTTATTGGGTAGTCCACTCTCAGGGGCAACGGCCTCGAAGACTTCCCGTGCGCCGTGTCTCGCCCGCGCTAGGGGCTACATTGTTGCAATTGGGACGTTCGTCCTGTCTTTTGGCAGGTCGGCGGCGTATCCTTGTAATCTAGGACAAAGCGAGAAAGGTTCTGTATGGATCGAAACGGACTCGACCCCAGCGTCCCCAGCGCCACGGAGGTCAAGAAGATTCCCCTCATCATTAAGGTGTACGCCGTCCTGTGCATCCTGTCCGGCGTGGGCACACTCCCGTCGGTCGCCGCCTTTATGTGGCAGGTCATCACCGCGCTCATTAACGGCAACGCCGCCGCCAAGCTCGGCGACAATATGCTGGTCTCGGTTGGACTCATCGTCGCCGGCATCATGCTCTCTGCGGCAAGTGCCGTCATCCTGATCATCTTTGGCCTGGATCTTATCAAAAACCAGCGCCGCAACGCCGCCCGCCTGTCCTATATCCTTATTGCATTCACCGTCGTCGAGCTTTTGGTCGACGTGATGCTCCAGGGCATCGGGCTCTTCTTGCTTCGTCCCGCTATTCAGCTCGGTATCCTCATCGCGCTTTCAGCCACCGTCGATCCTACGCTTCGCCAGGAGCGCGAACTGCAGCGCCGCCTGCAGGAGATGCTCGACCGCGATGCCGCCGCCGAGGGCATGCTCGGCCGCGACGAAACCGGCGAGGGCTACATCAAGCTCAACTACTTCAACCTGTTCTGGGTATTCCTCGTCTGCTGCGTGCTCGGCCTGATCGCCGAGGACATCTGGCACATGACGGTCGACGACCCAGGCGTCTACCAGGACCGCGCCGGCATGCTGTTTGGTCCCTTCAGCCCCATCTATGGCTTTGGTGCCGTACTCATGACCATGGTGCTCAACCGCTTCTATAAAAAGAACCCCATCATCATTTTCCTGGTAAGTGCTGTGCTCGGCGCGAGCTTTGAGGTGTTCGTGGGCTGGTTTATGCAGACCTCATTTGGCGTGGTCTCGTGGAGCTACTCGCACATGAAGCTGTTCGGCATGCCCGACCCACTCGCCGTCCTTACGGGCGGACGCACCTGCACGGGCTTTGCCTGCCTGTGGGGCCTGGGTGGCCTTATCTGGATCAAGCTGCTGCTGCCGAGGCTGCTCAAGCTCATCAACATGATTCCGTGGAAGAGTCGCTACTCGGCTACCGCCATCTTTACCGTCATTATGCTGGTCGACGGCGTCATGACGCTGCAGTCGCTCGACTACTGGTACCAGCGCGTCAACGGCACGGAGCCGGATATTCCCGTCGCGCAGTTCTACGGCAAATATTTTGATAACGACTACATGGAAAACCGCTTCCAGAGCATGACCATGAGCCCCAAGGATGCGACGCGCGTGTAGCGCCACGCAATGCCGAGATTTTTCCAACGCACAGAAAAGCCCGCTGGCAGACTGATTAAACTGCCAGCGGGCTTTTTGTTGGCGAGTGCCGCTGCCGGCCTTACGCCTCGCGCTCGACCTCGCTCACACACTCATTTTTGATGGTACCGACGAGCGCCTGTAGCGCATCGACCACATGCGGGCGAATGTCTCCGCCAATGAGTACGAGCATGATGTCGTCGCCCACGGTAAGCTCGCCACTCGCCAGCCACACGCGCACATAGCCGATACCCGGCATCGCGCGCGTTGCCTCGATAGCGGCCTGTACCTTTTCGGCATCGAAGCCAAACACCATGCCGCCCACCTTATGCCCAGGCGCCACACCATCTGTCTCGACCCCACGCACCTCGGCCTTGGGCGTCGCACGCACCACGCCGTTGTGTGTCAGGTACATCCCACAATCAGCCGCCGAAACATCGGCCTTGGCTTCGCGCAGCCAAGCATCAACCGAAGGCATCGATTTGCCGCTTTCAAGCATCATTTCTCCTTTTGATTTCCAGGGTAGTCTTTTTGGGACGGGGCCCGGACACTTTATTCCTCGACCGGCGTGAGCACCATGACGGCGCGCGTATTGCTAAATGACAGCGAACGGCAGGTCACAAGCGTTACGACCTTGGTTGCCGAAGCGGCACGATCGGTGGCATCGCTCGCCACGGCAGAGGCACCGTCGAGCATCTCGGACAGATAATTCTTCAGTCCGTCATCGCCCTCAAAGTTGGGCGTGCGCGCCTTGGCATACGTGTCCTCGACCACCTTGGTCGCCAGCGGGCGCAACTTATACGTCGCATCGCGCGTGATGTAGTACACGTATTCCATGCTGTCGAACGTCGCTTGATCGGTCGTATCCGAAATCACGTTGAACATCGAACCGTCGTTCATATGATGACCGTAAATCGTGGTCTGCTGATCCACCATGCCCGGCGCGGTGTCGTCGCTATCCAAGAAGATGGCTCCCGAGGCATTGGCGGTGCCGTCGAACAGCGTGTTGAGGTACTTGGAATTGTTGTTGGTCTGCACCACGGGGTAGTTGATGTTAGTGCCGGGCGCGTAAATCCAACCCACAACCTCGGGATTTGTCTGGGCAAGCGCGTTGAAGTCGATAATCGGCACGCCGCTGGCGTCCTTGTCACTCACATATTGCTTTTCGATCTTTTGATACGACTCGCTCGCCTGCTTGTAGCCAATCTGCGCGTTGATAAAGATGGCGGCAGCGGCAACGATCAGGCCGATGCCGATGATGATGAGCAGAATGGGAATGACGGAGCGGCGCTTTTTGCGCGGCGGCTCGGTATAGCTCGATGGCGCGGTATGCGCCGAAGAGCGAGGTGACTTCTTGGCCGTACTGTATGACGAAGGGCGATATGCAGCCGGCGTATCCTGACGGCGATGCTTCGCCGGCGTCACGGGACGCGGCGCGCGCGGCTGCTGAGGAGAGGATGTCCGACCCTGCTGCGGCGCGCGGGCTGCTCCCGACTTGGCTGGATCGGGAATCCGAGAAGCCGAAAAACGCTTTCCCTGATAGTCGGACATGGCTCTCCTTATGCTGCAAATGGACTGGCAGAGCGCTTAGGCGTCAGCCATCTCCTGTTTCATCTTCTCGATAACCTTGCGGTACTCGGGGTCGCAGGCGCCCAGGATCTGCGTGGCGTAAATGGCAGCGTTCTTGGCACCGTTGATGGCCACACAGGCAACGGGCACGCCCGAGGGCATCTGCACCATCGACAGCAGCGAGTCCATACCACCCAGATCGCTCGTCTTCATAGGCACGCCGATAACCGGCAGCGGCGTAAACGCAGCCACGACACCGCCCAGGTGAGCAGCCTTGCCGGCGGCAGCGATAATCACCTTGATGCCGCGGTCGGCAGCAGTCGAGGCCCACTCGTGGACCTTTGCCGGCGTGCGATGCGCACTCGCGATCACGAGCTCGTAGGGCACACCCAGCGCCTCGAGCTCGGCGGTGCAACCTTCCATAACGCCCAGATCGGACTTGGAGCCCATGATGATCCCGACAACCGGCTTCTGATCTGCCATAAACAAAGACCTCCTGTTGAGAGCGGTGACGCGGCGAATCCGCGCCCCTTAACTACTGAGAGTAGTATAGCTGCTCCCGTCCCTGCGGTCTGTGGGTGCTCTGCGGCGGCCCGGTGTTTTCATCTTCACTCCGGTTGCTGCGCAAAGTCGTTCAGATGAAAACACCGGGCCGCCGCAGAGCACCCTCGACCTACCGGGGATTGCTATGACGTACGTTGGCTGAAATAAAAAAGCAATGCCCGCCGTCCTTGGTGGAGCGGCGGGCACGTTTGCTTAGTTATCGCTGGGACTACTCAGCCTTATTGCGACGGTGGAAGAAGGCACCGATCGCGGCGATGATGGCTCCAAGGCCACCGACGGTCGCGACAGTCGTCACCGTTTGGTCGCCAGTGTTGGGGATCGCCGAACCGTTCTTCTTGCCGCCCTGGGCCTTGTCGCCTGCGGGCTTGCTCGTCTGGCCGCCACCGTTCGAGCCGTTGCCGGAACCCTGGTTGCCCGAACCTCCGGTGTTGCCCGAGCCGCCCTGGTTGCCGGAGTCGGCATCCTTGAGGCCCTCGATGGCCAGCTTGAGCTGGTCATAGGCCGCCTGGAGCTGGGTGTCGGAAGCATTCTCATCACCCAAGACATCCTCGGCGTAGGTAATGGCGTCCGTCAGGGCCTTGACGGACTCGGCCGTCTTTCCCTTGGTGTCAGTCTCCTTCGCCTGCTTGACCAGGGCCTTGAGCTGTTTCTTGGTCGGGTTCTCGACCGGGGTCACCGGGGTCTTCTCGAGCGCGTTGCGAGCACTCTCGAGTGCCTTGAGTGCCTGGTCGACCTCGTCCTGCGTGGCGTTCTCGTCGCTCAAGATGGCGCGGGCGCTCGCCAAGGCGTTCTGGAACACGGTCCAGGAAGCCTCGGTGTAGTCGCTGGCCTTAAGGTCGCCGGCTGCAACCTCGGCATCAACCTTTTCAATCGCGGCAGTGAGGTCGTCCTTCGCCACCGGATCGGGAACGGCCGTACCGTAGAACTTGAGCTCCGCCATGCTGCAGTAGGCGTCAACGCTGCCACCGCCGGCGTGGAGCACCTTGACGGTCACGTAGCGACCGCGCGCGACACCAAAACTCATCTGCTTCCAGTCGCCACGGTCGGTGAGCACGCGGCCGTCGTTGTCGAAGGTAAACGTACCCATCGACGTGGCGGTGCCCATCTCATAACCGTCGGCGGTATCGGAGACCAGCACCTCGGCCTCAAAGATATCGCCGTTCGTGCCGCCGTCCTGGCGCGGCAGGAACGTGACGTCGGTGAGATCGTAGTCGCGGCCCAGGTCGACGGTCAGGTGCTGGGGCATACCGGCATTATAGGCATAGTCGCTGTGCCAGAGCGTCTGTTCGTCGCCGTCAAGAGCGTTGACGGCGTTGCTGCCCTCGTAGTCGGCCTCGCTCGAGAAGCCGGTCACCTTGACGTTCTCGCGGTTCTCGGGCGTGTTGATGAGGCTCTTCTCATCGACGGGGCGCATCTTGAGGCCGTCGATTGCCTTCTCGATCTTGGCCGTGGCGTCTGCGACATCCTTCTTGTTATAGCTGCCCTGGCCGCCGTCGAGGAGCTTCTGAGCCGCCTCGACCGCAGCGGTGAGAGCTGCATAAGAATCCTTGGTGTAGACGGACTCGCTGTAGCCCGCGGCCTTGGAAAGCGCTGCCATGAGTGCAGAGGTGTCGACACCAGCCTTGACCTCGGCCTCATAGGATGCGGTCTTGGAGGGATCGAGTACCGATGCCACCGTGATCGTTGCCTTGCCCGCCTTGTTGGCACGCAGGTAGTAGTTCACGCTATCGCCGGCCTGGACAGCGGAGACGCTCACCACAGAGGGGTCGGAACTCTCGACCGTCACGTAGGGGTAGCCGGCGCTCTCAGGCGTGGCCTTGGCGTCGACGAGCGTAACATCACCTTCAAAGAACTCGGTCTGGTTCTTGCCCAGCTCGACGCCCTCGATGGCCTCGACACCCTGCGTGTAGTTGAAGTTGATCTCGCGCAGCGTGAGCATCTGGTCACCCGATGCCTCAAGCGGCGTGATCTCGACCTTGGTCGCCTTCTTGCCCTTGTTCTCGGCAGAGAGACCAAAGGCGTAGCGAGCCTGGAAGGAATCGTACTCCCCGCCCGCGAACTCCTGGGTCGAGCCATCCTCGAACGTCACGACGGCCTTGATCTTCTGCACGGTGCCGTTACCGCCGTTGCGGTTGACAACCTCGACGGCATCGAGCTTCGATGGCGTCTTAAAGGCAAATGTCATCGTGGTGGGAAGCTTCACGTAACTCGGAAGCTTGCCCTCACTGTCCCAGTTGCCGCTCCAGTCCCACAGGAACTCAAAGCCGTTGTCGCCCTCGTTATTATCGAACAGCGCGTTATAGCTCTTCTGCTGAATAAGCTTCTCGACGTTGGTGCCGTCATCGGTAGTGAGCTCGTCGTTGGTCATCGTGATGTCGAAGGCGTCGCGGCCGTACTCGGCGACCGTGGGCTGCGGAACGTCCGGCATCGTCACCGTGCCATCGCTCGCAAACTCAAGTGCGTCGCACGCCGGGCCAATGAGCCAAGATGTCGAGGGCAGTTCAACCTTGCCGGCGGTCTTGGCCTTGAGCTTGAAGCTCGCCACCGCGCCGGTGCCGTTGTAGAGCTTGCCATCTCCGCGGTTGGCAAAAGCGAGGTTGATGGTCTGCGTGCCGTCCTCAAACTGGATCTTCTCGCGCGACAGGTTCTCCATGCCGGCGGTCGAACCATCCTGTGAGATGCTCTCGGACACAAACTCAAACTGGTCACTCTTAAAGTTGACGAGCGCGCCCAGGGCGTTGACGTTCTTGGCGTCGGCCGCATAGACATCGACGGTGATCTCATCGCCGGCCTCGACCTCAGTCTTGCTCGGAATCACCGCAAGGGTACCAGCGACCTTGCCCTTCTGCTTGGTGCCGCCGTCGAGCCCCGCCATGGTGAACGAGTAATCGTAGACGTCGTAGACGCCGTTATTGTTGAGGTCAGCAAAGTGGTCGCGGATCTGCGAGTTGAACGTCGAGGCATCGGACCCACGGTTCTCGAGACCCAGATAGTTCTTCATGTTGGAGTAGTCGCCATCGGAGATCGTTGCCTTGTTGAGGTTGGAGCCCACGGCGAAGCCATCCGTGCCGTCGGTCTTGTAGATGGCGATCTCGGACGCGGAGAAGAAATTGCCGACCGAGGCGAGCGGCGTCATACGCACGTAGCGTGCGGCCACGGCGCCGTCGAACGCCACCGTCTTACAGGCGGCGGAGCGCTCCCAATCGACTTCCTGGGTGGTCCAATGCGTGCCGTCGAGGCTCGTCTCGATGCGCATCTTGGTCACGGTGCCATTGCCGGCGTCGTCACGCGGATAGTACTCGAGCTTGTCAAGCTTGTAGGCCTTGCCGTAATCGACCGTCAGGGCCTTGCCCAGATCGTTGCCACCGGAGTGGAAACCGCCGTCGCCCGACTGGAACTCATGGTCGAAGGCGAGATCGGCCTTGTGGCTGCCATAGAGCGAGCCCTCCCAAGTGATCTTCTCAGCTGTGGGGACGTTGCGCCACGGGTCGAGCGCGGAGCTCGCCTCGAGCACGTCACTCCAGGCGGAGTAGCCATCGGCGTTGCGCGAACGAATCTGGTAGGTATGCTTGCTGTTGTAGGCAAGGTCGGCATGCGTAAACTCCGCCGCATCGCCCACGGCGAACACGGTACCGTCTACCTTAAGGTCGTAGGAGGTAGCACCATCGACCTTTCCCCAGGTGAGCTTGATGCTCGTGGGGGTGGTGGCATCCTCGGGAGCGGCAAGGTTCGCGGGTGCGGAGAGGTTCTCGTTGAGGCGGTCGACGGCCAGCGTGGCATCGGCGTTCACGAAGCCGCCGAGTTCGAGCGTCTGCGCCGCTGCAGCGACATCGGTCTTCGCGAACTTGACGTAGACCTTGGGGTTCGTGGTGATCTTGGTGTTGTTGAAGCTCTCGCCCTGCTCGGCCTCGGTGCTGTCTGCATCACTGCCGTAGTGGTTGAGGTTGGGGGTCTCGTTGTAGAAGTAGACCGCCTGGCCGGCCTCGGGGTTCGCGGCGTCAAAGGCCTCCTGCGAGTTGACCTCAACCACGTTGAGCGCGGAGCCACCGTTCTTGGCGACGACGCTCGTGGGCTTGGCGGACACGTTGGCCACGAAGGTCGTGGTGCGGTTGGAGTCGTAGCCGTTGTAGCCACCCTGCGAGGCTTCGGCGGTAAAGGTCGCGGTGCCGCCCGTGGCCTTGGAGCTGTAGACGGTACTCACATGCTCGCCGTAGGAGATATTGTCGATCGTGCCGTAGGCATCGTCCTCGGTCGTGTTGTTCTGGATGGAAGAGCCGTCGTCCTCGTACTGCGTAAAGGTGCCGTCACCCTCGGTGGCGAAGAACTCGACGATACGCTGGCTGCGGTCGGTACCCTTGGTGTTGGTGTCGCTCACGGCCTCGGGGTTGTTGTTCTCGGCATACATCGGCACGATGGCGTTGGCCTTCACAAACAGCGGCAGCTTCCAAAGCGGCGCATCGTAGTTGTTGAGGACCTGGCCGCCGCGGTACTGCTTACCCGAGAAGTAGTCAATCCAGATGGTGGGATTCTCGTCGGTGCCGTAGTTGGGAAGGTAGATACCATTGCGAACGTCGTTGCCGTTCTCATCTGCCTGGGTATCCTGATACACCGGTGCCACCAGGAAGTTCTCACCAAACATGTACTGATACTGCGTCGAGGTGCTTGCGGCGTACTCGGAGTTGTCGGAGAGCAGCATGGCGCGGATCATGGGCAGGCCGGTATCGCCGTTGCCCGTGTCGATGTTGGCCGCCGAGGCCGCGCTCGTGTAGATATAGGGCATGAGTTGCGCCTTGAGCTTGAGGTAAAAGCGCGAAATGCCCGTGTAGGGATCGCCGTGCGTCATGGGCGACTTGCGGTAGGTGCCCCAGCCGTCCATATCGAGCATAGAGGGCGTGAACGTCTTCCACTGGTAGTCGCGCGCGGAGATGATGGGGTCGCCACCAAAGATGCCGTCCATATCGGAGCCGATGTTGGGGTTGCCCGAGAGGCTCTGACCGATATACGTGGGGATGTGGAAGCGGATGTACTCCCAGTTGCCGCCGTACTGATCGCCGGTCCAGATGCCACCAAAGCGCTGCGTGCCGGCCCAACCGTCAAGCGTGATGATGTTGGGGCGCTTGTTGGCACCGGTCGTCACCGTATCGTAGGCCGTCTTGATGCCGTTGAGGCCAAAGGAGTAGCCAGAGCCCACCCAAGCGACGTCGGTCTTGAGGGTGGTAATGCCGCCCGTCTTGACCTCGGCGTCGAAATCGCGAAGCAAATGCCACGGGGTCTCGGAGTTGCTGTCAGGCTCCAGGTTAGACTGGGTCCACAGACCCGTGCTCACACCCTTGGAGTTAGCATACTCGGTAAACTTCTTAAGGTTGTCGACGTTGGCACGCACGGCGTTGAGGCGCTCGGCTGAACTCGTTCCGTCGGAGTTGACGCCGCCGGTCTTGTAATAACCGTTCTGGCCATAGCCGGCACCGTATCCGTCGTTCGGCAGGAACCAGCCGAGCGGCATGTCGTTGTCCTCGTAGTCATCGATAACCTGCTGGGCGGAGAACTGGCGGTCGAAATCGGTCGCCTTCATGTTCTCGGTATCGACCGTGGGGCCCTCTCCGTTGAGCGTCTCGGCGGCAAGCGTGCCGTCGAGCTTGTAGCCCGTCGACATGCCGGACTCGTATTTAACGTTGCCCTTCTCACTCGAAGGCTTGCTGCCCTTGGTCTCCCACTTCTTCTGACCCGAGGTCGTTGACCAGCCATCACGGTTGTAGGCATTAAGGTGACCCAGGTAGAAACCGTACTCGGGCAGCAGTACCGGATTGCCGGTCACCTTGTAGTAGTCCTGCAGCATCTCGGTCGCCACGTTCGAGGCGCCCGTTTCGGTTGCCACGAAGTAATAGGCATCGAACTCATTCTCGCTGTGCGAGGTCGTGACCGTCGAGGAGTCCGTAGAGCCAAAGTCGTAAGAACCCTCGGCAAAGGTGTTGCGAAGCACGCCGTAGCCGTCGCTCGTCCAGTAGAACGGGTTGGGCGAGGCGACGCCGCCGTCGGTCCAGTTATTAGTGTTGGAGATGGCGATGGTCTGGTTGGTGTGCAAGAAGCGCCCATTCTGGGTGCCACCGCCAAAGAAGTTCTCGGACTTCTCCTTGGCGAGTGTCTGGACAGTACCCTTCTTATCAAGGTCGAGGGATGCGGACTCGGAGACCACGACGCGGTCGCCCGATTTAATGCTCATCTTGCCGGTCGCCTTGTCCAGAACCACGGTCGCCTTGCCGCCGGTGATCTCGATAGCGTCGCCTTTGTCGACAACCGTTGCGCTCGGCTTGCTGTAGGTGTCCGAGGTGTCGGGCTGGGCCTGAATCTTAGCCGTGTGGGACTTGCTACGCGGCGTGGCGTACTCGGAAAACTCGCCTTTGGGGTCGACGTTGTAACGGAAAATGCCGTCCTCTAGAAATGTGATACGCCCCTTAATGCCGTCGGCGAAATCGATGTCGACGACGTTCGAGGCTGACTGGGAAACGGTCGCCGAGTCGACGCCCTTGAGCGGCGTGGCAATCGCCTGCTGGGGCTGGCGAACACGAGAGTCGCCGCTGTTGCGACGAGAACCGCGCTTCCCTTCACCCACCGTTTCGTGAAAATGGAATTCCTACGCACCTGGACTCCTTCCCTCCGACATGCGGAAGTGTCGCGGACGCGCGCCCTGCAGCATGGGCGAACGCATCAAACGGGGGGGGTGTTCGGTACATTCCGTACAATTGGCCCACCCGTTACCAAGGGGTCAACTGGTAGTAACCAGATAGCCACCTATTAGGTTGAATCAGCATACGGGAGCAGTTGCGCAACCAAGTTCGAAATTCTCCCAGCGGCATTAAAATGAACGTAGACGGCTAAGTGGGGTCCAAAAGCCATACCAATTGGTTCTTCAACCAAATACCAATTAAGCAAAAATGTACTGTTTATCTGGTATTACATAGACCATACCTTTACGTACGTTGGCTGACTTTGGGCTTAAATGAGCAATCGACAGAGGGTGGTGGACAGTTAGTTCAGATATGTATTTTTTGGCGGTGCTAATTGGCGCTAACAAACTGGTTTGGGCCGCTTTAGACCCGATAATAGGTCCTTCTCGCTCTTGCCCGTACGCCTTTATCAGTTCAGACCACCTAAAACAGCTCAATCGAGCCCAAATCGCCCTCCACGCGGCCTCAAATAAATACAAATCTGAACTAACTGTCCAAGAGGAGTGCCCCACGGATAGGAAAAGGCTCTGGCGAATCCTCTAATCGCCAGAGCCTTGCCAAAACCCGTGTGTCTGGAGCACATCGCCGCATACCAGTCTTTCACCCATGAAGCTAGAGATTTTCTTCCGCCCACTTCTCAAAATCAACCGCTCGCCTTTGGGCAGTTCGGTACACTTCCATGTCTTCGCGAGCGCCCACCACGACGATGGCCATTTTCCCTTTTATCTTGATGAGGCGATACACAATCCGAATGCCACTTCCTCTGAGCTTGATTTTCATAAAGCCTGTCAAATCTGTACCGGCCTTGTTTCCAAGGGGTTTACCGAATCCGCCTTCGTTCTGCGACAATGGATTCGCTCTGATTTTCTCGATGGCCTTAAGCACGTTCTTTCGTTGGGAGCCGTCCAGACGCTTAACATCCTTGAGAGCATCCGGGTAGAAAGCGACTTCGTACCCGCTCATTCAAACTCGACCTCATCCATCTGATCGAGTTCGTCCTGGCCCACACCCAACTCTGCCATAACATCAGATAGGGAAACGAGTTCATCATCGCTTGTCGCAGCCGTCCTCTTAAGGGCCAACGTCAACAAGGCGAGGTCCTCCTCCGCCTGCTTCGCCTCCCTGTATTCATCGGGCGTCACAATAACGAATGCCGGCTTATTGTGTTTAAGGACCACAACGGGATTATCGTCCCCAACCTTCGAAAAAGCAGCCGAACCCTTACCGTGACTGAAATCGCTGATGGGAACAAGATTGTCGAGCATCTTTAAAGCAGGCATCGAGACCTCCAAATATAAAGTCTTTTATGCATTCATTTTAGCATGCAGAAAATACCAGCAATCACGGAATGGTGACACGGACGAGGCATCGCTTTCCACCAACCGTTGATCATCGACCGAGCAAAATATCCCGCCAAGAGATTGAGCGAGGATTCCGTCCTTCGAAGAGGGCCGTATTGGCCTCCTCGCGGGACGAAATTCTCGCTCGTTCGTTTCAGCCCGCGTCATCGCGTGCTAGACGGCCAGCTCGCCTGATTCACCCATAAGCCATCGTGCCAGGTCGACGACCTTGATGCCATCCCAATCAGTCGTTTCGTGCCCTGTTCGGGCGATGACGCACTTGGGATAGGCGTCTCGAATCCGTCGCAGCGGATCAAGCTCACGCTCCAGCGTCGCTTCTTGGGAAATGTCGTCACTCACCTGGATATAGACACGGCGGTCGCGCCTGATGGCGACAAAGTCTACTTCCTTTTGGTAGAGAACGCCGACGTAGACTTCCCATCCGCGGCGCATAAGCTCGATTGCCACCATATTCTCGTAAACATGGCCAAAATCGAGCTTTTTCGTGCCAAGCGCGGCGTAGCGAAACGAATGGTCGGCCAGGTAGTATTTATCTCCCGTCGACAGGTATTTCTTTCCTGAGACGTCAAAGCGACGAAACCGGTAGAACGCAAACGCATTACACAGGTAGTCGATATACACAGCCAGCGTCTTGTCGCTTATCTTAAGGTTCGCTCGTGAAAGCTCGGCCGCCATCCCCTTGAGAGAAGAGATGTTTCCGACGTTATCCATCAGGAACTCGCAGGAACGTTTAAGCTGCTCCGCATTACGTATACGATATTTTTGTCTGATGTCGCGCAGGATAAGAGTTTCAAGCACATCCGAGATGTATGAGAAACGCATCCTTTCATCCTGGTAGATATAGGAACCCGGCATTCCTCCCTCGCGGACATAGCGAGCAAGGGCCTCGGCTGGAGAAGTGATCTCGTGATACGCCGAGAACTCCGCAAGTGAAAACGGAAAGACCTCGATCTCCACCGTTCTTCCCGTGAACAACGTCGAGAGGTCGCTTGAGAGAAGAAAGGCGTTCGACCCCGTGATGTAAATGTCATATTTCTCTGACGCATGAAGACTGTTGATAGCCCGCTCGAACCCTTCACACATCTGGACCTCGTCGATCATGACGATATTCCGGCAACCCTCAATATAGTGCTTTTCCACATATGTATGCAGCGCATGGTATTCCGCCAACGGCTCGAACTCAAGTAGATTGAAGTTGACGTGTATGACGTTGGCCGAGGGGTCGTTTGAATGAAGTTGGCTGGCAAACGCCTCAAGCAATTTCGATTTTCCGCATCGCCTGATTCCGGTGATCACCTTGATATCAGGCGTACCTGCCACCTTGGAAAGCTTGCTCATGTAGAACGGGCGATTAATAAGTCTCATGGCAATCCACTTCGCAAAATTAAGATTAACTGAAAAACGCGAAGTACAATATATCATCTACTTCGCGTTTTTGAGAAATCCTAGATTTCGCGTAATTATGTTCGCCAAGCTATCGCAAACCCGACACGGGTGAGATCTCCGCCTGATTGACCCTGCGCAGCAGTCCGAAGCGAAAGACGCGAGTCCTCAGACCGCTCCGGTAAAGTGAGGGCCGCGACGGTTACCGCGGCCCTCTTGAGAAACGTGTGCGATTGTCAATCGCTCGCGCTAGTCTTCCTTGCGGCGGAAACGAGCAAGAAAGACTCCGATTGCGGCGATCGCGGCACCCAGGCCGCCGATCGCGGCGACGGTCGCCACCGTTTGATCACCGGTGCTCGCAAGTGAGTTAGCGGACTTGCCACCCTGAGCCTTGTCACCAGCGGGCTTTCCCGCCTGGGCGCCATCGTTCGAACCGCCGGATGTCTGCCCACCGTTGCCGGAACCCTGATTGCCACCGGACGCACAAAGCCCCTTCTGCAGTACACGGTACAGCCAAGTCACCGCAGGCCGGGGCGGGGGAGCCGAATTTCCCACTGAGCGACTCTGCTTGCAGCCGGAGCGAAAGGGGGAAATCTCGGCCCCTCCCGCCCCGGCCGGACAGGTCAGTCTACACCGTGTGCTGCGGCAGGTCCTGCAGGGCGATGACGTCCATGCCCATGTCGTTGGCGCTGCCGTGGCCCTGTTGGTCCTCGCGCACCGCCTCGATGGCGCTCACGTACGTGTTGGCCGCGGACATCGCAGTCACGCAGGTCACACCGCGGCGCACGGCCTCGGTGCGCAGCAGGTAGCCGTCGCCGCGCGAACCTGGGCCGTACGGCGTGTTGACGATCACCGCGATCTTGCCATCGGCGATCAGGTCGCCAATGTTGGGACGCTCGCCATCGTGCGGGCCGCTGATCTTCTCCACGACCTCGCAGGTCACGTTTCCGCCGCGCAGCACGCGCGCCGTGCCCTCGGTGGAGCAGATGTCAAAGCCCAGGTAGCGCAGGATGCGCGCGACCGAAAGGATGTGACGCTTGTCGCGGTCGCACACGCTGATGAACACCTTGCCGCTGCTGGGATCGGGCAGCTTGTAGTCGATCGCCAGCTGCGTCTTGGCGTACGCCTCGGGATAGCTCTTGGCAATGCCCATGACCTCGCCTGTCGACTTCATCTCGGGCCCCAAGATAACGTCGGCACCCGGGAAACGGCCCCAGGGCATAACGGCTTCCTTCATGCAGAACCAATCGAGCTGACGCTCGTCACTCGGCAGGCCCAGGCTCGCGATAGAATCACCCGCCATGATGCGCGCCGCGCACTTGGCCAGCGGCACGCCGGTGGCCTTGGAGATAAACGGCACGGTACGGCTGGCACGCGGGTTGGCCTCGATCACGTAGACGGTCTCGCCCTTGATGGCGTACTGCACGTTGACTAGGCCGCGCACGCCCAGCGCCATCGCGATGCGGCGCGTGGTCTCGCGAAGCTTTGCCTGCAGGCTCTCGCTAAAGCTGAACGGCGGGATGCAGGTCGCGGAGTCGCCGGAGTGAATGCCGGCCTCCTCGATATGCTCCAGAATGCCGCCGATGTAGACCTCTTCGCCGTCGCACAGGGCGTCGACGTCGGACTCGATCGCACCCTCCAGGAAGCGGTCAAGGTACACCGGGTAGTCGGGGCTGATGCGCGCAGCCTCGGCCATGTAATCACGCAGATGCTCGGCATCGTAAGCGATCATCATGCCGCGGCCGCCCAGCACGTAGCTCGGACGCACCAGCAGCGGGTAGCCGATGTGCGCGGCCACGGCCTCGGCCTCCTCAAACGAGGTGGCCTGGCCCGCCGGCGGGTACATGATGCCCAGCTTATCGAGCAGAGCGGCGAAGCGCTCGCGGTCCTCGGCAAAGTCGATGGCATCGGGCTTGGTGCCCATAATGTTCACGCCGCTCTCCTCGAGCATGCGCGCCAGCTTAAGCGGAGTCTGGCCGCCGAGCGTCACCACGACGCCGTCGGGTCGCTCAACATCGATGACATCCATGACGTCCTCGTAGGTGAGCGGCTCAAAGTACAAGCGGTCCGAGGTGTCGTAGTCAGTCGAGACGGTCTCGGGGTTGCAGTTGACCATGATGGTCTCGAAGCCGCGGGCCGCCAGCGCGTAGCTCGCGTGCACGCAGCAGTAATCGAACTCGATACCCTGACCAATGCGGTTGGGGCCGGCGCCCAGGATCATCGCCTTGGGCTTGTCCGCCGGCGTGGTCTCGTCGGGGGCAACGCACTTCTTGGCATCCGGGCTCGTGCGGTAGATGTTCTCGTACGTCTTGTAGTGGTACTCCGTGGCACTCGAGAACTCCGCAGCGCAGGTATCGACCGTCTTCATGCTGGGAACCACACCCAGACCCTTGCGATAGGCGCGCACAAAGCGCTCATCGGAGCCGGTCAGCGCGGCGATCTCGGCGTCGCTCGTGCCGTACTGCTTGAGCAGACGCATCGCGTCGGCGTCAATGTCCTCCACGCGCAGGCCGCGGATGCTCTCCTGAACCTGCACCATGTCGTTGATACGGTTGAGGTACCACGGATCGATGCCGCAGACGGCATGGATGCGGGTGATGTCCCAGCCACGGCGCAGGGCCTCGACCACAAAGAAAATGCGGTGCTCAGTCGGGGTTGCCACGGCCTGAGCGAGCTCATCGTCGCTCAGCTTGTCGGCACCCTCCTTGCCACCGGCGCAGATACCCTGGTGACCGTCCTCCAGCGAACGCATGGCCTTGCCGAAGGCCTCCTCGAAGGTGCGGCCAATCGCCATAATCTCGCCCACGGCCTTCATGCGCGTGGTGAGCGTGGGGTCGGTACCCTTGAACTTCTCGAAGGCAAAGCGCGGCACCTTAACGACGCAGTAGTCGATCGTGGGCTCAAAGCAGGCGGGCGTGGCCTTGGTGATGTCGTTGACGATCTCGTCGAGCGTATAGCCCACAGCCAGGCGCGCGGCGGCCTTAGCGATGGGGAAACCCGTAGCCTTGGAGGCCAGCGCGGACGAACGGCTCACGCGCGGATTCATCTCGATGACGATCAAGCGACCGGTGTTGGGGTTCACGGCAAACTGCACGTTGGAGCCACCGGTCTCGACGCCGATCTTCTCCAGAATGGCGAGCGAGGCCACGCGCATGCGCTGATACTCAAGATCGGAGAGCGTCTGCGCCGGCGCCACGGTGATGGAGTCGCCGGTATGCACGCCCATGGGGTCGAGATTCTCGATGGAGCACACGATGATGCCGTTACCGGCGTGGTCGCGCATGACCTCCATCTCATACTCTTTCCAGCCCTCAATGGACTCCTCGACCAGCACCTCGTGGGCGGGCGACAGCTCCAGGCCCTGACTCACGATGGAGACGAGCTCCTCGTGGGTGTGAGCGATGCCGCCGCCGGCGCCGCCGAGGGTAAAGCTCGGGCGCAGCACACAGGGATAGCCCACGCGCTCGGCGATAGCCTCGGCGTCGGCCACGCTGTAGGCATAGCCCGAGCGCGCGACCTCCAGACCAATCTCGGCCATGGCCTCGTTAAAGAGCTTGCGGTCCTCGCCGCGCTCGATAGCGGCCAGGTCGCAGCCGATCATCTCGACACCGTACTTGTCGAGCGTGCCGTCTTTCGCCAGCTCGACGGCGGCGTTCAGACCGGTCTGGCCGCCCAGTGTGGGCAACAGCGCGTCCGGGCGCTCTTTCTTGATTACGCGCTCGATAAACTCGGCGGTGATGGGCTCGACATAGGTGCGGTCGGCAAGACCCGGGTCGGTCATGATGGTCGCCGGGTTGGAGTTGACCAGGATGACCTCAAAGCCATCCTCCTTGAGCACCTTGCAGGCCTGGGCGCCGGAGTAGTCGAACTCACAGGCCTGGCCAATAACGATGGGGCCCGAACCAATGACGAGGATGCGCTTGATGTCAGTACGTTTCGGCATGTTAGTTCTCCTCGGTCTCGGTCGCGGCGGTCTCGGCGAAATTCCAGCCCTGCAGGCGGTCCTTCGCGGTGTCGATGTCCAGGTAGTTCTCCTCGCCGTCCATGAGTCGCGTAAAGGCGGTAAAGAGATAGTGGGCATCGGTGGGGCCGGGCGAGGCCTCGGGATGGTACTGGACCGAGAAGCACGGGGCGTCGAGCAGCTGGATGCCCTCGGCGGTGCCGTCGTTGAGGTTCACGTGCGTCAGGCGAATGCGGCCGAAGCGCTCGTTCATCACGACCGGCGCGATGCCGCGACGCACCCAGGCGCGCGGGTCGCCATCGGCCGCATGCTCGGTCTCGCCGCCGGAAAGCTCCGGGATCAGCTTGCCCAGACTGGGGAACAGCAGGCCAAAGCCGTGGTTTTGCGCGGTGATCTCCACACGGCGGCTCACCAGGTTCATAACCGGCTGGTTACCGCCACGGTGACCGAATTTAAGCTTTTCCATTTGGGCGCCGCACGCCAAGCTGATCATCTGGTGACCAAGGCAAATGCCAAAGACCGGCACCTTGCCGATCAGCTGCTGCACCTGTTCATAGGTCTCCACCACGGCATCGGGGTCGCCGGGGCCGTTGGACAAAAAGACGCCGTCGGGATTCATGTCGAGCACCTCACTCGCGGGCGTATCCCACGGCACGACAGTAAGGTCGCAGCCGGCACGGACCAGACCCTCCAGGATGCCGCGCTTGACGCCGCAGTCGTAGGCGACCACGTTGTGGCGGGAAGGAGCGGCAGGGGCAAGCGCAAAGTCATGCGTAGCAGGCAGATCGCTCGCGGCAAAAGCGTGGGGCTCAGAGCAGCTCACGGTCTTGACCAGGTTCTCGCCCACCAGCGTCGGCGCGGCGGCCAGACGCTCGGCAAGCTCGTCGACGTCAAAGACCTCGGTCGAGATAATGCCCATCTTGGAGCCGTTGTCGCGCAGGTGGCGCACAAGAGCGCGGGTGTCGACGCCCTCGATAGCGACGATGCCGTGGGCACGTAAGTACTCCGGCACGCTGACGGCCGAGCGCCAGTTGGAAGGCGTGGCGCACATGTCGCGGACGATCATGCCGCGCATGGCGGGAGCACTCACGGGGCGAGCGGTATCGCCGGGGAAGGCCGACTGGACGTCGGTCTCGTCGATGCCATAGTTGCCGATCTGCGGATAGGTCATGGTTACAATTTGGCCGGCATAGCTCGGGTCGGTCATGACCTCAAAGTAGCCCTCAAGCGAAGTGTTGAAGCAGACCTCGCCGGTCGCAGTGCCCTCGGCACCGCATGCACGGCCATAAAAAATGGTCCCATCCTCAAGGTACAGGATGCAGGGACCGCAGGTGCCCTTGCTGGTTTTGGCCAGCATGCGCTGGCAAAGCTCGCTGGGCGCGAAGGTGCGGGCAGCAGTGCCCGCAGTATGGTTATTCGCCATAATTCTCCTTCCCGGTCTCTCCGGACCGGCTTAAAGGTTGGTAGTTAGGCCTTGCGTTATTTTAACCGCAAGTATGCGCCATGGCGTTAATTTCATCGAAATGTTTACGAAATGATAATTATGACTTTCTATGCATAATGATTTTTCTGGGACGGGGATTAAAAAATCATTCTGAGCGCGGGGCTTTGTCGCCAGCTGCATACATAACAGAATGATTATTTAATCCCCGTCCCAGAAAAATCATCCCGCGCAGGCACTTGGCTCACGCGGGATGATGGCGTCTTATTTATCCTGCTCCAGCAGATCGGACGGTGTGCGATCGGGCTTGCCACCGCGGAAGATCTCGCGACCGTGCAGGCGATGTTCCAAGTCGCGCTCGGCCTTTTCTTCCGTGATCTTGGTCTGGCTTACCGCCGGGTCCTCAATCAGTGACGACACCGAGTTCACCTGCTTTTGGATGCGCTCGGCAATCGTGTCGTCCATGCTCACGATACGCATCTTCCAGTCGATACTCGTGGCATTTGACGAGCTCTTGGTCCACACAAACGTCAAAATGGCGCTCTGATGACCCCGCGCGGGGAACATGCCAAAGAAAGAGTCGTGCTGGATCTTGCTGTCCTCATCGATATAGGCGTGCACGTTGTACACCACGCGGTCAATCTTATCGTTGAGCAACGCGTTGGTCGCAAGTGCCGCAGCCTGAATCTGCCCGTTGGACAGCAGCTCGAGCTCGTTGGCAGACGACGTGTCCAACACCGTCACCTCTACCGTACCCGTGCGCTCGTCTGCCTCGTCGACGCTAAAGTCGAGCGGGAACTGCGTAAAGCCGTTACCCCACTCAAGGCCGCCCTTCAGTGCCGTGGAAACGGTATCCACCGAAACGCTCTCGGACAGGTTGGCAGTGTTCAGGCGGCGCATCACGCCGTAGCCAATCTGCATGCCTACGATCAACACCAGAATGCCGATAACTACGGCCATGGCGGTCTTCGTAATGGTATGGCTCACCTGCGAGCCCGAAGGGTCGTCCTCGGACAGCGGGTCAATCTGCTTTGTCTGGCTCGCGCGATCTTCGCTGCGAAGCTGCGCCAGCGCCGCCTTGTCGCCGCGCTTGGCCGCGGCCTCTTTTTCGCGCATGCGCTCGGTGCGCTTTTTGGCAAGCGTCGGATCCAAAACGCCGGATGCGTCGATCTCGGAGAATAACTCCGTCACTTCTTCCGGAGTCAAAGGGTTCTTCTCAGCCATATACTTCCTGTCATATCAATCAGTCGAGCTCGTGCGCACGCGCACCTTCGAACTGCATTCGATAGTAACGGGCATAGGTGCCGCCACGGGCGAGAAGCTGCTCGTGCGTACCACGTTCCACAACGCGACCATGCTCGACGGTCGCAATCTCGTCGGCATGCTTAATGGTCGAGAGACGGTGGGCGATGATGATCGTGGTGCGACCGCGCGCCAGGCGCTCGAGCGACTCCTGCACTGCCTCCTCGCTCTCGTTATCCAAGGCGCTCGTCGCCTCGTCCAGGATCAAGATCTTGGGGTTCTTGAGAAACACGCGCGCAATGGCTACGCGCTGCTTCTGGCCGCCCGAAAGACGGCTGCCGCGCTCGCCCACGACCGTGTCGTAGCCCTGCGGCAGCGACTCAATGAAGGCATCGATATTGGCGCGGCGGGCGGCCTCGGCGACCTCTTCTGCCGTGGCGCCCGGCTTGCCGTAGGCGATGTTCTCGCCAATCGTACCGTCAAACAGATAGACATCCTGCTGCACCAGGCCAATGGCGCGGCGCAGGCTCTGCTGCGTCACGTCGCGCACGTCTTGGCCGTCGATGCTGACGGATCCAGCAGCCACGTCATAAAAGCGCGGCAGCAGCGAACACGTTGTGGACTTGCCGCCGCCCGAGGGGCCAACCAGGGCAATGGTCTGTCCGGGCTTGATGGACAGATTCATATGGTCGATCACGGGACGAGACTCTTCGCCGCCGCCCAGCTCAACGTCCTCGTAGCTAAAGCACACGTCGCGATATTCAACCGCGCCAGCCGTCACCTGCAGGTCCGCGGCATCCGGCTTGTCCTGGATATCCGGGGCGGTCGAAAGCACCTCGTCCATGCGCTTAAAGCCGGCGATGGCCTTCTGATACGTCTCGGCCGAATTGACGAGCGTCTCGAGCGGGGTGCAGAACAGTGAAATGTAGAGCGCGAAGGTCGCCATATCGACCGCCTGCAGCTGACCCTGGGCAACGAGCCAACCGCCCAGCAGCACCACGATCACGTACAACACGCCCGAGAGCAGGCCATACGTCGCAGTGTAGATGCCCATGGCGTGATACATATTCTCCTTGGACGAAAGATAGCGGTCGTTCGAGGCGCGGAACTTGGAGCGCTCAGCCTCCTCGTTCGCAAAACTCTTGACCACGCGCATGCCTGCCAGCGAATCCTGCAGCTGAGCATTAATACCGCTGATCTTTTTGCGGTTGTCGCTGAAGACCTCGCGCATGCGCATGTTCTGCCAAAACATGATGACCGCAAACACCGCCGTCACCACGGCCATGGCAAGCGCCAGCACCGGGGCGATAGCAAAGAGAATCACAAACGAACCGACGATCTCGATGCCGCAGATGATAATCCACTCGGGCACGTGGTGTGCCGCCTCGCAGATATCGAACAAGTCGTTGACCACGCGGCTCATCATGTCACCCGAGCTGTTGCGATCGAAGTACGCAAAGCTAAAGCGCTCGTACTGGTCGAACAGGTCCTCGCGCATCTTGGACTCCATGCGCGCGCCCATCACGTGGCCCCAATAGCTCACAAAGTAGCGGCAGGCGCAGCGGACGGCATACATCAGCACCAGGCCAACCGCGATCATACCGAGCGCCTGCATAATAGCAGCCTGACCCTGGGTAAAGAGCCCGCCGGTCAGATTGCGCAGAATAATGGGAAACGCCAGGTCAATGGCGGCAAGCACCAGGGCGCAAACAGTATCGGCAACAAAAAGCCCCATCTGGGGCTTGTAATAAGAAAGAAAACGCTTAAACATGCAGTCCTCGGGGAGAAATAAATAGGGTGAGAAATCTGGTTGAACCGTTCGAGTTGAAAGAAAAGCAGCCCAACAAGCATAACGCCGATGTTCTGGCAGCGTCAGCGAAAACGTCCCTAAGCGAGCAAGGTGCCTTGAAAGAGGAGCGACGCGTACTTCGGTACGCAAGCGACGATTGAAAGGCAGATTGCCGCTTAGGGACGTTTGCAGCGTCGACTCGTTACGCGGTTTGGTAAAACCGCGTAACCTAGAGCTCCGCGCCCCCAAGGCGATGCGCGATGCTATCGCAGGCCAAGGCGCCCACGACGGTCTTGGCATCTTCGATCTTACCGTCGAGCACGGCGTCGATCAGCTCGTGCAGCGGCACCAGATCCACGTTGACGAACTCGTCATCATCGGGGTTGGGCGCATCAAACTCGAGCTTGGTGGCCAGGTAGATGTGAATGATCTCGTCACAGAAGCCGCAGGACGTGACAATCGACGTCAAAAAGCGAATGCGACCGGCCCTAAAGCCCGTCTCCTCATGCAGCTCGCGCTTGGCGCAATCGAGCGGGTCCTCGCCTGGGTCGAGCTTGCCGGCGGGAACCTCGACCGTCACGCGGTCGATGGCGGTGCGGTACTGACGCACCAGTACGATCTTGCCGCTCTCGGTCAGTGCCACAACGGCCGCCGCACCCGGATGGCGAACGATATCGCGGGCGCTACGGTGACCGTTGGGCAGTTCAACCTCAAGACGGTGGACGTCGAGGATCTTGCCCTTCCAGGCGCACTCCTCCGAAAGAATCTTCTCGTGCAGCTCGGCATCGTGCGGGTCGTCGTCGCCCAGCACCAGCGCCGGCTCGTCAGCGACCTCGCCACCAGGCTCGCCCTCAGCGTGCCCATACATGCGGCTGTCCTCTTCGACGATCTGCGCGTCCACGAGCTCTTCGTTCTTCTCGTCCATCCGTCTCATCCCTCTCGGACTTTAGGCATCCCAGGCGTCGCGGCCACGCAGCGCGCGCAGGCCGATGTCATGACGCAGGGTCTTGCCCTCAAAATCAATCTTCTCGCAGGCCTCGTAGGCAAGGTTGCGGGCGTTCTCAAACGTGTCGCCCAGCGCGGTCACGGCAAGCACTCGGCCGCCGTTGGTCACGAGCTGACCGTCCACCACGGCGGTGCCGGCATGGTACACGGTCACGTTCTCCATGGCCTCGGCGTCGGCGATGCCGGTGATGACTTTGCCCTTCTCGTAGCTGCCGGGATAGCCCGCGCTCGTCAGAACAACAGCCACGGCCCACTCGTCACGCCAGTCGAGCTCAATCTGATCAAGCTCGCAGTTGGCGCAGGCGAGCATAACCTCGACCAAGTCGTTCTTGAGGCGCGGCAGCACGACCTGCGTCTCGGGGTCGCCAAAGCGGGCGTTGAACTCCAGCACCTTGGGGCCGGCGGGGGTGAGCATAAAGCCGCCGTACAGGCAGCCGCGGTAGTCGATGCCCTCGGCAGCAAGCTCGGCCACGGTCTGCTCCATGACCTTCACCATGGTGGCGTGCTCCTCGTCGGTCACGATGGGCACCGGGCTGTAGACGCCCATGCCACCGGTGTTGGGGCCAAGGTCGCCCTCGAGTGCACGCTTGTGATCCTGCGAGGTGGCCATAGGACGCACGGTCTTGCCGTCGGTAAAGGCCAGCAGCGAGCACTCGGGGCCAACCAGCATTTCCTCAATGACAACGGTGTTGCCGGCATCGCCGAAGGTGCCGCCAAAGCACTCGCGCACGGCCTCCTCGGCCTGCTCGAGCTCGGTCGCCACGATGACGCCCTTGCCTGCGGCCAGGCCGTCAGCCTTCACGACCAGCGGTGCGCCCTGCTCGCGCACGTAGGCGAGAGCCGAAGCCTCGTCGGTGAACGAGCCGTAGGCGGCCGTCGGAATGCCGGCACGCTCCATGAGCTGCTTGGAGAACAGCTTAGAGCCCTCCATCTGAGCGCCCTCGGCACCCGGGCCAAAGCAGGGAATACCCGCCGCGCGCACGGCGTCGGCCACGCCCGCCACGAGCGGAGCCTCGGGGCCAATTACCACGAGTCCGCATACGTGGCTCTGTGCAAACGCCGCCACGGCCGCAGGATCGCAATCGTCGAGAACCACGTTCTCGCCGCAGCTCGCGGTGCCGCCGTTACCCGGCGCGATGTAGAGCTTGCCGGCGCGCGGTGATGCTGCGAGTTTAGCTGCCAAAGCATGCTCACGGCCGCCGCTGCCCAACAACAGGATGTCGATGGTTTGAGTGTCCGCCTTCAAGGGTGCCTCCTCTATGGATGAACGGCCCGCTCCGCGCGAGCCCTTTGCAAGCAAATATACCCCTCGGCCGCCCGTCCGGGCTGCAAAGGGGTATATCGCAATAACCAAATAGTGCCGATTACTTCCAGAATCGGTTGATGATCTGCTCGCGACCGGCGCCGACGCCAATGAACGTCACGCGGGTGTGTGCCAGATCCTCGATAAACGTCACGTAGTCCTGAGCCTCCTGCGGCAGCTCGTCAAAGCTGCGGCAACCGGTGATGTCGCACTTCCAGCCCGGGAGCTCCTCGTAGATGGGCTTGGCATGCTCAAAGCGCACCTGATGCTCGGGCACACTCGTGTAACGCTCGCCGTCGACGTCGTAGGCAACGCACACCTTGATGGTATCGAAGGCCGAAAGCACGTCGAGCTTGGTCATGGCGATATCGGTGAGGCCGTTGACACGCGAGGCGTAGTTGGCGATGGGGCCATCGAACCAACCGCAGCGACGGCGACGGCCGGTGGTCACGCCGTACTCATAGCCTTCCTCGGTCAGCGTATGGCCAGCCTCGGACTCATAGGAAAGCTCGGTGGGCATGGGGCCCGAACCGACGCGGGTGATATAGGCCTTCATGACGCCCAGCACGCGGTCGACATTCTTCATACCGACGCCGGAGCCGGTGATGGCACCGCCGGCGGTGCAGTTGGAAGAGGTCACGTACGGATAGGTGCCATGGTCAATGTCGAGCAGCGTTGCCTGGGCGCCCTCGAACAGCAGGTCCTTGCCCTCGTCGATCATGTTGTTGAGCAGCAGGCTCGTCTCGGTGATGTAGGGGCGCAGGCGCTCGGCCATGGGCAGGTACTCGTCGCAGATCTGGTCCACGGTGTAGGTGGGCAGGTGGTAGATGAGCTCGAGCTCGGGATTCACGCGGGCAAGAGCGGTCTCCAGCTTGTCGCGGAACAGCGCCTCGTCCAGCATGTCCTGCATGCGCAGGCCGATGCGGGCCATCTTGTCCTGGTAGCACGGACCGATGCCGCGCTTGGTGGTACCGATGTTCTTCTTGCCGAGCTTCTGCTCAAAAGCACCATCCAGATCGATGTGGTACGGCATGATGATGTGCGCGTTGCCACTGATCTTGAGGTTCTTGGTGGTGATGCCGTCGGCCTCGAACATGTCGATCTCCTCAAGGACAACCTTGGGGTTGACGACGCAGCCGTTACCGATCACCGACATATGGTCGGAATACATGATGCCGGAGGGCACCTGGTGCAGGCCGTACTTCTTGCCGTTGACGACGATGGTGTGGCCGGCGTTATTACCGCCCGAATAGCGCACGACGGCATCGAAGTCGCCGGCGACCAAGTCACAGATCTTACCCTTGCCCTCATCGCCCCACTGGGCACCGACCAAAACGGTTGACGGCATGTTTACTCCTTACATTCATGGACTGTCTACGCGCCACGCTGGCACGCAGAAGCACAAAACATTCCCAGTATACCCGTGCAACGGGCGCCTGTCCTACTCCTCGGTATGCGCCCCATCAAGCTCATAGAACTTGGTGGATGCCGGCAGGAACATCAGATCGACATCACCGATCGGGCCCGAACGGTTCTTGGCCACGACGATACGCGTAACGCCCTCTTTGGGTCGATCGTCACGCGAGGCCTCGGCCTCATCGGCGGAGCGGTCCAGGAACATAACGATGTCGGCGTCCTGCTCGATGGAGCCCGATTCACGCAGGTCGGACAGCTGCGGGCGTTTGCCGGTACGGGACTCGACCTGACGCGACAGCTGCGACAGCGCAATGAGCGGGATCTTAAGCTCCTTGGCCATGATCTTTAAACCACGCGACATCTCGGAGACCTCGACGGTACGGCTCTCGGAGCGACGTCCCGGCGGAGGACTCACCAGCTGCAGGTAGTCCAGGATAATGATGGCCTTCTCCTTGTTGTGGAGCATGCGGCGGCTCTTGGCGCGAATCTCGGTCACCGTGGTGCCGGGCGTATCGTCAATCAGAATGTCGAGCTTAGACAAGGTCTGCGTGGCCTCGTTGATATTGGCCCACTGTTCGGGACTAATGCGGCCCGTACGGAAGTCGCTGATCGAAATCATGGCGTAGGCGCAAATCAGGCGCTGGGCAATTTCCTTGCCCGACATCTCCAGCGAGAAGAAGCCGACGGTATAGCCCGCGGCGGCGGCATTCAGCGCCAGGTTCAGAGCGAACGACGTCTTACCCACGGCAGGGCGGGCGCCGATAATGATGAGCTGGCCCTCGCGGAAACCCATAAGCATGCGGTCGAGCGACGGGAAGCCGGTGGGCACGCCCGCGGCCTGTCCACCGGCCTTACACACTTCCTCGGCCTCGTTATAGGCCTCGACCATAAACTCGGTCAGTGTCTTATAGCTCGACTTGACCTCGCGCGCCGTGACCTTGAGCAGTTTGCTCTCGGCCAGCTCCACGACCTCTTTGGTGTCGGTGGGGGCGTTATAGGCCAGCGCGTTGATCTCGTTGGTGGCACCGATCAGCTCGCGCAGCATCGAGTCGCGACGGACGATGGCGGCATGGTGCTGCCAGTTCACGAGCGACAGGGTCTGACCCATCAGCTCCAAAATGTAGGCCTCGCCGCCCACGGCATCAAGCTTGTTGATACTGCGCAGGTAATCGATCAACGAGATAGAGTCGATGGGAATGCGGCTGTTGTACATATCGACCATCGCGGTGTAGATGATCTTATGAATGGGCCGGTAGAAGTCATCGGGCTGCAGCTCGACCTGGGCCTCCTCGACCACCTCGGGCGATAGCAGCATGGCGGCCAGTACATTGGCCTCTGCATCTTGGTTTTGGGGGAGACCCAACTTGGAGCCACGGTCCTCGACCGTCAGCCCCATCTCCCTTTCGTCATATGCCATGAGCATCCTCATTCATATCGCTTGCGAGCATCCATAGTATCAGCCACGGTCCCAAAACGGGCCGCGCCCCGGCAATCATCACCGAACGAAACGGATGAACGGTCCCGTATATAGGACTTCGACGCAACGTTCACCATGACACTCACTCAGCGAAATAAACAAAAGGGCGCCCTGGTCTCCCAGAGCGCCCTTCTTAGAACAAGATTGTTGCGTTGCAGCAAATGCTACTCGGCAGCAGCCTCAGTCTCGACCTCGGCGGTCTCGGCCTCGGCGACCTCAGCGGTCTCCTCAGCCTCAGCCTCGGCAGCGAGCTCCTCGGCGGTAACGCCAACGAGAACGACAACCTCGGCCTTGATCTCGCGGTACAGCGAGATAGCAACGGTGTGGGCACCGGCAACCTTGATGGGCTTACCGAGCTCGACGCGCTTGCGGTCGATGTCCATACCGAGCTGAGCCTTGATGGCGTCAGCGATCATAGCGGCGGTAACGGAGCCAAAGAGGATGCCCTCGTCGCCGACCTTGACGTCAACGGTGACCGTCTTGCCCTCGAAGGCAGCCTTGGTCTCGTTGGCGGTAGCCAGACGGACGGCCTCGCGCTTGGCGATGTTGTTGCGACGCTCGTCAAGCTGCTTGAGGTTGCCCTTGGTGGCGGCAACAGCGAGCTTCTTGGGGAACAGGAAGTTCTCAGCGTAACCCTGAGCGACCTCTACGACGTCACCCTCGCCGCCCTTGCCCTTGATCTCATCGAGAAGAATAACCTTCATGATGCGTCTCCCTTCTTAGCCGCGGTCGCGGTTGCCACGAGAGGAAACCACGGGGACGGTGTACGGCAGGAGAGCCATCTCGCGGGCGCGCTTGATGGCGTTGGCGATGTCATGCTGATGCTGCGTGCAAGCGCCAGTGACGCGACGGGGCTTGATCTTGCCACGGTCGGTCATGTACTTACGGAGAAGCTGAGTGTCCTTATAGTCGATGAACTCAGTGTTCTCCTTGCAGAACTGGCAGTACTTACGACGCGGCTGACGTGCAGAAAAATCATTAGCCATGTCAAAATACCTTTCGTTTGGCAACTTCGGCGAACCGAAGCCGCCTCTCACTCAAAAATAGGTGAACAGCCCTTAAAACGGGATGTCCTCATCGTAGACGTCGACCGCGGGCGGCGTAGCCACCGGTGCGGCAGGACGCGGCGCGGGCGCTGCAGGGGCTGCGGGGGCGTAACCGCCCTGATCGTAGCCACCCTGGCCACCACGGGAGCTCATAAACTCGATCTCATCGACGATGACTTCAAGCTTGCTCCGGCGCTGGCCGTCGCGCTCCCAAGAGCTGTAGCGCAGCTTGCCCTCGATCGCGACCTTGTTTCCCTTTGCCAGGAAACGGCTCACGGCCTCGGCGCGCGTGCCGAACATAGTGCAGTCGACAAAGTTGGGATAGTCCTCCCACTCGCCAGTCTGCGGGTTGCGGCGACGATCGTTCACGGCGACGCCAAAGGACAGAACCTGGGTTCCGCCAGCGGTGGCGCGCAGCTCGGGATCACGCGTGAGGTTACCGGTGATGTTCACTCGATTGATGCTCATAACTCACTACTTCCTCTTGGGGCACAAGCCCAGTCCAAAACGACAGTCTTACTCCTGGTCGTCGCGACGGACGATCATGTGGCGGACCACAGCGTCGGTGATGCGCAGGACGCGATCAAGCTCGGCGATCTGGGTAGGATCTGCGTGGAAGTTGATGAGGGTGTAGTCACCATCGGTGAGGTCGTTGATCTCGTAGGCGAGCTTGCGCTTGCCCCACTCGTCAACGGAGTCGACCTTGCCAGCGCCCTCAGCGATCGTGGTATCGATACGCTTCATAACAGCGAGACGAGTCTCGGGGTCGAGCGACGGGTCAACAAAGAACAGCAGTTCATAAGCCTTCATATTGTCACCTCCTCTGGGCAAATGTGGCTTCAGGTCGTGAAGGTGCGCCTGAAGCAGGAAAAGACTTGGTAATAATATCTTTCAACCTCCCAGGCTGCAAGAATGTGCAGCTACAACCTCATGACCTCCACATATGTCCATACTCACACGGCACTTCATGCGTCTTCCAACCAAATGCTGACCAAATGCTTGACGGATCTGTGAACAAGATACGGCGCCGCGGGGACAAACCAAATCAAACTGCAGGTCAGCAATTGCTGGGCTGTGGTCGCGAAATGCATACCAGTGGTTCACGACACCGTTCAAAGATTTTTAAAATTGCCACCACGTCGTTTATAAATACTCATTTTGAACAATTTGCCGCATGCAGCCATGCTGGTCAGAGCCCGTTTTTGGCCTCATGGATCCCATCACGAAGCCAAGCGTTTCAAAAAATGCCAACTTTTCTGTTTGCACTTTGCGATTCCTCGTGTATACTGACTTTCGCATTTAACGGAGAGTTGTCCGAGTGGCCGAAGGAGCACGATTGGAAATCGTGTAGGCGTCAAAAGCGTCTCCAGGGTTCAAATCCCTGACTCTCCGCCAGTTAATTCCAAAGCAGGCCTTCGTGCCTGCTTTGTTTTTACCCCACGCGGAGGGGTGGCAGAGTGGTTGAATGCGGCGGTCTCGAAAACCGTTTGGCCTGTATAAGGTCACGAGGGTTCGAATCCCTCCTCCTCCGCCATTTTGGTTGAGAAAGCTCCCGGGAATGGGAGCTTTTTTGTTTTGAGTCCCTAACAAGCAAATACGGCGAAAGAGGAGGGATTCGAACCCGCCCAGGGCGCGGAGCGTAAAGAAAACGCGCCAGCGGCGCGTTTTTAGCGCAGCGCGGTCGGCGTAAGCCGACCGGATAAATTTTGAGCTCCGCTCAAAATATGGACATCCCTCCTATTCAGCCACGCCACCCTCGCGTTCAGCATCAACCCAGATCTCCAAACATGTACATCACCCTCCAAAAACGACATTTTTCGACATCTTTGGAGGCTGATGTACATGTTTGGAGCCTATGACCGTACCCAGTCCCGACCGTTTGCCGAGCAATAGGGTCGCAATCGGCGCCGAACATGTACTATGTACGGGCATTGTCCAAACCGTAACTCAAAGGACCCCATCTTGCCCGTCGTCGCCGCTATAACCGTTACCTCACATGCCTCGGATGCCATGGTCGCTATCCCCTTTTGGCTCGAGATGTTCGCCGTTGTCGCTGCATCGATCTCGGGCGTGCTGGTTGCGCGCGAACACAAGCTCGACCTGGTGGGCGCGGTCGCGCTCGCGGTGGTCTGCGGTCTGGGCGGCGGTCTTCTGCGCGATATGACACTCCAGGTCGGCAACGTCTACATCCTCAACCAGCCAATGGCGCTGCCGCTCTCCATCGCAACGGCGGCCATCATCTACATCTTCCCGGCAATCGTCGATAAACCCGAGAAACTCATCCCATTGCTCGACATCATCTCGGTCGGCATCTACGCCGCCACCGGAGCGGACAAAGCACTGGTTTATGGCTTTGCGCCGGCCGTATGCATCATGATGGGCTTCTTCACCGCGGTGGGTGGCGGCATGTTGCGCGACGGCTTTATGGGCGTGGTTCCGGGCATTTTCCAACGTACTAACTTTTATGCCATCGCCGCCATCGCCGGATCGACAAGCTATGTGTGTCTCGTTATGAGCGGCATCATGAGCAATGTCGCCGCGCTGGTCGTATGCGTCGCGGTGACCATGGGTCTGCGCTGGCTCTCGCTGCGCTTTGACATCAAAAGTCCCACCGAGGAAGACATCGCGCGCTTCTTGCATCGCAAAAAATAGACAGCACGGCACAGCCCTTCGAAATGCAACCGAGAGGTTCTTTTAGAGCGCCCGCGCGTTGGGTACCCTGTTAGATACATGTTGAACACCTAACGAAGGACCACCTATGCCTTGCAATCAATTCCCGCCGACGCAACGTCGCAAAACGCGAGGTCGCCTCTTTTTCGCACTCGCCCTCATCGCGTTGGCGCTCGTTGCCCTTCCCGCCGGAGCCTTTGCCGGCACGGATACCGCCGGAAACGTTCTCGCGACCGACGAAGACTCCACCCCATCTGGCGTCGAAGGCGACCTGTACTGGGCCGGTCAGAGCCTCAACCTGGACGACACCTCCATCGGCCGCGATATTATCGCGGCAGGCGAGAGCTTGTCGATTCGCGACTGCACCGTAGGCGGAGCCGTTCGCCTGGCGGCGCGCACCATCGATATCTCCAAAACCGCAATCGATGGCAGCGTGACGGTAGCCGGTCAGCATGTCGTGCTCAACACTGGTAGCACCGCCAACTGTTTTTACGCGATGGGTGAGACAGTCGCCCTGCGCGGTTCTACCAAGTCGGCAGTGCTCGCGGGCGACACCGTGACCATCGACGGCACCGTCGAGGGCGATGTCGAGGTTTGGGCCGATAAGCTCGTCTTGGGCAAGAACGCCCGCATTACCGGCACCGTGAACGCGCATGTTTCCGAGGAGCCCGAGCGCGCCGCAGGAGCCGAGGTCGGCGCACTCAAGATCGACCGCACCGAGAACGAAGATACTTCCACCCTTAACGATGTCATCGGCGGCATCGTGGCCGCAGCACTCTCGACCTGCTTTATCGCCCTGTTGCTCGAGCTCGTCTTTCCGCGCGCGACCGCCAGCGCCGCCGGCATGCTTCACCATCGCCCCACGCCCCTGTGGGTAAGCGGTCTTCTGGGTACGGTAGCCATTGTCCCTGCCGTATTGTTGCTGATCATCTCGATTGCCGGCCTGTCGCTTGCCGGAGCCCTCATGTGCGCCGTGATCGGCGTCGCGCTGGTCTCCACCGCCTTTGCGGGCTGCGCGATCGCCCGCATGGTCGGACACAACCAGAACCGCTACGCCATGGCAGCTGTCGGCGGTGTGGCCGCAGGCGCCCTCACAGGACTTCCCCTCATCGGCGACTTCATCAGCGGCGTTGCCTTTGTCTTTATGCTCGGCTACGTTATCCAGATCATCTGGCGCAACGCCCACCTCAAGCCGCAGCAGGCCGCCAACACCCCGGGCCTTCCCTCCGCCTAGCCGCTAACCACCACAAAAGGGCCAGGCACCTTTGTGGTGGTGCAAAGCATCCTGACCCCATTGCACCAAAAAGGGCGCCGACCATTGCGGTCGACGCCCTTTCTTATTGGCGGTTATAAGTCCCAGCGCTTATTTGTTGACCTGACCGGCGCGGACGGCGGCCTTCTTGCGGTCGGTGGCGTTGAGCAGACGCTTGCGCAGGCGGATGTTCTTGGGAGTAATCTCGACCAGCTCGTCGTCGGCGATGTACTCCAGCGCCTCCTCGAGCGAGAAGGTGTGGGGCGGCACCAGCTGGACGGAGATATCGGAGGTCGAGGAACGCTGGTTGCCCAGGTTCTTGGTACGGGCGATGTTGACGACCATGTCGCCGGCCTTGCTGCGCTCGCCCACGATCATGCCCTCGTAGCACTCGGTGCCCGGCTCAACGAACAGCTGGCCGCGCTCCTGCAGCGTACCCAGAGCGTAGGCAACGGCCTTCTCGGTGGTCATGGAAATCATGGCGCCGTTCTGGCGGTTACCGATCTCGCCGGCGTAGGGGCCGTACTCCAGGAAGGTATGGTAGAACACGCCCTCGCCGTGGGTGACGTTCATAATGCGGTTCTTAAGACCCATGATGCCGCGGGTCGGGATCTTAAACTCAAGGTGCGTCACGATGCCCGAGGTATCCATGCTCGTCATGATGCCGCCAGAGGTGCCGAAGACCTCAACGACCTTGCCCGAGTACTCGTCCGGGCACTCAACAACGGCCTGCTCGACAGGCTCCAGCTTGTTACCGTTCTCGTCCTTCTTAAACAGAACGCGGGGACGACCGACCTGGAACTCGAAGCCCTCGCGGCGCATGGACTCCATCAGGACGGACAGGTGCAGAATGCCGCGGCCAGAGACCTCGACGCCGCTCTTGTCCTCGAGCTCCTCGATCTTCATGGTCACGTTGTTCTCGGCCTCGTTGAACAGGCGCTCCTTGAGCTGACGGGCGCCCACGATGTCGCCATCGCGACCGACGAGCGGGGAGGTCGAAGCCTCAAAGACGATGGACAGGGTCGGCGGATCGATCTCGATGGGCTCGAGCTCGACGGGATTCTCGGGGTCGGTGTAGACATCGCCGATATCGGTGCGGTCAATGCCCACGACAGCGGCGATATCGCCGGCGCCGACTTCCTGGCACTCGGTGCGGCCCAGGTAGTCGAAGGTAAAGAGCTGCTTGACGGTAGCGGTGGCGCTGGAGCCGTCGTTCTTCACAACCAGGATCTGATCGCCCTGGTGAATGGTGCCGGAGTACACGCGACCGATACCGATGCGGCCAACGAAGTTGGAGTGGTCGATGGTCACGCACTGCATGGCCAGCGGGGCGTTCTCGTCAACCTCGGGCGCGGGCATGTCGTCGATGATCATATCGAGCAGCGGATACATGTCCATGTTGCCGTCGTTGGGGTCAAGGCGGGCAAAGCCGTTCATGGCGCTGGCGTAGACCACGTGCTCCATGGCGAACTCAAGCTGGTCGTCGGTAGCGCCCAGGTCGGCCATAAGGTCCAGGCAGTCGTTGTAGGCCTTCTCGGGGTTGGCGCCCGGACGGTCGATCTTGTTGATGACGATCATGATCTTGAGGCCGGTGTCGATAGCGTGACGCAGCACGAAGCGGGTCTGGGGCATGGGGCCCTCAAAGGCGTCGACCAGCAGCAGGGCGCCGTCGGCCATGCGCAGCACGCGCTCGACCTCGCCGCCAAAGTCGGCGTGGCCCGGGGTGTCGATGACGTTGATCTTGACGTCCTTGTACTCGATAGAGATGTTCTTGGCGAGAATCGTGATGCCGCGCTCGCGCTCCTGGTCGTTAGAGTCCAGGACGCGGTCCTCGACCTGCTGGTTGGCACGGAAGGCGTCCGTGGCACGCAGGAGCTTATCGACCATCGTCGTCTTGCCGTGGTCGACGTGGGCGATGATGGCGATGTTCCTCAGATTGTCTACGCGCATGTAGTTCCCCTATCTTCTATCCATATACAAACGGCACGCGTATGCGGCCCGCCCAGCGATACAACGCTCAGCGGGAATATTGAGCCTTTTACCGAAAACTCGTTTATTTTAGCGATTTTAGATGAGAGGGGTTTCCTCACCTGCAGGTTCAGGGTCGCTCCACATAAAACCATCGCCGGCGCCCATGCCCTCATACAGCACATATGCCGAAAAGCCGCTCTCGAGCGTGGTCTCAAAGAAGCTCACGAGCAGAGCGTCGTGATAGCCACCGTCAATCTCGACACAGCCGGTGTAGCCGATGGCATAGCGGGCGATGCGGCCCAGGCCCTCGTCCTTAAGGCCCATCTTGTGCTCGGAGATAAAGTTGGTGGCAGCCTCCAGGCACGCCTCTTCGCCGTCCTCGTCGAGCGCCGCAAGATATCGGTTGGAAGCAGCATCCTCGATCGCCACGACTACGCCCGGATTCTCGCCGGCGGCAAGGTCGTCCAAGAACGCGCCAATCAGGTCACACACCATGGCGTCGAGCTCGGCGGAGACGTTACCGGCGTCCTGCATATCCTGTGCCATCTCTAGACCTTCCCATCGAATCCGGCGTCGTTACAGTTCTTGTGCCTCGGCAGCGATCTTGGCGGCAGCGTCGCGGGCGCGCGTCATATCCATCGCGCGCTTGTCGAGTACCTTGATCTGGTTGGTCAGCATTACCGCATCGACCACACCCCAGATTACCAAGCCTGTTGAAATCGAAAACCCAAGCGCACCAACTGTACCACGAAGACGAGAACAGATTACCGCGACAAGGGCGGAGATGATAACCATCTTGATATAGGAGCCGCGGCGCTCGCGAAGCGTGCGGGCCTGCGTCACATAGGCGATGCGAGCCGCCTCGGATGCTTCCGAGCGCATTTGGGCTTCACGCGCGATGGCGGCCGCTTCAGCCGATACGCGGGTACCCATCAGCGACCTCTCCGCTCGCGTGCCAGACATTTAGAAATCATCGGGGGAGAGCGTATGGACGAACTCGTCGAACTTCTCGAACTCCTGCTCGTCGTCAACTTCCTCGGCATGGGCAGAAACGGTACCCAGGCGATTCATGATGTCGTCCTCCACAAACATGGGGGCATTACTGCGCACGGCAAGGGCAATGGCGTCACTGGGGCGGGCGTCAATCTTGCGCTCGTCACCATCGACCAGCACGACAATCGTCGCATAGAACACCGGCGGCTCGGCGCGAACGATCTCGATGCGCTCGAGCTTGGCTCCCAGGGCATCGACGGTGTCAAGCAGCAGGTCATGCGTAATCGGGCGCTCGGCGCGACCGCTATCGATGCCACGGCTAATGGCCGCGGCCTCAAACGAGCCGGTCTGAATGGAAAGCGAACGCAGGGGCGCCGTCGAATCCGACTTGCCGCAGCGCTCACGAAGCACAATAAGCGATGGCACGGGACCGGCGGCCATGACGATGGTCTCTATGTCGACACGAACCATGGAACACCTCCGGTACGTAGCGGTTAACACACGGCAGGGTCGCCGCATTGAATAGCTATACTACCCAATCTTTCGCCCAGCACACAAAATCAAAGTAGTTAATTTGGGACGGGGCTATTTTGACTACTTTCGTTGGATAAGAAAAAAGCCCCGAGGCAATGCCCCAGGGCTCTTAACGTTTTGATGGTGGACCTGACAAGATTCGAACTTGTGACCTCCCGGTTATCAGCCGGACGCTCTAACCAACTGAGCTACAGGTCCATCATGGTGGAGGTTAGGGGGATCGAACCCCTGACCTCAGGCTTGCAAAGCCCGCGCTCTCCCAGCTGAGCTAAACCCCCACGGAGAAAGTAATAAACACCCCAGCGGCGACTCGGCTCTCGCTGGGGTGTTTATTGCGAAAGAAAGTGGTGGACCTGACAAGATTCGAACTTGTGACCTCCCGGTTATCAGCCGGACGCTCTAACCAACTGAGCTACAGGTCCATCGCGCAAGGGATATATTAGACGAGTCGTTACGCGCGCGTCAACAACTTTTTTGAAAAACTTTGGAGGGCGTTCGCCCCGGTCGCACGGCGGCATGTGAAGTCGCCTGCTCGGACAGTCCTGACTCGCGCAGAGAGCACATTAAGTGCTCTCTGGCTCGTGCGGAACTCGCGATCGACTTCACATGCCGCCG
>CABUTO010000022.1 GCA_902494535.1 uncultured Collinsella sp.
AGGTCGCCGCGGACGGGCTGATATAGGGAGAGGGCCTGACCCCATATCGTTGGGGCCAGGCCCGATTTTGCCTCTTGACAATGTCCTGCTCATATTAAAAGGAACGTCCCCAAGTGCCGCCCCAATGACCACCATGGCAACGCCGCAGGTAGAGAACGGACAGCGAAAACGCCCCTAAGCGAGCAAGGTGACGTGAAATGAAAGGGCGCTGACCTTCTGGTCGCGCCCTTGAAATTGAACGTCAGATTGCCGCTTAGGGGTGTTTGCAGCGTCGAGCAGTTACGGCGTTTGGTAAAACGCCGTAACGAACTACCGCGCAACGAACTAGCTCAGCATTGCATCCATCATCTCGGAGTTGACGGAGTCGTCGGCAGACCACTCGCCGTCGTCGTTGCAGGTGTACTTGAAGATAACCGTGGTCTTCCTGGGCTCGGTGGCCTTGGTCACATCGACCATAACCTGACCGGCCATCTTGTACAGCTCGTCATCGGAAGGAACCGTGTCAAGCGCAGCGACCTTCTCCTGATACTGGGTGGAGAAGTCCTCGACGATCTTGTTCATAGACTTGCAGGTGATGGAGACCTCGGCGGTCGCGACACCCTTGTCTTCGTCGACCGTCACGTCGCCGATCTTGTAGTCAAAGCCCTCGAGATAGGTCTTGGCATACTCCTTGGGATCGATACCCAGCTGCTCGAACTCGTCGCCCGAAGCCTCCTCCAGACCAGAGAGGAAGTCGTCGCCACCGTTCTTGACCTCGTCAAACTGAGTCGTAAGATCCTCGGTGATGAGCTCCTCAACCGAAGGACCTCCACAGCCGGAAAGCACGACCACACATGCAACCAAGACGGCCATGAGGGGTGCAAGCAGCAGCTTCTTTTTCATGTTGTTCCTCCCAATGAGCGGCACTGCGCTTCCCAGACGCGGCGCACGTTGTAATAAGTAAGCCCATACTATCCGCTTATGAACACCCTCGGCAACGCGAAGGCACGGTCGGTTCGTTTTAGCGTCCGAACGGTTTGCAAGCCCGCCCAACGTGCAATAAAACGCTTTCCCGCGGTGCAATAAAAAAGGTGGCCGGAAAACCCGACCACCCTTGCACATCCTTTGGATGCCGCAATTTACTTGCGGACGACCTTAACGATGGCGTCACCGGCGGCGACAGCGGAGTCGGCCTCGACGGCGAGTTCGACATCGGCAAACTCGGCGGTGTTGGACACGGCCACGACGACGCAGTCCTTGTAACCGGCAGCAGCGATCTTGGCACGGTCGATCTTGAGAATGGGCTGGCCGGCCTTCACGACGTCGTCGGCCTTGACGAAGCCCTCGAAGCCGTCGCCGTTCATGTTGACGGTATCGACGCCAACGTGCACCAGAACCTCGATGCCGCTATCGGACTGCAAGCCCACGGCGTGACCCATGGTGACGGTCACCTTACCGTCGCAGGGAGCGTAGACCAGATCGTCCTCGGGCCACACGGCACAGCCCTTGCCCAGAACCTCGCCACCAAAGACGGGATCGGGCACGTCAGCCATCTTGATGACCTTGCCCTTGACGGGCGAGCACAGCACGTCGGCGCCAGCAGAAGCAGAGATAGAGGCCGGAGCAGCGGCAGCCGCGGGCTCAGCCTTCTTCTTGAACATGTCAAACAGACCCATACGTTTTCTCCTCTTGATTAAGCGCAACGTTGTGCGCATGCCTACGGTAATTATAGTGCCAAATGGTTCAAATGCTAAGGTGGGGACTCGAATCGCGAGCCCTTCCCGGTAGCGCTCGTGGAATGGAGCGTCTCCTTTGCATCGCGGATCGATAAGCCGAGTATCGCCCGCGCACGGGACGGGCAGAAGCGGGCGCGTCAAACCCGGCACTTCTTTTCGCTCTCGAGTCCTGTCGCCGCCTTGTCCCTAACACTTCCTGACACCGACCGAAGCGTGCCAAAATAAACCTGTCCTTTTTGGTAGGTTTGGCGAGTGTGGATTTTTGGACGCTTAACTAGCGAACGTGGATAATCTCCTACTTTGAGGCCGTCACCGAGCCAAAAACGGGAGATTATCCGCTCTCATTTTGGATAACCCCCCCCCCTTGTACCAAGCCGAGCTCCATGGTCAAGTAATAACGACTTCTCATCATTAGATTGTTTACATCAATTCTAATAACTATTTAATCCTTAAACTCGTTATTAGAATTGATATGATTAGCCTAATAACGAGTTTCCGGCACTAAAGATATGGAGGGCGCGATGCAAATCGAGGAGAACGGCCAGGGAACGCTCCGCAATAATCTATCGGGGAAATTGGCTTACTATTCGTTTTTTCCAACGCCCTTGCAATCATTGAGGCAGCTAAACCTCACCGAGGAAACCTATCGCACGCTTTCCGCATGCTCACGAAAGCTTGGAGAGCTTGAAGGCATGCTCTACTTTGTTCCCAACGCCGACATGTATCTGACAATGTACGTGCGCAAAGAAGCACTCCTTTCTTCGCAAATTGAGGGAACCCAGTGCACGTTTGACGACCTACTTAGTCCATCGCAAACACAACTCCATCATAAAGATGTCGCAGACGTCGTGAATTACGTCCGTGCTGTCGACCGCGGCGTAGAACTGCTCAAAAAGATGCCCTTGTGCACGAGACTTCTTAGGCAAGTTCATGCGGTCCTGCTGGACGGAGTGCGCGGAACGGAGAAGAATCCAGGCGAGCTGCGCTCCTCACAAAACTGGATTGGCCCCTCAGGCTGCACCATTGCAACCGCATCGTTTGTCCCTCCAAACATTGAAGATTTGAGTAACACGCTCCAGGACCTCGAACGCTTTATCAATGAGCCTCAAGTCGAAATGGATCCGATTGTGCGGGCGGCGCTCGTCCATTACCAATTTGAAACTGCCCATCCATTCCTAGACGGAAACGGTCGCCTGGGCAGGCTTCTCATTACACTTATGCTCATCAATGATGGCGTTCTTCATTCTTGCTTGTTCTATCCATCGTTCCAGTTCAAGAAAAATCGAAGCGAGTACTACCGGCAACTCACATCCGTAAGGGAGAGAGGCACTTACGAGGAATGGATAGAGTTTTTCTGCAACAGTCTTCTCGAGAGTGCGAAGGACTCGGTAGGGTCTTTAAAAAACCTTGTTGACCTCCATAACCGTTCCACAGCAACCATTACCGAAAATCTCGGAAGGACTGCTGCAAACGGGCAAAGGCTGTTGGGCATTCTTGAAGAGCACCCCATCGTCGACACCGCATTCATCGCTGCCCAACTCGATATCGGCAGGAGTACCGCGAGCTCGCTCGTCAAATCATTTGAAGAATTGGGTATCCTCCGTCCGCTCGACGAGTCAAGACAGAGATACCGGCAGTACGGGTATGAAGAGTATCTTTCGATTCTCAGGGAAGACGCCGAGCCGATTAGATAGGCATCGCAGCCCAGGCAAATTAAAGCGAGCGTGGATAATCTCCCACTTTGAGCCTGCACACAGGCCAAAAACGGGAGATTATCCACGCTCATTCCTGAGTAGTCATTTATGAACGTCCCCAATGACTAGTCCGGCAACGCCGATGTTTCGGCAACGACAGCGAGCGAGCCGCATTCGGAGCAAGACGACGCCGCAGGTAGAGAACGGACAGCGAGCGGGTCGCATTTGAGACAAGGTGACGTGAAACGAAAGGGCGCTGACCTTCTGGTCGCGCCCTTGAAGTTGAACGTCAGATTGTCCAAATGCGGCCCGCGCAGCGTCGAGCAGTTACGGCGTTTGGTAAAACGCCGTAACTAACGTGCTCCGTACTTCTCGTAGTAGGCGTCGATGGCAGTCTTGAGCTCGTCGTCGATGACAACCTTGCCGTCGATCTCGTGGTTGTAGAGGGTCTCGACGACCTCGGCCATGGAGACGATGCTCGCGACGGGGAAACCGTACTTGGCCTCGATCTCCTTCTGAGCGGTGGTCACACCGCCCTTGCCGACCTCCATGCGGTTGAGGGACACGATCAGGCCCTTGATCTCGACATCGGCAGCAGCCTTGACCTTAGGATAGGTCTCGTCGATGGACTTGCCGCTGGTGGTGACGTCCTCGACCATGACCACACGGTCGCCGTCCTTGGGCTCATAACCCAGCAGGTTGCCCTTATCGGCACCGTGGTCCTTGGCCTCCTTGCGGTCGCAGCAGTACTTGACCTCCTTGCCGTACAGCTCGTGGTAGGCAATTGCGGTCACGACGGCCAGCGGAATGCCCTTGTAGGCCGGTCCAAACAGCACATCAAAGTCGTCGCCGAAGTTATCGTGGATGGCTTGGGCGTAATACTCGCCCAGCTTCTTGAGCTGATAGCCCGTCACGTAAGCGCCGGCGTTCATAAAGAACGGGGACTGACGGCCGCTCTTGAGCGTAAAGCTGCCGAACTTAAGGACGTCGGACTCGACCATAAACTTGATGAACTCTTGCTTGTAAGCCTCCATGCGGGCTCCTCTCGTAATCGCGTACGTGCCTTCCAGTTTAGCGCAGGCGAAGCGTAGATGCGGGCGCGCTTTGGGGCCACGGCATTCTGTAAAGGCTTTGTCAGGGGGAATGGTTTTCCGAACAATGGGGTTGACATGTCAAACCCCCTCATCAAGAATACGGGCGGATTAAAAAGGGGTACGAGATACCCAAAGCGCGCTGCGCTCAGCCTTTAGGAGGTGTGCCATGGAAGGCAGTCCTAGTCGAAAAACCTGCATGTCGCCCTCGGCGCGCCGCGAGGACTCCGCACACGCATAAACGCCACCGGCAGATCGCCAAAACCACCGCAAAGGCGCGCTGCACCCTTTGTGGGCTCAAGAGCTTGACGTGAGCGACATCTAGGTTTTTTGAAGCAAATACGACACGTACGCTAACTCCCCTCAACAAGGAGGACCCTATGCTGATGCTCAAAACCGTCACGGTACTCGAAGCCATCTCCAAGCGCCGCCGCACGGCGCGCCCTGCCGCTCATACCGGCCTGTCCAAGAACACCATATTCGCCGCCACCCATAGTGCCGAGGACGCCCTCGTACTGCTTGACGCCACGGCAAACGGCCTCACCGTCGAGCAGGCAGCTGAGCGCCTGAACGCCGTCGGCCCCAACACCATCGAGGCAACGACCAAAACGCTCGCCCGCCGCATCGCCGACGCGTTCATCGATCCCTTCGCCGGCATCCTCGCCGCGCTCGCGCTGGTCTCGCTCTACATCGACGTGCTCGCCGTACCCGAGCCGCAGCGCGACCCCTCCACGGTCATCGTCATCGGCATCATGCTGCTGGTATCGGGCGGTATGAAGTTTATCCAGGAAGCCCGCAGCGGCAATGCGGCCGAGGCCCTCAAGGACCTGGTCTCCAACACTTGCACCGCCCTGCGCGACGGCGAGCGCATCGAGATCCCCTTCGACGAGCTCGTCCCCGGCGATGTAATCCGTCTCTCTGCCGGCGATATGGTGCCGGCAGATGCCCGCATCATCACCGCGCGCGACCTGTTTGTGATCGAGTCCGCACTCACCGGCGAGAGCGAGGCCGTCGAGAAGACCACCGCCGTCACCGTCGTCGAGGGCGCCGACGGCTCCGCACTGCCACTCTCTGCCTGCAAGAACATCGTCTTTACCGGCACCTCCGTGCAAAACGGCGCCGCCATGGCGCTTGTCGTTGCCACCGGCTCGGACACCTACCTGGGCGGCATCGCCAAGATGCTCAACGGGCGCGGCGAAAAAAGCGCGTTTGACCGCGGCGTCTCGAGCGTCTCCATGCTGCTGGTGCGCCTGATGCTCGTTATGGCGCCGGCCGTCTTTGCCATCAACGCCGCCACCAAGGGCAACGTCATCGACGCGCTGCTGTTCGCCACGAGCGTGGCCGTGGGCATCACGCCGCAGATGCTTCCCGTCATCGTGACCACGAGCCTGTCGCAGGGCGCCAAGGACCTCGCCCGTCGCCAGGTTATCGTCAAGGAGCTGCCGGCGATTCAAAACCTCGGAGCGATGGACGTCCTGTGCTGCGACAAGACCGGCACCCTCACCGAAGACCGCATCGTGCTCGAGCGCTACCTCAACACCGATGGCAACGAGGACGCGCGCGTGCTGCGCCATGCGTTTTTGAATAGCTTCTTCCAAACCGGCCTCAAAAACCTTATCGACCTGGCCGTAATCGACCGTGCCGATGTGACGCCCTCGACCGTCGTGCCCGATTCTATGCTGGACCAGAGTCTGCGCGACCGCTATACCAAGGTCGACGAGGTTCCCTTCGATTTCTCGCGCCGTCGCCTGAGCGTAGTTGTCGCCGACGCCCAAGGCAAAACCCAGATGGTTACCAAGGGCGCTGCCGAGGAAATGTTCGAGATCTGCTCCTTTGTCGAGATCGATGGCATCGCTCAGCCGCTCACCGACGAGAAGCTCGCCCAGATTCGCAAGCAGGTCGCCGGACTCAACGCCGAGGGCCTGCGCGTGATTGCCGTGGCGCAGAAGACCAATCCGCGCTGCGTGGGCGAGTTTGGAATCGCCGACGAGTGCGACATGGTGCTGATGGGCTTTTTGGCCTTCCTCGATCCGCCTAAAGCAAGTGCCGCGGGCGCCGTCGCCACCCTTGCGGCCAAGGGCGTGGCGGTCAAGGTCCTGACCGGCGACAACGACCACGTCGCCGCCACCGTCTGCGAGCAGATCGGCATCGACGCGAGCAGCGTTTTGCTCGGCTCCGAGATCGATGCGCTCGACGACGCAGAGCTTGCCGAGCGTGCCGAGAAAACCCACCTCTTCGCCAAGCTCTCGCCGCTGCAGAAGGCGCGCCTAGTGCGCGTCATGCGCGAGTTGCTCGGCCACACCGTGGGCTTTATGGGCGACGGCATTAACGACGCCGCCGCCATGCGTGCGAGCGACTGCGGCATCTCGGTCGATTCGGCCGTCGACATTGCCAAGGAATCCGCCGATATCATCTTGCTTCAGAAGGACCTGGGTGTGCTCGAGCGCGGCATCATCGAAGGCCGCCGCACCTACGGCAACCTACTCAAGTACCTCAAGACCACGGTGAGCTCCAACTTTGGCAACGTGCTGTCCGTGACCGTCGCGAGCCTGTTCTTGCCGTTTTTGCCCATGAGCGCCCTGCAGCTGGTGCTGCTGTCGCTCGTCTACGAGATCGTGTGCATCGCGCTGCCGTGGGACACCGTCGATGACGCCTGGACTGCCCGCCCGCGCGCCTGGGACGCCGCGTCCATCAAGGGCTTTATGCTCGAGCTGGGCCCCGTGAGCTCGCTGTTTGACATCGTGACCTTCGCTGCGCTCTTCTTTGTGGTGTGCCCCGCCGCCGTGGGCGCGAGCTGGACCGAGCTTGCCGCCGCGGGCAACGTCACGGGTATGGCGACCTTCGCCGCGATCTTCCAGAGCGGCTGGTTTGTCGAGTCCATGTGGTCGCAGACGCTCGTGATCCACATGCTGCGCTCGCCGCGCCTGCCGAACCCGTGCGACCACGCCGCCCCCGCGCTGTGCGTTCTTACCGTGCTGGTCCTGGCGCTCGTCACATGGCTGCCGGCAAGCCCCATCGCCGATGCGCTCGGCCTCATGGCACTGCCCGCGAGCTTTTTCGCGCTGCTCGTCGGCATCGTCACCGCCTACATCGCGCTCACTCAGCTGGCAAAGCGCCGCTACATTGCACGCCACGGCGAGCTGCTGTAGCAAGCAGACGGAAAACACCCTGCCAGTTGCCGTTGCCACTACCACAGCTGCCAACGCCTCTGCCGCTGCCGTTGCCTCTGCCGCTGCCGCAATCTATCCCCTCAGCAATTGCGGTGAAATAGCTCCTGTTTAAAGCCGCGTGACTTTAATTTAGGGACTATTCCACCGCAACTTATTGGGAAATTAGCTAGTCCTTGGGCGTCCAGGACCAGAAGAAGTTGATAAGGGCCACACGCGAGGCGGTATCGGTCTTCTTGTTGATTGAGGAAATGTGGCGATAGAGCGTGGAGCGCGAAAGGAAGAGCGTTGTGGCGATGTCCTGAACGCTCTGGTCCGAAACGACCAATACCTCAAGAATATCGCGCTCACGCTCTGTAAGCCCAAAGGTGGCGACGAAGGCATCGAGGCGTTCATCGAACGTGAGCTCCGCTGCCTCCACGGGCTCGGGGTCGGAGCATGTGGGCGCAAGATCCCCACCAAGATCGTCGGTGGCAAGCGGCAGGCCATCCTGCATCACGGCATCATCGGCTCGTTGCCCCAACTGCCCCAGCAGCGTAATCGCAATGCCCACAAACATCACGAGCGCCGCACCGACCGCAGCCAGCACGTTTTGACTCGAGATGATCGCCACCGCCGGCGCCGTCACAAGCATCGAGCACACGTTGTTGACGACGCGACCCATGCACGGCCAAAAATATGACCAGCGCGCATAGAGCGAGACGGCGGCATATTTTGTGGTAAAGAACACCACGAAAAAGCCCGAGCCCAGATAAAAGATGATCGTGGCAGCAAGCTCGTTGCCGCCATTACCATCGACGATGAGCACAAAGAACGAAAGCGTGGACAGTATGGCGGCACATGTCATGCCGATATTCATATACGAGCGGCCGTGCAGGTCAAATAGTGCGCCAGCGACCAACGAGCTCACGACAAGCAGCAGGCGCGGCCAATCGCCCAAATCGACGGCTCCGACAGCATGCAGGGTCGTGAAGCCCGCGTTGAGAGCGGCGAATACGCTGGAAAGATACGCCGTCGCCACGGTCAGGCGAACTACGGCGCGACGGAATGCCGCCTTTGCCTCGGGATCGTCATGCCACTTGGCGCCATATTCCAGAGCATCTACCGAAAGCCCGGCAGCACTGGGTTCAAAGTTGGGGTCGGACTCGTCGCGCAGCTTGGCGCGTCGGGCACCGTGGAGCAACGCCACCTGCGCGATCGCACAGACGACCAGAACAGCCTGCTGAGGAATGCCGACAGGCATCACCATGTGGTTGAGAACCTGCACCAGAACGCCCATGGCGTAAGAAAGTGCGGCGGCGCGCGCCAAGCAGGGCGTTCGCGCAAAGCGCCTCGCAAAATTTGCATGGGCAGTCGATCCGCAGTAGCCCAGCGCGCAGCACGCCACCAAACCGCCGGCAATTACCACCTCAACCTGAACCGCCATAATCAACAGCAGCAATGCCGCCACCAGCAAAACGCCCGTGACGTCACTCGTTGCGTCGATAGCATGGGGACGGCGATAGTACAGAATGGGACGCACAAAAAAGCCAATCACGCTCGCGCCGATGACAAGGCTCTCATAAATAACGACCTCGTTCGGAGACACGACTCGGCCATGCGCACATCAAAAAGATACTCGCACGCCAAAAACGTGAAGAAGAACAGCGCCAGGCATATAATCTCCCGAATGCCCCGACGCAAATATGCGGTTGTGTCTCCCATGCCCCTCATGGTTAACCCCCAGCCGCTCAATTGTCTGGAAATCTATTTTAATAAAGAACCAGTCTCAATATCGAAGCCAGGCTCGAAATGTTGCCAATTCGACCCCAGCCGTCCACATCACGCCGCGATTTTGAGCCACATGGACCAGAAGGGGCACGCGCGACCTCTAGCTCGGCAAGGAGCATCTCCAACTGCCACTCATTTAAGTACGTCCCCAATGAGTGGCCGAAGAGTGTCCCCCGCGATTAGTCGTTTAAGAACGTCCCCAACGACTAGTCAAAAATGGGCCATGTGTCCCAGTTGTGGAGACTCGTTGAGCCGTCTGGGTATCGTGAAAGATCGCGCACTCCCCCATCATCAAAAGTGACACACGCTACCTGTTGATGGGAGGCAGCCATGGGCTTCTTTGACAAGATGTTCGAGAAGAAAGAGTGCGCGATCTGCGGTACCGAGCTGGGACTTTTGGGAAAGACCAAGATCAACGAAGGTTACCTATGCAAAGAGTGCGTCGGCAAGCTCTCCCCCTTCTTTGGCGGCTATCGCTCCAGCGCCGCGGACGATATCCGCGAGCAGCTCGCCTATCGCGAGGCCAATGCCGAGCGCCTGGCCTCGTTCAATCCCACGCGTACGCTGTCTGCCGGACGCACCAACATCATGCTCGATGAGGACGCGGGCCTGCTGATCATCACTTCGCAGAGCCGCTGGCGCGACGCCAATCCCGACATCATCGAGTTCTCGCAGGTACTCGGCTGCGATATGGATATCGACGAGCAGCGCACCGAGATCTATCGCGAGACCAAGGACGGCGAGCGCGAGAGCTACAACCCGCCGCGCTACGACCTGGATTACGACTTTAATCTGACCATCCACGTCAACACGCCGTACTTTACCGAGATCAACCTGCGCGTGAACGACTCCACCATCGATCAGCGCGGCTCCATCGAATACCGCGAGGCCAAGCGCCAGGCAACTGAAGTCCGCGATGCGCTGGTGCAGCTGCGTCAGGAGACACGCGACAGCGTCGTGGCCGCCAAGGCCCCCAAGACCGCGGTGACCTGCCCCTTCTGCGGAGCCACCACCATTCCCGATGCCAGTGGGCGCTGCGAATACTGCGGTGGCGCCATCGGCGCATAGCCCCCGGCACGGAAAGGACCGGTCATGGCCTTCGAGAGCGTTAACTATCAGTGCCCTGCCTGCGGTGGCCCCCTGCATTTTGCCAGCGCCGAGCAAAAGCTCGTCTGCGACTACTGCGATTCTCGTTTTGAAGTCGAAGAAGTCGAGGCCCTCTATCGCGAGCGCCAGGACAAGGCAGATGCCAAAGCCGATGCAGCAGCCGCAACGCCCAAGCCCGTCGCCGACGACGCGGTGCAGGAGCTCGCCCAAAACGCCGGCTACATCTGCTCGTCGTGCGGCGCCGAGCTCGTGTCCGACGGCACCGTCGCCGTCACCACCTGCCCGTACTGCGGCAACTCCGCCGTAGCGCCCGGCCAGCTCTCTGGCGACTTCTCGCCCGACCTGGTGATTCCGTTTAAGCTCGGGCGCGATGACGTCACGGCCGCACTCAAGGAACACTACAAGGGCAAGATCTTGCTGCCCAAGAGCTTTGTCACCGGCAACCACATCGACGAGGTCCAAGGTGTCTACGTGCCGTTTTGGCTCTACGGCGCCCGCGTTGACGGCGAAGTGTACTTTGACGCGACCAACGAGACCGTGACCGAGGAATCCGACCGCACCGTCACGACCACCGACCACTACGATGCCTATCGCAAGGGCAATATCTCGTTTAAGCGCGTGCCCGTCGACGGATCATCCAAGATGCCCGACGGCCACATGGACGCCATCGAGCCGTTTGACTACGACGCACTGCGTCCGTTCTCGGTCGCATATATGCCCGGCTACATCGCCAACCGTTACGACGAGGACTGCGAGACCTGCAAGGCGCGCGCCGAACGCCGTATGGAAGAAAGCACGATCTCGGCCCTGCGCGAGACCGTCGTCGACGAATACGACGATGCCACGGTCGAAAGCAAGCAGCTCGACTACACCTGGGAAGACAGCGACTACGCCCTGTTCCCCGTCTGGATGCTCTCCACCTCGTGGAACGGCAAGAGCTACCTGTTTGCCATGAACGGCCAAACCGGCCGTATGGTCGGCGAGCTTCCTTGCTCCAAGCCCAAGCTCGCTATCGCCTCGGTGCTGTTCTTTGTGATCGGATTTGTCCTCTCCCAGATCCTCTTCATGGGTGAGAACGCCTTCGATCCGGATTACCTCACCTTTGATATCGAGGGCATCCTCATCAACATCGTCGCGCCGCTGATCATCGTGGTCATCGCAGACGTGCTGCTGGTGGGCCAGCTCAAGACGGCCAACGAGGCCACCCACGCCGATTGCTACTGTGGCGAGCTCGACCTGACCGAGAAGCACGACACCTTCAGCCACACCGAGACCACCGTTGTCATGAAGGACGACAAGGACGATTAACCATCCTGACCAATACCACCCGGCCTTTGACGAGAAAGGAAGATCACCATGGGACTCTTGAAAGCTGGATTGGGTGCTGCCGGCGGCGTCATGGCCGACCAGTGGAAGGAATTTATCTACTGCGAATCGATGCCCGCTGACGTCTTGGCCTGCAAGGGCAGCAAGCGCACCGGCGGCCGCAGCTCCAACACGCGCGGCGAGGACAACGTCATCTCCAACGGCTCGGTCATCGCCGTCAACGACGGCCAGGGCATGCTCGTGGTGCAAAACGGCAAGATCATCGAAGTCGCGCTGGAGCCCGGTGAGTTCGTCTTTGACACCGGCAGCGAGCCGAGCGTCTTTAGCGGCAACCCGGGCGACTCCATCAAGGAGACCTTCGCCAATATCGGCAGCCGCTTTACCTTTGGCGGCGACGCGGGCAAGGACCAGCGCGTCTACTTCATCAACACCAAGGAGATCATCGGCAACAAGTACGGCACCGCCTCTCCCGTGCCCTTCCGCGTAGTCGACAACAATATCGGTCTGGATGTCGACATCTCCGTTCGCTGCAACGGCGAGTATTCGTACCGTATCACCAACCCGCTGCTGTTCTACACCAATGTGTGCGGCAACGTGACCGATAGCTATACGCGCGACAAGATCGACAGCCAGCTTAAGTCCGAGCTGCTCACCGCCCTGCAGCCCGCCTTTGCCAAGATCTCGGAGATGGGCATCCGCTACAGCGCCATCCCCGGCCACACCACCGAGCTCGCCCGCGCGCTCAACGAGGTCCTCTCTGCCGACTGGCGTGACCTGCGCGGCGTTGAGATCGTAAGCTTTGGCGTCAACTCCATCGCCGCCTCGCAAGAAGACGAGCAGATGATCAAGGACCTGCAGAAAGCCGCGGTCATGCGCGATCCCACCATGGCGGCAGCCAACATCGCCAGCGCCCAGAGCGATGCGATGCGCGCGGCAGCCGCCAACCCCAACGGCGCGATGGCAGGCTTTATGGGCATGGGCATGGCAGGTGGCATGGGCGGCATGAACGCTAGCCAGCTGTTCGCCGCCGGTCAGGCACAGCAGCAGGCTGCCCCGCAGCCGGCTCCGGCACCCGCCCCGGCTCCTGTCGCCGCACCTGCGGCCGGCACGTGGACCTGCAGCTGCGGCGCCACCAACACCGGCAAGTTCTGCTCCGAGTGCGGTAGTCCCGCACCCGCCCCGGCACCGGCCAAGTGGTTCTGCCCCAACTGCGGCAGCGAAAACGGCGGCAAGTTCTGCAGCAACTGCGGAACGCCCAGGCCCTAGCCCCTCTATCCGGTAATTGGCGGGGAGGTCCGCCACCCCCGCATTTGCTTCTATGGGTTTCGTTCGATAAAGGAGGACACCATGAAGACAACGTTCAAAAAGTCCGCACTCGCATTTCTGACATGCGTCCTGGCGCTCGCCTTTGCCCTGACGGGCTGCAGCGGCGGCGGCAAAGACCCCAAGGCCAACTTCGTCGGCAGCTGGGAACTCTCGGGTGGAACCGTGGATGGCGAAGAGCTAACCGATGAGTACATGAAGATGCTCGAGGATTGGGGTGTCCACTGCGTCCTGATTCTCGATGAGGACGGTACAGGTGCCCTCGACCTGTTCCTTGAAGTCGTCGACCTTAAATGGGAGGCAAAGGACGCCACCACCGTAACCCTCACCGCCGAAGACGAGTCGTATGACATGAAGCTCAAGGACGGCAAACTCATCCTCGAAGAAGATGACGGAAATCTTGTCTTTACCAAGTCCGACAAGGACCTGTCCGGCACGGTGAAGAAGGATCGCGAGGCGGCCGAGAAGGAAGAGGAGATCGATGAGGCCGTCGAAGACGACGATGTCCAGAACGTCGAAATCTCCCCCGCCGTCACCGTCGCCGATGACGATCTGTGCACCATCACCATCACCGAGAAGTTCAAGGACGACTGGGGCGATATCGGCTTTGTCGTCAACATCACCAACAAGAGCGACAAGGACCTGACCTTCTACGCTCCTTCCGGCAAGACCAACGTCAACGGCACCATGAAGGAACCCTGGTTCTCGGCTCACCTGATGCCCGGCACCAACGCCACCGAGGAGTTCACGTTCTCGAGCGGCGAGCTTGACAGCCTTGACGACCTGGTCAACACGACCATCGGCATCGACGCCTACCTGACCGATTCCTACGAGGACGTCGCTTCCTACACCGCGACCATCGCGTAGCGACAGACACCGACAGCCGCGGATTGGCGGACATATCCGCGCACACCAGGCGGGGCCGCAGGAGTTGATCCTGCGGCCCCGTCGTTTTTATGCCGATGCGCGACGAGCTTTAGCGCTCCATGTTGGGAACGATGCTGCCCTCGGTCACCGCGTGCACGGCCAGGCGCATGATGTTGTCGTAGCCGGTCTTGCTCAGGATCTCCGAGATGCGACGCTTGATGGTGCCCTCGCTCATAAACAGCTCGGCCGCGATCTCGCGGCGGCTTTTACCCTCGCAGGCAAGGCGCAAGATCGACAGCTCGACATCGTCGAGGGCCGCCGTGCCCGAGAAGATGCTCTCGGGCGGCTTGGGAAACGTGCAGTAACCCGCCAACGTGGAGCGCATCACGGCGAAAAGCTCGTCGATACCGACGTTCTTGTACACAAAGCTGTCGACGCCCGCCTCGCGCGCCTGATCGACAAAGGTGATCTCGGGCATGCCGGTCATGATAATGACGCGGCACTCGGGCAGTTGTTCTTTGATGCGCGCCGCCGCCACGATGCCGTTGGAATCATGCTCGGTGCATACGTCCATCAGTATCATGTCCGGGCGCTCCTTAAGCACAACGTCCAAGGCATCCGAGGCGTCGGCGATCGCGGCAACAACCGTCATGTCGGGCTGGTCACCGACGGAGCGCGCGAGGCTCTCGCGCAAGATAGCCTGGTCTTCGACGATTAACACGCGAATCATGAACTTCTCCTTTGGACCGTGGCGCTGGAGGCGAGCGGGATGGACACCGTAAGCGTGAAGGGTGGGGCGGTGTGGACTTCCAGGCTGCCGCCCAGATTCTGTGCGACATGCCTCATACCTGGGATACCCGTTCCCTCGCGATACGATACGGGTGCAGGCGCGCCGTCGTTAGAAACGGCCATCCGCGCAACAGCGCCGTCTTCCGACGTCTCCTGCCGCAGGCGCACATGGACCTGATGGGCCTGTGCATGCTTGGTGGCATTGGTCGAGGCCTCGCGGATAATCTGCAGAAAGGCTGCGGCGACACGCGCGTCGCTTGGCAGCTCGCCCTCCACATCGATCTGCACGCTCACCAGGCCAAAGGCATGGACGATATCGCCCAGTTGCTCTGCCGGTTCGGTGTCGCCCCCGCTGCGCAGATCGGCAGCGATTGAGCGCAGCAGCGGGTCGATCTGCTCGAGTGACTCGTCATCCAGGCGCCCCTCCTCCAGATAACGATGGAGGATGGACAGGCGCTGCCCGATCACGTCGTGCACGCGAGCTCGCATACGCAGATAGGCCGCATTGTCAGCAACTTTTTTGACCTCTTCGATCTGGGCTTGGAGCTCTTGGCCCGCAAGCTCAAGCAGGTGGTTGGCTTGCGCCAGGCGATCATGAGCATGCGCATACTCTGTTACATCCAGGCCGATAATGCGCTCAAAGAGGCGGCCCGAAACCATAACGTCATCGTGCACAAACAAGCGAATCTCGGCGGGAGAAACTTCGACCACCGCCTGCGCCTCACCAAAGCGGTCCAGATTAATCCGCACGCGGTTCCTGCTGCTTTCGGGCATTTGCATGCTGAGTTTGCGCAGGTCGTTCCATGTACCGCTCATATCGCCTAGGTCGGTGGGCATATGAAGCTCCACCAGGTTTTTGCGCATGCAGCGGTTCATGAGCAGCGGACGGCCCCTCGGGTCCAGATACAGGATGCCCACGGGAATCACGTTGATGGTCTCGATCGTCGAGAACATGGTGATATCCTCCTGGCGGTTACGGACGTCCATCAAGAGCGCCGCGATGGAACGGAACAGGAAGAACGCTCCCTCTGCGATAAGGACAACGGTCCACGCCGAGCCCATGGCAAAAACCACCGGCGGTGTAACGGCGACAACAAGCAGCAGCTCGACCAGCATGACGGGGCGACGATAGCGCACCATAAGTACCACGCCATAGGCAAAAATCGCGGCATTGAGCCACAGCACTCCGCCCATTGCCCTGGCGCAAACGTCAAGCGGCGCCACCAGATACGAGCCAGATGACGCGAATAAGATGAGCGCCGAAATCATCAGGTGAAGCACAAGACTCGCCTCGTAGGCGCAAATCACCTTACGGTTATAGGACGAGCGGCGCGATGAGATGAGCGGGACGTGGATCGTCTGCAGACACGCAGCCAGGGCAAAGACAACATCGAGCGCAACGATTTGGGGAAGGATGAGCGAAATCTGCATCGTCACTCACCCGCCCTCGGCATCAAGACGATCATGCGCAGCTGGCCGGGCTCGCCCTCAAGGCGGTATGCCACGTTGCGCCCTTGCAGAGCGCTTTCGAGCTCTTGCGCAGCGGGCGTCTGCGAAAGATCTTCATCATCGTTGGAAAAAAGCGTGGCGCGCAGCTCGACACTGCATCGGTCATGGTCGCCTAAGTGATACATAAGCGCCGGATGGTCGGTGGTGTAGGCAAAAAACGCAAAGTCATACACGCAGTCGTACAGGGCGCTTACCGTACTGGCGTGCAACGGGCGCCGTATGGCGATAATCGAGGCGCAATCGATATCGATGGTGCGCAGGTCGCTTGCGAGCTCGTTGGCGATGAGCTGAATGCGGTCGCGATCAAAACCGCACTCCCCGTGCTGTGCCAACGTGAGCGACCCCTTGCGCTTGCAATAGGCGACGAGCATCTTGGCGCGCTGCAGCATACGGTAGCGCTCGTGCGAAGACGCTTCGTCGGTCAACGGCGGCAGCGAGCCCAGCAGGTCGTACATCCCTTCGAGCGCGCGGGCAAGCGCCTGGTCCACGTCTTGGACCAGCAAGGTCTCGGCCTCTTGATCTGCCAAATGCGTCTTAAGGTCGTAGTCGGCGGCGAGCAGCTCGTTTTGACGCTGCAGCTCCATGCGACGATGTGCCAGTTCACGGTTAAGCTCGTTGAGCTCCGACACGTCTTGGGCAAGCAGCGCCGATCCACCCAGCAGCGGAAAGGCACGGTACATCACATCGGGATCGGACGCTACGGCAAAGGCATGGGCGCGGCCGTGCTCCTGGGTCCGCAACTCCTCACGCACGCCTGCCGGCATTGGCTTTGACACCGGCGTGGCATAGACCTCCTGCAGGTCGCGCGTTAGAACTTTGAGGTCGAGCGGCAAGGTGTCGAAGATGCCGGCGATGTCGTGATACGACGGAATGACACCGCAATCGAGACAGATTTCCATCGCCACCACGCACAGGACGCAATAGACGAGCGAAAAGTTGAGCCTCCATGCCCAGGGCACGCGCAGAGCATATGAGATGGCAAAGAATGCGCCACCAAGCAGTACGAGCGCCGCCGTGCCCGAGAAACGCTGGATGCGAAAGGACGAGGACCGACCAACCAGGATAAAAAAGGCCACAAAGTTAAAGGCCGTCCACACGAGAACGGCGAAATAACCCCAGCCGTACGTGTAATCGTTGCTCCAGGTGTCGCTTGTACGGTCAAAGCGGAAGACCTGCTGGTGAAAATCGTTGGTGAGCACAAATCCGATAAGCAGGATGGCCACAATCCACAGCGTAGCACGGTAGCGGCGACCCAGGCGGTGTTGCTCCAGGCCCGCAAGGCGCAGACCACACAACTGGTAGAGCAGCGGAATGAGCGTCATGGGCACGTAGTACAGGTACCACAGCACAGTGGCATAGAACGGCGTGAACGACTTGTACTTGAGAATGACTTCGATCATCCACAGGGCGCAGATGGTGGCGACGGCAACAAGGCGGCGGCGCAGCACATAGTCCAAACAGCGCAGATAGACCGATACGCCCCAGATCGAAAATACAATTGCGGCGACAAGCAGCGGGAGAGAGCTCGAATGGGCGAGCGCATCCACGACTTCTTCGGACACCTCGCTATAGGCGGGCACGGCGCTAGAAAGTTTGGGGTCGAAGGCGAACAACGCCGGCAAGACTGCCAAAAGCATGAGGAACAGCGCGGTGATGGCGCCGGCGATAGCAAAGACGCGGTGACGGTATACCTGATGTGTTATGCCAACAAGGAATCGCGGCATGGCGAAGAGCCTGCCGCCCCTGGGATCCGCCACGGGTGCGGATCGGGCGGCCACGTGGCCGATATGTCGCTCGCGGGTACCCATAGTGTTTTTAGTGTACCGACAGATGGGTCGAAAAAGCGGGCCGCATGTCCCAAAATCCGCAGACGGCAAGGCGCCCGGCGAGCACATACTCGCCGGGTGCCTTGGTTAGGAGGCTATGAAGTTGAGTGTCCCAGCTTCCTTAGGACAGGTCCTCACCATTAGAAGCAATAACCTTCTTGTACCAGTCGAAGCTCTTCTTCTTGGAGCGCTTGAGGGTGCCGTTGCCTGCATCGTCGCGATCGACGTAGATAAAGCCGTAGCGCTTGGACATCTCGCCCGTGCCGGCAGACACCAGGTCGATCGGGCCCCAGGTGGTGTAGCCCAGCAGGTCAACGCCGTCCTCGGTCACAGCATCACGCATCGCGGCAATATGCTGGCGCAGGTAGTCGATACGGTAGTCGTCGTTGATGGAACCATCCTCCTCAACAACATCCTTGGCGCCCAGACCGTTCTCGACCACAAACAGCGGCTTCTGATAACGGTCGTACAGGTCGTTAAGGGTGATTCGGAAGCCCAGCGGATCGATGGCCCAGCCCCACTGGCTCTCCTGCAGGTAGTGGTTCTTGGCGCCGGCGAAGGCGTTGCCCTGGGTGCGCTCGACATCGGGGTTATCGGCACCGGCAGAGCAGCGGGTGCTGTAGTAGCTAAAGCTGATGAAGTCGACGGTGTTGGCGGCCAGGATCTCGCGGTCCTCGTCCGTCATGCCCACATCGATGCCCAAGCGCTCGAGCTTCTTGACGGCATAGGCTGGGTAGTAGCCGCGGCTCTGGACGTCGACGAAGAAGTAGTTGTCCTGGTTGTCGAGCTGCGCTTGGCGCACGTCGCCCGGACGGCAGCTGTAGGGGTAGTAGCTACCTGCGGCGAGCATACAGCCGATCTTGACCTCAGGATCGATCTCGTGAGCGATCTTGGTTGCCCAAGCGCTGGCGACGAGCTCGTTGTGGGCGGCCAGGTACTCGACGGCCTCCTTGTTCTCGCCTTCCTCAAAGACCAGACCGGCACCCATAAACGGCAGGTGCAGGATCATATTGATCTCGTTGAAGGTGAGCCAGTACTTCACCAGACCCTTGTAGCGGGTGAAGATCGTGGTTGCAAGGTTCTTGTAGAAGTCGATGAGCTTGCGGTTGCGCCAGCCGCCGTACTCCTTGATGAGGTGAATCGGGCAGTCGAAGTGTGTGATGGTCACGAGCGGCTCGATGCCGTGCGCCTGGCACTCGCGGAACACGTCCTCGTAGAAGGCCAAGCCGGCCTCGTTGGGCTCGGTCTCGTCACCGTTGGGGAAGATGCGGGTCCACGCCAGGCTCATGCGGAAGGTCTTAAAGCCCATCTCGGCAAAGAGGGCGATATCCTCCTTGTAATGGTGATAGAAATCGATGCCGGTCTGCGCGGGATAGTAATAGCCGTCCTCGAAGTCGAGCATTTTGCGCTGGCCGGAGACCACCGCATAGCGCTCGGGGCCGTGCGGAGCCACGTCCACGTTGGCAAGGCCGCGACCGTCCACGTCGTAGGCGCCCTCGCACTGATTGGCGGCCGTCGCTCCGCCCCACAGGAAGTCATTACGGAAAGCCATGTATCGATCCTTTCGCACGCTGTTGTCATAGGCCCAGTATCCCTGCAAACAACGCGTCGCTCAACGGCAACGGCGCAGGCCGATACTTCTTTTCGCGCGCAGGCGCCCGGCAGCCACCCCGCCTGACACTTTTTGATACCCACCTGCCCAAGCCGCCACAAAGGGGATAGGCACCTTTGTGATGGATTGAGCCCGGTTTGTCTCGATCTGTAACATCTAGGCCGCCAAAATCGGGCCTGGTGTTACAGATCGAGATTGTTCGGCCTGTCCCCTGCAGTTTGTCTAAATCTGTAACAGGTAGAGACGATTTAGCCCGCTAGATGTTACGGATTGAGACAGAAGATTCTAGTCGCAGGCGATGTCGAGATTTTTGCCGATGAGGCCAACGTAGCCGCCTTCGGTTGCCTTGGGGCTGTCAGCATGGCAGAGGACCCACTTGTCGGCCTTCCAGTAGCAGTAGCTGTCACCGGCCGCGGGCATGTCGGCCGCAGCCTCGGGGCGCGGTCCATTGGTGCCGGCGGGCAGCGCCACCATCACCTGGAAGCCGCCGTCGTCGACCATGCAGGGCGTGTAGTGGAGCGTGGTGTTGAAGACTTCGACGACCGTACCCGCCGGCACGCGGAACGCCTTGACGCACGCGGTATCGAGCTTGCCGCCCTCGATCTCCCAACGATGTGCCACGAGCAGGATAAAGTCGCGTGCACCAAGGTTGAACTCGCTGGCGCGGTGATACTCCAGGCAGTTGAGTCGTGTATTGTGGCCGTTGCACCAGCCCAACTGGAAGGGACGACCGCCAAACATGAGAAAGCCCAGTTTATCGACATCCTTGACGCCCTCGAGCTCCGGCGCGCTTGCTACGTACTTGCTGCCCTCGGGAATGGGCGTGGCTGAGAGCGCCTCGAGCACGGGCGACGTGAGCTCGGACGGAACGTCATCCCAAACGTTGCCATAGGATTTGAACTCGGAATCGTTGACAGAGTAGATATGCATGTTCACTCCTGTTCGTAAATGTGACTATACGAACATTCTAGAACAAACATGAGCGATTTTGAACGCTCGTCCCGACCAATCAACAAAAGGCGCCCCCGCATAAGCGAAGGCGCCCAATGCGCGCGTTTTGGGCGATAAAGCCCTTACGCCTGCTGATAGTGCAGGTGCTTCTCGTCGATATCGGCAAGGTCGCGGTCGAGGTAACGGCGCGCGAGCCAGTTAGCCATGGGAAGGTTCTGGTCCAGGTAGTTGCCGCACTCCTCGGGAGCGGCACCGGGGACATCGCCCTCAAAGTCGGCAACAAACTCGAACAGCTCACGCACGAGCGGCAGGATCTCCTCGCTCGTCACCTCGCCAAATACGACGAGGTAAAAGCCCGTGCGGCAGCCCATGGGGCCAAAGTAGACAATTCGGCTCGACCACTCGGCATGATTGCGAAGGAACGTCGCGCCCAGGTGCTCGATGGTGTGGCACTCGGCCGTGTTCATGACCGGCTCCTTGTTGGGCGTGGTCAGGCGCAGGTCAAAGGTGGTGACGGCGGCCCCGGTCGCCGGATCGCGGTCGATGCGGCTCACATACACGCCGGGCTCAAGCAACAGATGGTCAACGGAAAAGCTCGCAATGCGCTCCATGGCAGATCCTCTCGGTAGTCAATTTGGGACGGGCTCTTTTAGCTGGTTCGAATGGTCGCACCAATCATAACAGTCAAAAAAGCCCCGTCCCAAAAAGACAACTTAGCCAAGGACACGGGCCATACGCGTCTTGAACTCGGACAGGAAGCGCGGAGCATCCACGGTCAGTGCCACAAGCGTGCTCTTGTCCGGATCGGACAGGCGGCGCTCATCGCAGATGGTGCGACCGCGGTACTCGCCCAGCAGATCAACACGCAGGTTGCAGCCGAGCGCACCTACGAGCGTGGGGTCGATCGCCACGGCAACGGCCAGCGGATCGTGCAGCGCACAACCACCCAGGTAGGGTGCGTTCATCTCGTACGAGCCAATGTAGTGCTCGACCATGCTCGCAAATGCGCAGCCCGCCATGGTGCCCGAGCCCGTCCAGCCGGCAATGTCGCGGCGTGTGAGCACCACGCGATGCGTCACGTCCAGACCCACCATGGTGAGCTTACGGCCCGAGCGCAGCACCGCGTCGGCTGCCTCGGGGTCGCTCGCCATATTGGCCTCGGCGCCCGCGCTCACGTTGCCGGGCACGGTAAGGGCGCCGCCCATCACGACCACGCGGCCGATGGACATCATCGCCGCCGCATCGCGCTCCAGGGCGAGCGCCAGGTTGGAGAGCGGGCCAGTCGCTACGTAGACCAGATCGGGACCATAGGTGCGCGCGGCATCGATCAGATAATCGACCGCAGCGTTGCCGTCGGCCGAGGTCGCCCCCACCGGCTCGTAGGGCGACGCGGGCACGCTCGCGCCGCCGATGCCGTTCTTGCCGTGAATGAGCGCGGTGGACGCCGGCGGCGTATAGGGCTCAGTCGCCTGCAGAGGACGGTCGGCACCCAGGTACACCGGAACCTCGGGGCGACCCAGCAGATCGAGCACCGCAAGGCAGTTGTGCGCCGATTGCTCGACGCGCACGTTGCCAAAGCACGTGGTGATGCCCACGAGCTCCACCTCGGGGCTCGCGATGGCATAGGCCAGCGCCATCGCATCGTCCACACCCATATCCAGATCAAGGATCAGCTTCTTGGTTGTCATTGTTCTACTCCGCTTCTCCGTCTTTATCGTTTAACCAAACCAATGTTCAACTTCGGCGCGCGTGGGAATCGATTGCTGAGCGCCCAGGCGCGACACCGTCACTGCCGAGGCGCGAGCGCCCGCGGCTATGCACTCAAAGAGCGGCAAGCCCTCTAGGCGAGCCGCCGCCAACGCGCCGATAAACGTATCGCCGGCGGCCGTGGTATCGACTACCGCACTCGAAAGTGCCGGCATGCGCAGCAGCTCACCGCCATCGCCGAGCGTAACCGAGCCGGCACCGCCCAGCGTGATGACCGCGGCGCCGGCGCCCTTGTCGAGCAGCGCATTGAGCGCGGCGACGCAACTCACATCATCCGTGGGCAGAATGCCCGTCAGCACCTGGCACTCGGTCTCGTTGGGACAGACCAGGTCGACCGCAGGCCAGACCTCCCCAGGCAGCTCGCAGGCGGGCGCTGGATTAAAGACCGTATAGAACCCCAGCCCGCGAGCGCAAACAAGCGCCTCGGCCGTCGCCGCAAGGTCACATTCGCCCTGGGCGATAAAGACGCTTCCGGCAGCCGGGGCAATCTCGCTGGCGTCGCCGTCGAGCTCATGGGCCACCAGACGCCTCAACGCGCAGGCAACGTCCGCGCCCGCAAGCGCATGGTTAGCGCCCGGTGACAGTATGATGCGGTTGTCGCCCTCGCAGCGAATGATGGTCGCCGTTCCCGTCTCCACGTCATCGCGATGCACTACAAAGTCACAGTCCACGCCGGCGTCTTGGAGCCCCACCACGAGCGACGCGCCGAACGCGTCGCGACCGACCGCGCCGATCATGTGCGTGCACGCGCCCATACGCGCGGCAGCTACGGCCTGATTGGCGCCCTTGCCGCCGGCGTTGGTGATAAACCCGCTGCCGCCGACGGTCTCGCCCGCACGCGGTATGCGCTCGCACGCCACCGAAAGGTCCATGTTCATGCTGCCGAACACCGCAACGATGCCGCGATCTGCCATGGAAACCTCCTCATCTGCGGGCCTTATGCCCACCGCCGGCCGTCGATCGTGCACTCTCGCACCCCCTATAACTTTAGTTCACTTTGATGTGGACGCGCGCTTGAGCTTGCGCCAGCAGCAAGCACTCACAGGAGCAGGCAGCTACAATGAAGGCGTGCTGATTATTCTCGTCATTGGATGATGTTTTATGGAACAACTCTCGCAATCGGGCTCGCGCGGTCGACGCCGCACGGGCAACGAGCCGGCGCCGCACGAACGCGTGAAGGGCGAACGCCGCGCCAACGAACCGCGACGCGCCGCGAGCCCCCATCGCGCTTCTGCCAACAACGCAGGCCGCGCCAACACTCCCGCCGCGGAGCAGGCGCCTGCTCGCCCCAAGTCCCGCTACATCCCTGCACTCGACGGCCTGCGTACGCTCGCCGTCGTCGCGGTGGTGCTCTATCACCTTAACCTCACGTGGGCTCAGGGCGGCCTGCTTGGCGTCACGATCTTCTTTGTGCTTTCGGGCTATCTGATCACGCGCTTGCTGCTCAACGAAGTCGCTAAGACCGGACGCATCGACCTCAAGAGCTTCTGGATTCGCCGCATCCGTCGCCTGGTCCCCGCCGTGGTAACGGTAGTGTTTGTAACCTGCGCGCTGTGCACTATCTTTAACCACGTGATGCTCACCAAGATGCGCCCCGACATCCTGCCGTCGCTGCTGTTCTTCAACAACTGGTGGCAGATTGCCCAAAACGTCTCGTACTTCAATGCTCTGGGCGATCCCTCGCCGCTCACGCACTTTTGGTCGCTTGCCATCGAGGAACAGTTCTACCTGATTTGGCCGCCACTGCTGTTTGCCATGGTATCCATGCATGTGAGCAAGCCCAACACGCGCCGCGTGGTTCTGGGCCTTGCCGTGGTATCTGCCCTAGCCATGATGGTGCTTTACAACCCTGCCGCCGACCCCAGCCGCGTGTACTATGGCACCGACACCCGTGTGTTCTCGCTGCTGCTGGGTGCCTGGATGGCCTTTATCCCCGATCGCGACCTGGCGCCGGTGCGTCTCGCTCGTCGTTTGGGGCTCAATCGCCTAGCTGGCGCCGCCAAGCACGGCAAGAACGCCGAGGGCAAGCCTGGCGAGAAGGCCGACGAAGCAGCCGAGACCGCCCCGGCACAGCCGAGCGCCCTCGTGCGTTTTTGGTCCTCGCTCGCATCCATCGATGTGTTGGGCGTCGTGGGTCTGGTTGGCCTTGCCGCCATGGTCGCGCTCACCAACGGCTACACCGCGTTCCAGTATCGCGGAGGCACGCTGTTATGCTCCATCCTCACGCTCATGGTCATCGCGGCCTGTGTGCAGCCCCAGGGAATGGTTGCCCGCGCGCTGTCCGCCGAGCCGCTCGTGTGGGTTGGCAAGCGCTCGTACAGTATCTACCTGTGGCACTATCCGCTGCTGTTGCTCATGAACCCGGTCGCCAACATCAACGATACGCCCTGGTGGCAATACATTTTGCAGGTGCTGCTGGTGGTCGCCGTAGCCGAGTGCTCCTATCGCTTTATCGAGACTCCGTTTAGAAAGGGCGCCTTCGGCCGCACCGTCGCCGAATTCCGCGATGGCACCACCACGCCCGCCAACTGGGCACGCGCGCACGTCCCCGTCTGCGCAGCCTGCGCTGTCGTGTTGGTCGTTGCACTGGGCGGTCTGATCTTTGTGCCCGAGACGTCTGCGCTGAGCGGCGAGGGCGCCGAAGTTCTGAACAAGGAAGCCAAAAACACCGCGCCCACCGACCAGCAGGCGGCCGACGACACCGACAAGGACAACGACGGCTTCCCCGATGGCTCCTACGACCTGTTGATGATCGGTGACTCCGTGTCGCTGCGCGCCGTTGATTCCTTTGACGGCGTGTTCCCACACAGCCATATCGATGCCGAAAAGGGCCGCCAGTTTGATGCGGGCCGCGCGACATTTGAGGGCTATATCCAGCAGAACCTTGCCGGCAAGATCGTGGTCTTTGCCCTGGGCACCAACGGTTTGGTAACGGACGCCCAGGTCGACGCGATTATGGCCGACGCCGGCGAGCAGCGTATCGTCGTGTTTGTAAACACGCGTAGCCCGCAGCCGTGGGTCGAGTCCACGAACCAAGCCATCGCCAACGCCGCCACGCGCTACAAGAATGTACGCGTTATCGACTGGTACGGGCACAGCGCCAACCGCAACGACCTGTTCGATGGCGACGGCACGCATCTGTCGACTACCGGCGTGACCGAGTACCTCAACCTGATCCACGATGCAGTCAAGAAAGACCTGCCCGTGCACCCCGAGGACCACGTCAACGATCCGCAGCCGGCAGCCGTCAAGTCTGCCACCGACGCACTCGTCAATGCGCTCGCTCTCAAGCCGCACAAGCTGAGCACCGACAAGTAGTCCGCAGCAAACAACCCAAAATCACTCTTTTCGAGCCGGCCCCAAGAGGTCGCGGGCAAAAAACAGGCCGCAGCCCATGGCTGCGGCCTGTTCGGAAGCAAAAGTGGGCGTTAAGCGCTGTAGCCCATCGCTTGCAGCACAAACATGACGACCGTGAGCACCGTAATCACACCGATAGTCGCCCAAGTGAGCACATTCCACACGCGGCCGTTGCGGTTAGTGCCCATAATGTGACGGTCGGCGGCGATAACCACCTGAAACACCAGAACCACGGGCAGTAGCACGCCATTGATGACCTGCGAGGTCATCATAATCTGGAACAGATCGACGCCGGGCATAAGCACCAGCACGGCAGAGATACCGATGATGGCCGTAATGATGCCGCGGTAAACCGGGGCCTCGTCCCAGCTGCGGTCGGCACCGCGCTCCCAGCCAAATGCCTCGCAGATAGCGCTCGACGTAACGCCCGGCAGCACGCAGGCGGCCAAGAAGCTCGCCGCGACCAGGCCCGAGGCAAACAGTACCGTGGACCACTGACCCGCAATAGGCTCCAGCGCGCGGGCAGCATCGGCGGCATCGCTAATCTGAATACCCGCCGGGAACAACACCGTACCGGTCGTGATGATAATAAAGCCGGCAATGATATCGGCGGCAAGCGAGCCGCTCACAGTATCGATGCGCTGCAGCACGATATCGTCCTCGCCCGCGTTCTTATCGACCACGTTGTTCTGCGCCAAGAAAATCATCCACGGCGCGATGGTGGTACCGATCGTTGCGACCACGAGCGACACGTAGCTGGGGTCATTTTGAATGTTAGGCACGACCAGGTCGACCGCGACCTCGCCCCAGTTGGGGCCGGCCATAAACGCGGCGACGATGTAGGTCACGAAAACGCAGCTTACCAGCAGCAAAATCTTCTCGATGCGCTGGAAACTGCCCGACATGGTAAGCATCCACACCAGCAGCGCCACGAGCGGCACCGAGATGCTCGCCGGAACGCCAAAGAGGGCAAGGCCACTCGCGATACCCGCGAACTCCGAGATGGTCACCGCCGTGTTGGCGATTAACAGCGCCGCCATGGCCAGCACGCTCTTGCGCACGCCAAAGCGCTCGCGAATGAGCGACGCCAGGCCCTTGCCCGTGACACATCCGCAGCGCGCCGCGGTCTCCTGCGTCACGATAAGCAGCACGGTCATGACGGGAAGCATCCAGAGCATCTTATAGCCATAGCTGGCGCCCGCGCTGGAATACGTGGCGATGCCGCCGGCGTCATTGCCCGAAAGCGCCGCCAGAAGACCGGGGCCCATGGCGCCAAAGATGGCCGCGATGGTCAGCTTTTGCTTGGTGATCGGCTTTTGCTTCGTATTTTGCACGCGACCACCTAACCCATGACCGACATGGTGAGCAGCACCGCAGCGGCGCAGTACGCTACGCACGAGATCATGACGGCAATAACGTTCATGGCGGTGCCCGACGTGTTGAGATCATGCTCGTCACGCCAGAACAGCACCATCAGGTAAATCACGGCGCTCATGTTGCCAACCAGGCAAATGATGGCAGCGATATTAAAGCACCCGGTAAAGAGTTGCTCCTCAAACATGGGCGCATCGAGGAACGCGGCGGTGCGCACCAGCTGCGCGCACAGGTAAGTAACAAGCGAAAGGATCAGGCCCATACCCGTGCTCTGGAAGAAGAATCCCAGGTACGGTTTGGGCTCGTCGTCGTGGCCGTCGTACTCGAGGAAGTAGTTCTTGACGAACGACACCATGCGCGAGGCAGCCAGCAGCACGAGCGGCATGGCGCACATGGGGAACACCACCAGATGCGCGGAGCCCAGCGCCGTCCCCAGCACCGTCGCCATAAGGCACGAGGCAATGCCCCACACGACGACCCAGTACTGACGATGCACGAACCAGCTGAGCACGTTCGTCGAGTCGTCCGACGCGCTGTCGCCCGAGCCGACGCCTGCGATCTGCAGGTCCTCCTGGTGCTCCTCGGCGATAACGTCCATGGCGTCGTCGAAAGTTACGATACCCAGGATATGACGGTTCTCGTCGCAGACGGGGATGGCAACCAGGTCGTACTTGGTCATCTCGTCCGTCACGTCTTCCTGGTCCTCGTCGGGCGACACGTAGACCAGATCGCGATAGGCGAGCTGGCCCAGCGTGGCGTCGCGGTCGGCCACGATCAGCGTGCGCAGCGAAAGCACGCCCGTCAGCATGCCGCTCGGATCCTCGGTATAGACGTAGTAGACGCTCTCAAAGTCCTCGTCGAGCTTGCGGATTGCCTCGATGGCATCGCCGACCGTCGCCGTGGCGGGCAGCGAGACAAACTCCGAGGTCATGATGCGGCCGGCGGTGTTGTCCTCATAGCCCAGCAGATTACGAATCGCCTTCTCCTCCTTGACGCCCATCAGGCGCAGGAGCTTCTCGGCCTTCTCGTAATCGAGCTCGTCGATCAGGTCGGCAGCGTCGTCCGGGTCCATCATGGCCAGCATCGACGATGCGTCGGTATCGGACAGGCCCTCGAGCATCTCGGTCATAAGCTCGTCGTCATCGAACTCCGAGATGGCCTCGGCGGCCTGTGCCGTATCGAGCTGCGCGAACACCTGCGCGCGCAGGCGCGGATCGAGCTGCTCGATGATGTCGGCGATGTCGGCAGGATGCAGCTCGCCAAGCGTCTTGTGCGACACCGAGAGCTGGATGTTCTTAGTCGAGCGATCGAGCAGGTCCATGTAAGACCAGGCGATAATGTCCTCGCTGAGCGGCTTGCCCAAGTGCTTCATAAAGCCTTCGACGATATGCTCGAGCGCGGGGCTGATGGCGCGTAGCAGACCGCGGGCACCGACCTCGGCGCCCAGCAGGCGCAGCTGGTTTTCGCCCGACATGGAAAACTTGATGTCGTTTACGCGCACGACCTTCATGCCCTGCGTGTCGACAATCTGCTTGTTGAGCACGTCGCGGGCAAGCAGGAGTTCGGTCGGCTGCAGGTACGAAAAACGGATTTCGGTGGCCGACGTCTTAAGGTGCACGCCCGTCTCGTCGATACGGTCGACCCATTTGCGCCAGCTGATCATAAACGGCGTCTTGCCGGGTCCGCGGAACGCGAGCGACGTCACGTGCGGAAAAACTTCGCCGGTAGCAATACCAAAATCGTTGACCACGCCGAGCTTTTCGCCGTCGACGTCCAAGACCGGCAATTTGAGCATCTCACTCAGATAATTCAATGGTGCTCCCCATCATTATTCCCCCGGACGCGGCCGCGCGTGCGGCGTCCGGGGGCTTCTGGATATGTATACGCATGCGCGGGCGGCACGCCGCTCGACGCTTACACCCCGTGCATGCGCAAAAAGCACCTGCATGGGGTCATCGACTGTATGGTCGAGGTTTGGATTTCACCTGTAACCTTTCTCTTGACCCTCATTAACCGCAGTAACTATAGCATCAGCATCGCCCTGCGGCATCGAATTTATGCGCTGCACATTGCAGGCATACCAAACGCTGACGCATCCGTGACATAGTCATTGGGGACGTTCTTAAATGACTACCCAATAACTACTCTGTGGTGTCGTTGTCCTCGGCAAGTTGGGGGAACACGGCGTCCTTGGGCATGGTGGCCTTCGTCAGCGAAGTGAGCTTTTTGCTCAGCGACGTGTCCGTCTTGACCAGGTCGCTGAGCGTCACGATCTTGTAGCCGTCGGCAATGAGGCCGTCGATAATCTGCGGCAGCGCCTCGAGCGTCTGCTCGGCGCATTCGTCTCTATCGGTGAGCAGCACGATATTGCCCGGCGTCACCGAATCGAGCACCGTCGAGACCTGCTCGTCGGCACCGTTGAGCAGCCAGTCGCCCGAGTCAATATTCCACGAGACCACGGCGGAGACCAGGTCCATCGCATCAATCCAGTTTTGCTCGTCAAAGGCAGCGTAGGGAGCACGCAGCAGCATCGTCTTCACGCCGGTCGCCGACTTAATCGCATCGGTGCCTTTCGCGATCTGCTCGCGTACCGCCTCACGGTCCTGGCCCTTGAGCGAATCGTCGCTGTAGCTGTTGGATCCGATCTCGCACCCGGCATCGACAATCGCCTTGGCCGTGGCAGGCGAGGCCTCGGCCGCATCGCCCGAAAGGAAGAACGTCGCGGTGACGCCCTTTTCCTTGAGCACCTGCAAGATCTGCTTGGTAGCGCCGCTCGGACCCTCGTCAAACGTCAGCGCCACGTACTTTTTGTTGCCCTTGGGCGCCACGCTGGCGCACGCAACAACGCAATCGGTGGCGGGCACAACCTCGCCGCGGTCTTGCGTCTTGCCCGACTGCTCACCAACCCACACCTCGGATCGGCCCTGGACACCCCATGTCTGCACATACTCGATAGCGTCCGTGCCCTCGACCTTGAGCTTGGGCTCGATAACCGTAGCCTGAATCTCGTGCTTCTCGTAGGTGTTACGGCCATTCTTGACCGTCACCTTCTCGCCGCCCTCAAGTTCGCTGCTATCCCATTTACCCTGTTTCACGCGCTTGCCGTCGACCTTCACCGACAGCTTTTCGCCCCCATGGCGCTTGAGCACGCTGTCATCGACGGCCAGCAGGTCGCCTGCGTCGTAGGTGTCAGTCAACTCCTGGTCGTCGATGAGATTCTGCAGCGTAGAGCCCACGCGCACCGCGGTCTTCTGGCCGTTGAGCTCCACGTCCACGCTGCGGTTGACGTACCCCACGACGGCAGCGATAAACAGCACGAGCGCACAGCCCACGGCAATGAGCGCGTATGGCAAGCGAGACGAACGACGGGGCGTACGGCTGTTGCCGATGCGAGCGCTGCGGTCGCTAAAGCCGCGGCTATGGTTGAGATACATCGCGCCGGGCTTACGGTGACGCTTGCGCTGACCGCTGGGCAGCTGCCCCAGATCGCGGCGCGCCGTCGGACGCGCACCCGAACGCCCGTTTAAGTTGGATCCGTTTTGGCGCATGTGCCCTCCCCCATAAACACAGCAAGCCGGAGCAACAGGTCTCCGGCTTGCCTCCCATCATTTGGTACGTCGCTATTTTGTAGCTTTTGACGAGCCTCCGCTCGCCTTTTGGTATTCGTCCTTAAAGGCCTTGAACATGCCACGCGTCTTGCCGAGCTGCTTGCCCAGTGCGCGACTGCCCTTGTCCACGGCAACCGATCCCTTGTCGTCGAGCACCTTGGCGCCCTTTTTGACCTTGTCGCCCACCACGACGCTGGCCTCGGCGGCCTTGGCAGCCGCACCGCCCGAATACCCGAGCGACTTGACCTCGTCCGAAACAATCATCGCGCCGTCCGCATAGCCGCGCAGCATCGTCGGCGGCACCTGCGTGTCACCAACCAAAACACTCGAAGCAGCACCGGCGGTCACATAGAATGCCTGCACGATGCCCGAGCGTGGCTTGAACTCAACGTCCGAGCAATAGCCCACGACGTCGCCCGATTCCGTGCGCACGTCCATACCGACCCAGATGATGCAATCGTCCAGGTTGATGTCGAGGCGCTTGGCAGCGGCGGCATCGTACGTGTCCTTGACGTCATCGACCGCAATGGCGCCCTCGTAGACACCAATGGCGTCGAGCGCTACGAATCGGTCGGGACGCTCGATCATGCCCGCGATATCGGACTGGCGGACCATAAAGCCGACCACGCGCGTACCGCCCGGGGTAAAGACCGGAAAGTGAATCTTTCCGAGCTTTTTAGGGCTGCGCGGTGTGCCGTCCTTTTTGGTGCGCTTATCCTCGGTAGGCTTGCGATAGATCTTGGCGCCGACAAAATCCCCGGCGCGCATTATGCCTCGGTCGAGGGCTCCGCAGCCTCGGTATCAGCCTCGACGGCGTTCTCGACCACGACGTCGGCGGCAGGCGTCACGTTGCCGCCCGAAATGGCGTCGTTGAGCTGCTCGCGCAGCTGGTCCATGCGCTCGCGGGCCAGGTCGACCTTGGCGCGCAGGTCGTCGGTCTTGGCGTCGACCATCGGGCCAAAGTCATTCACCGCAGCACGGGCCTCCTCGGCGCTGTGCTCGTAGGTGTCGCGCATATTGTCCCAGGCGTCGTTGGCGATATCGGCAGCCATGGCGCGGGTCTCGGCGCCCGAGCGCGGGGCCAGAGCAACGCCGACAATAGCGCCGGCAGCGGCACCAAAAAGTGCGCCGGAGACAAAGCTGAAAGTCTTACCCATGATCATTCCTCTCCTGCGGGCACGTCGGTGCCCACCGTTTGAATGCTGTCCATTATACCCGCAGCGCATCACTTGCCGCTCCGCTCATCTGCGTACGGCAAAGGCGCAGGTACGTGATGGTGATAAACGCGTAGGCCTACTCCTGAGGCATAGCCGGCATGGCCACCGTGGCACCCGGGTCCTCGCCGGCGCCGTCCACGAGCGGCAGGCCGCCCTCATGCGCAGGTCCCGCCGGAACCGTCGCCGCACCGCCAAAGACGGCAGCGGAGGCCTCGTGGTTCTCGGCAACCGCACCCTCGGTATCAATCGCCACCTGGGGCTCGTCGTCAAAGTTGGGGACGCCCTGGGGCTCGGTGGGAACGGGCTCGGCGGTCGCATCGGCAACGGGCTCGGCGTCGACCGGCACATCGCCCTCGTCAGCGCCCTCGTCCTCGGCAGCATCTTCGCCGTTCGCAGCGGCGACGGCCTCATGAGGATCCTTGCCCTCGGCCTCGGCGCGCATGCCCAGTACCAGGTTGCGCAGGCCCGCGACCGTGCCTTCCACGTCGGGGGCAGGCTGGTCGGCGTGCAGGTACGCCCAGTCCATCATAAAGGTGGCCGAAGACAGCGCACCGATGGCCAGCGCGTCGTCGGGGCACGAAAGCTCAACCTCAAAAACGCGCTCGTCGTGCTCGCTTACGCGCGTGCGGCCGCACGAGATGCTGCCGGCAAGCCCGGTCTCGTTCATGAGCTCGACCGTCACATGCTCAAGCAGATGGCAAAGCTCGGTCTGGCCCATGCAGTCCTGGAACTCGCGACCGGAATCACCCAGGCACAGGTGCTTGGCAATCGCCGGCACCAGATAATACACGCGCGCCGTGGCCTCGATATCCTCCGAGGTCATGAGCGGCATGCCGGAGTTCACCAGCACATGCGCGCAGATCTTGTCCTCGCTGACGGTGACCTTAAGGATGTTGAACAGGCCTGCCATAACTCTCCCCTACTCTTCCTTGTCCTACTCGTCGCCGTCGTGCGGATTCACAGAACCCGCACCCGACGTCGTCGGCTCGTCTACCGAAGACTCGGAATCCTTCTTATCGGTTTCGGCCGGAGCGATCACGCGAATGAGCGAGATGCGCTGGCCACGCATCGACTGCACCTTGAACTTGTACCCCGCGACCTCAAACACCTCTCCGATGTCGGGCACCGAGTCACAAAGCTCCAAGATCCAGCCGGCGATGGTCTCATAATCATCGCTTTCCTCGAGCGGCCAACCAAGCTCAATCGCGTCATCGCACGAAAAACGCCCATCAACGAGCCACTCGCGGCGCGAAAGGCGCGTGAGATACTTGTTGTCGGGGTCGAACTCGTCCTCGATCTCGCCGACGATCTCCTCGACGATGTCCTCGATGGTGATAATGCCGGCCGTGCCGCCGTACTCGTCCACGACCACCACGATCTGGTCGTGCGAGGTCTGCATCTCGGACAGCAGCGGCAAGATGTCCTTGGTGTCGGGCACAAAGGTAGCGTCGCGCAAAAAGTCGGCGATGGGCTGGTCGCCCTTGCCGTCGAGCGAAGGTTGGATCAGGTCCTTGATGTGCGCGATGCCGGCGACGTTATCGGGATCCTCGTGATAGACGGGGATGCGGCTAAAGCCGGTCTGGCGCATGGTGGACAGCACGTCGGCGACCGTCTCGTCGTCCTCGCACATGGTGGTGTCCACGCGCGGCACCATGACCTCGCGGGCAACGGTGTCGCCCAGGTCGAAGATCTCGTGAATCATGCGTTTTTCCTCGTCGAGCAGGTCGTCCTGCTCCGAGACCATGTACTTGATCTCTTCCTCCGAGACATTCTGGCGGTCGTCGGCGCTCTTGATGCGCAGGATGCGGGCCAGGCCATCGGAGCAAGCGCCGGTCAGCCACACGAGCGGACGGGCGATCTTTTGGAAAAACGACAACGGTCCCACGACCTGCTTGGACACGCCCTCGGCGTTGGCCAGACCAATGCGCTTGGGCACAAGCTCGCCGATCACGATGGATACGAAGGCAACCGCGACGGTAATGATGACCGGCGCCAGGCCGCGCGCGATGGCGGAGAGCGGCGCGATGCCAAAGCTCATGAGCCACGTGGCGAGCGGGTCGGACAGACTCGTCGAGGCGACGGCGGACGAGGCGAAGCCCACGAGCGTAATGGCAACCTGGATGGTGGCGAGCAGCTGGTCGGAGTCGGCAGCTAGCTTAATGGCACGCTCGGCGCGTTTGTCGCCTTCCTCGGCCTCGTGCTCCAGCACGGCGCGCTTGGCCGTGGTGAGCGCCATCTCGGACATAGAGAAGTAGCCGTTGATGAGGGTCAAAACGAGGGTGGTGATAAGGGAGATGGTTATGTCCATCGGGAGTTTCTCGAACCTCCAAGATTCGGGACGTCGGATTAAAACGTTGACGGCGGATAGGGCAGTTGCACCCGGCGGGCGCCCGGACGGGCCCGCGGGCGCAGGCGCGATCGCTAGATTACGAAGAGGATCACCGCCATGAACTGGAAGATACTGCCGGCGAGCACCCACAAGTGAAACACGCTGTGCAGGTAGCGCACGTTTTTGGCGATATAGAACGGCACGCCCGCGGTGTAGCACACGCCGCCGACGGCGAGCAGGGCAAGTGCCACGGGGTTGAGCAGCGCCACAAGTTCGGGCAGCTTAAAAACAACGAGCCAGCCCATCAGCAGGTAAACCAGGCCGCTTACCCAGTGCGGTTGACGCTCGCGCATAAAGCACTCGAGGGCGATGCCGATAATGGCGATGGCCCATACGGCAAAGAACAGCGCAGGGCCGCCGTCGTTTGCGAGCGTGATAAGGCAAAACGGCGTATAGCTGCCCGCAATGAGCAGGTAGATGCAGCTGTGGTCGATGATGCGAAACACGCGCTTGGCGCGCGCGGGCTGAATCGCATGGTAGAGCGTGGAGGCTAGGTATTCGAGGATAATGCTGACGCCATAGACAATTGCCGCGGCCATGTGGTCCGGGCCCCCGCCGCGCAGGGCAGCGAATACGATCAGGAGCACCAGGCCCGCGATACCCAGCAGGCAGCCGACACCATGGGTGACGGAGTTCATGATCTCCTCGCCCACCGTGTAGTGTGGAACGGCCGCGGTCTTGGGTCGCGGCTTAGAACTGTCGCTCGAATCGGACATGCCGGTTACATCCTCCAACGTAAAGAGTTCTCAACACTATATCAAAGCGTCTAGGTACGTGCGAAATTTGCACCATACGTGACCCTTTGTTTACCCATTCTTTGTCTGTTGACGCATCAACGGCGAACGTCCATAATGCGCTTGCATTAAATGTTGATGTATTAACATCTTATAGGAAAGCTTCTTATGTCTCAAAACGCACGTTCCCATCGAAAGCTCAAGATAGCCGGCATCGTTGCACTGGTGGCTGTCGTTGCGCTGCTCGGATTTGCCGGCAACTTTCTGTTTGACTTCGCGCTGAATCCCCGCGCGCCATACACCATGAAGATGATGCAGGATAGCAAGAACGACAAAGAAGGTGAGCAGCCGGATACCGAGGCGCGGGCATGGTTTAAAGAGAACCGCAAGAGCAGCAGCCTCACCGCAGATGACGGAACCGAGCTCGCCGCTTGGTATTTTGCTGCGTCGGAAAGCACGCACGACTACGCCGTCTGCCTGCATGGATATACCAACGAGCCCATCGGTATGGCCCGATACGCCAAACGATTCCACGACCGCGGCATGAACGTACTCGCACCCGCCGCTCGCGCCCACGAGCGCTCCGGCGGCGACTATATCGGCATGGGCTGGCCCGAGCGGCTCGATGTCGTTGCATGGATTGGGCGGATCGTTGCAGCCGACCCCGAGGCGCGCATCCTGGTCTTTGGCGAGTCGATGGGTGCGGCAACTGCCATGAACGTCGCGGGGGAATCTCTGCCCGCAAACGTGAAATGCATTATCGAGGACTGCGGCTATACAAGCGTTTGGGACGAGTTTTCCCTGCAGCTCAAGGATGTATTTGGTCTGCCCAGCTTTCCCTTGCTCGATGTAGCAAACTTGGTGTGCAACGTGCGCGCAGGCTACGACTTTCATAAGGCGAGCAGTGTGGAGCAACTCAGACACGCGACGGTTCCCATGCTGTTTATCCACGGTGACCAAGACACCTTTGTGCCGTACAGCATGCTCGACCAAAACTACGACGCGTGCGCCAGCAAGGTCAAGCAAAAGCTCACTATCCATGGCGCCACCCACGCCAAGAGTGCGCAAGTTGACCCCGAGCTCTACTGGAACACGGTCGACAACTTCCTCGACGAGAATTTTTAGGAAATAGGACGGTTTACTGGTCTATCTGACCCCCTAGCACTTCCAAAAAGCCGCCCGTGGGCACTGTGCTCACGGGCGGCTTTTACTAACGTTGTGCTACAAAGGCGCTTATTTTGTCCAATAGCTAGGCGCTACTTGACCTCGATGAGCTCATACTCGCTCGTGCCCAGGCCGATCTTCTCGGCATGCGCGATGCACACGCGCCAGTCGGTGTCGGGATGCGTGATGCAGAAGGGATCCTTGGCCTGCTCGCCCTCCAGATGCTCGTGGCTGTGCTCCATCTTGGCCGCGCTATCGGTGAGCTCGGTGTTGGGCAGCGGCTCGGATGCCATGACGGCATCGGCGCAGGCCTGGTCGATGGCGACCGGGTCGAAGCTCGCGAACATGCCGATGTCGTTGACGATAGGCGTATCGTTTTCGGGATGGCAATCGCAGTTGGGGCTGATGTCCATGGCAAGCGAGATGTGGAAGCTCGGGCGGCCGTCGACAACGGCCTTTGTATACTCGGCGATCTTGCAGTTGAGCACGTCGGCCGCGGCGTCATAGCCGGGCTTGATGCAGTCCTGGTTGCATGCCGCAATGCAGCGTCCGCAGCCCACGCAGCGATTGTGGTCGATGGTGGCCACATGCACCGTGCGAGTAGCGCCGCTGGAAAGCTCGCGCTCGCGGGTGTCGTCAAACGAGATAGCGCTGTGTGCACAGATCTTTTCGCAGGCACGGCAGCCAATGCAGTGCTCGGTCGCGACGTTCGGCTTGCCGGCGGCATGCTGCTCCATCTTGCCGGCGCGGCTGCCGCCACCCATACCCAGGTTCTTCATGGCGCCGCCAAAGCCGGCCTGCTCATGACCCTTAAAGTGGGTGAGGCTGATCACGATATCGGCATCCATGAGCGCCTGACCGATCTTGGCCTCGTGCACGTACTCGCCGCCCTCGACCGGGACGAGCGTCTCGTCGGTGCCTTTGAGGCCGTCGGCAATGATGATCTGGCAACCCGTGGCATACGGGGTAAAGCCGTTCTGGTAGGCGGTATCGATGTGCTCGAGCGCGTTTTTGCGGCTACCGACATAGAGCGTGTTGCAGTCGGTGAGGAAGGGCTTGCCACCCAGCTCCTTCACGACATCCGCGACGGCGCGGGCGTAGTTGGGGCGCAGAAAGCTCAGGTTGCCCAACTCGCCAAAGTGAATCTTGATGGCGACGAACTTGTTCTCAAAGTCGATCTGCTCGATACCGGCGCGACGGATGAGGCGCTTGAGTTTGTCGAGCTGGCTCTCGCGAGCATGCGTGCGCAGGTTGGTGAAGTACACCTTAGCGGGTGCTGCGGGTGCAGTTGCGGTCATAGATATATCCCCTCGGTCTATATGGCGTTACAGACATAGAGGATGGTACCAGTTAAAGCAGAGTTAAAGTCAAGTACGGCACCTAGTCATTGGGTGTTCCTATAGTTTTGTCAACCGTCGGGGCTACTCCCGGTAGGGCACCCGGTCGCGCATCACGGCGTATATCGCCCTGAGCCGCTTCCTCGCGACGGCCTTGAGC
>CABUTO010000023.1 GCA_902494535.1 uncultured Collinsella sp.
ACAGGACCACCTTTGCCGCCGAGACCTTGAACTGCCTGTCGTATCGCTTTCTTCTTTGGGTCATCTTGAACACCTTTCGCTCTTAACTAGGTGTCCAATTCATCATACCCACTCCAAAAGCCTCCCATTTCTCATGTCCAAGAAATGGGAGGCAGTTCAATTTGATCGGACGGGCTTCTTGGTGGGTATCATGGTTGGACGATCATTAGGAGGTTTCCCTACATGGAATTGTTTGAGCCGATTCTTCATTTCTTTGAGCAACGGTGGGTCCACAACATCATCTGGGCCGTCATCTTGGCGATAGGCACCGCCGTCGCCGCCAAGGTCGTATCCAAGACCCTGAACCATCTGCTTAACCGAGACGATAACCCGCTACCGGCATCGAGTATCTTCATCAACATCGCGCGCGCCGTCATCTGGATGATCGGCGGCAGCTTTATCCTCGACAACTGTTTTGGCATTAATGCAAACGCCCTCGTCGCCGCTCTTGGCGTCGGCGGCATCGCCATCTCGCTCGGCTTTCAGGACACGCTGTCAAACCTTATCGGCGGCATGCAAGTGACCTTTATGGGCATCATCAAACCCGGCGACAATATCGAGGTCGGCGGCGTATCCGGCGTGGTCCAAGACATCACTTGGCGCCATACAACGATTGAGGATGCCTGTGGACAGACCATCATTGTGCCCAACTCCAACATCTCCAAGAACACGCTCGTGCATTTGATGCCCTTTGGACGCGTGGCCGTGCCCGTTGCCGTAAAGGACACGTCTAAGTGGGCTTCCCTTGACGTGCTGGCAGACGAGCTCACGAGCGCAACCAAAACGGCCGTCTCGCCCATCTCGGGCTTTGACAAAGAGCCCTACGTGCTCTTTAGCGAAATCGGCGACTTTGGCATCAAAGGAAAGATCATCTTTATCGTCAGCGACGACAGCACCACTTTCACCGCTGCCGACGCCTGCATCCGCGCCATCGCCCCCATCATCGCCTAAACCACCGCAAAGGGGTCAGGCATCTTTGTAGTGGTTTTCATTCGTGGTACCATGGTTCATATAGTTGTTTAAACGACTAAGGGAGCAACATTATGGAAGAGGCCTATCGTCAAGCACGCAAGCGCGGCGAGCAAGGACGTCGACGCGCCATTAGCCAAAGCGAGCATCCATACCTTACGGACCTCGATAGCTTGGTTGCTCAGCTCCCCTTAGGTCAGCGAGAGAATGTCGGCCTGCGGGATATTCCGCTCGAAATGGTCGTCGGCACGGTCACCAAGGGCCGTCAGTCCGCCTTTTCATGCAACTTTATGCCCCTGCTTCCGTTTAGCACCGAGTTCGCCCGCAAGTGGTCCAACCTCTACGACATCCAGGTGACCGAGGGCTATCGCGACCCCGTCATCGTCACCGAGTTCATGCATCGGTTCTATGTCCAAGAAGGCAACAAACGCGTCAGTGTCCTCAAATTCCTAGACGCCCCGACGGTTTCGGCCAAGGTCACCCGTCTCTACCCCGGCACATGGGATTCCGTCGAAAGCCGCCTGTACGGCGAGTTCTGCGCGTTTTGGCGCGTCTGCCCCCTATACGAGATCGAGTTCTCGCGTGAGGGAAGCTACGAAACGCTCGCGAAGATGCTCGGTCAGAACCTTATCGAAAAATGGCCGCAGAAAAAGGTCGACTACCTGCGCCACACTTTCCTGCTCTTTAAGCGTGCCTACCTTCGCGCAGGCGGCGATCACCTGGACATTACGCCCGCCGACGCCATGCTCGTCTACCTCAATGTGTACAACCAGGACCGCCTGCTGGATACGCCAACGGATATCGTCGTAAACCACCTGTGCAAGATCTGGCGCGAGCTGGTCATTGCCGGCAAAAATGACGAGGACAAGGTCGATCTTGTCGAAGCACCGAGCGTCGACGAGGAGGAGACGCCCGCCAAGTCCACCTCTGGCGTGCTCAACTTCTTTATGGGCAAGACCGTCTACTCGACGGCCAACCCCCTGCGCATCGCCTTTATCCATGAGTTCCCCTGTGCGACGTCGAGCTGGGACAGCCTGCACGACCAAGGGCGTCAGTATCTCGATGAGCACTTTGGCGGTATCGTGCGCACCGAGGCGTTCGAGGACTGTCACGATCCGGATGTGTTCTACGCCGCCGTGGAAACGGCTGTCAAACATGGAGCAAACGTCATCTTCTCGACCTCGCACCGCCTGATGGAATACACGCTCAGGGCTGCCGTTGAGTATCCCCGGGTTCGGTTCCTCAACTGCTCTATCGGCCTTCCCCATCAAAGCGTCCGTTCGTACTTTGGCAAGATGTACGAGGCCAAGTTTCTGCTGGGCGCCCTTGCGGCCAGCATGGCGGACAACCACCGCATCGGTTACCACGCGTCGGTCTTCGCCTCGGGCGCACTCAGCGAGATCAACGCCTTTGCGATTGGCGCCTCGCTGCTCGACCCGCGCGCGCAGGTCATCCTCACCTGGGGCGATGTTCCCGCCGGCGGTCTTGCCGAAGCCATGTGCCGCGAAGGCGTAAGCGTCATGACCGGCGCTGACATGTCAAAGTCGCTCGAAGACCCAACGGCCTACGGGCTTCACCGCTTGGTCGACGGCAAAGTCACCGGCATCGCCATGCCCGTATGGAACTGGGGCCGTTACTACGAGCTCATCGTTCGCAGCCTTCTTCACGGCACGTGGGACGAGACCAGCGACGACAACCAAGTGCGCGCTGTCAACTACTGGTATGGCATGAGCTCCGGCGTTATCGACATCCGTTACGCTCCGGGCCTACCCTACCAAACGCGCAAACTCGTGCAGTTGCTCCGCAACGGCATTGTTGTGGGATCCATCAACCCCTTTGGCGGCGAGCTCCACAGCCAGAACGGCGTGGTACAGATCGAAGGCTTCCCTCCGCTGCCGAGCACGCAGATTGTCGAGATGAATTGGCTGGCGGACAACGTGGTAGGCACCATTCCGCAGCTCGACGATGAGCCGAAAGTCCCTGCCCTATGAAAATCCTTGCCATAGCCGATACCGAAGAACGATGCCTTTGGGAGTGCTTTCGCAAGGAACGCTTTGAGGGAGTCGACCTGATTTTGTCCGCCGGCGATCTGGACCCGGACTATCTTGAGTTTTTGGTTACGGTCATCAACAAACCGCTCATCTACGTGCGCGGCAATCACGATGACCGCTACGCACGTCATGCACCGGGTGGATGTATCTGCGTAGAGGACAGCGTGTACACGTACCGAGGGATTCGCATTGCGGGCCTTGGCGGGTCCATGCGTTATCGCGACGGCGCCAACATGTACACCGAACGCGAGATGTCCAAGCGCATGCGTAAGCTGTCGCGTAAGGTTAGGATGGTCGGCGGGTGCGACATTCTGCTTACCCATGCACCCGCCGCCGGTATGGGTGATCTGGACGATCTGCCGCATCGAGGATTCGAGTGTTTTAACACAGCACTCGAATCCTGGAATCCCGACTACATGGTGCACGGGCATGTGCACCAAAGCTACGGTTGCGATTTTCAGCGCGAGCGTCAGCATGTGTGTGGAACGACGATCATCAACGCCTGCGGCTATACGCAGTTTGAGCTCGACCAGACGCACTACCCCATCCGCGGCTGGCAAGCAGCTTGGCTCAACTCACAAACCATGCGCCGCGAGCTCAAACGCCACGAAGCCATCGAGTCTTCAACAGCCAGAACACCCTGGTAACCACCATAAAGGGGACACTGTCCCCTTTATGGTGCTTTTGACGCGATAGCAAGAAACCCGGTCCTGCACAAGGCAGAACCGGGTTTCTTTAGCAATGCTTGCTGTACTCAGGCAGTAACTAGCAGTTACTCAGCCAGGAAGTCACGCTGGACAGCGGGATCGACCTTGACGCCAGGGCCCATGGTGGAAGACACGGAGATGGACTTGACGTACTTGCCCTTAGCAGAAGAGGGCTTGACGCGCAGAATCTCGGTGTACAGGGCAGCGTAGTTCTCGACGAGCTGCTGCTCAGAGAAGGACTTCTTGCCCAGGGGCACGTGGCAGATGCCGTAGCGGTCGGCGCGGTACTCAACGCGACCAGCCTTGAGCTCGGAGACCATCTTGGCGACGTCCATGGTCACGGTGCCGAGCTTGGGGTTCGGCATGAGGCCACGGGGACCAAGGATCTTACCGATGCGGCCAACCTTGGCCATCATGTTCGGCGTAGCGATAGCGGCGTCGAAGTTGATCTCGCCCTTCTGAATCTGGGCGACGAGCTCGTCGGAACCGATGATGTCGGCGCCGGCAGCCTCAGCCTCACGGGCCTTCTCGCCCTCGGCGAAGACGGCAACACGAACGGTCTTGCCGGTGCCGTGGGGCAGGGAGATGGAACCACGGATGTTCTGGTCAGCCTTACGAGTATCGATGCCCAGACGGAAGTGAGCCTCGACGGTCTCGTCGAACTTGGCGGTGTCGAGCTCCTTGATGAGCTTGGCAGCCTGAAGGGGGGTGTAGAGCGTGGCGCGGTCGATCTTCTCGGCAGCGGCGTTATAGCTCTTACCATGCTTAGCCATGTGCATTACCTCCTGTGGTTAAACGGGCGTGAGCCCTCCCACATCGTATCGTGTGCCCTATTGCACACATTTAACGGGCGCCCCGGTCGGAGCACCCGCCGTTACCATAAGAAATCGCTACTCAGCGATGGTGACGCCCATGGAACGGGCGGTACCGGCGATGATCTTCTTGGCGGCGTCAATGTCGTTGGCATTGAGGTCCGGCATCTTGATCTCGGCGATCTTGGTGAGCTGCTCCTGGGAGAGCTGACCAACCTTGTCAGCCTGGGGCTTAGCGGAACCAGACTTGAGGTTCAGCTCCTTCTTGATAAGGTGAGCCGCCGGCGGGGTCTTGGTGATGAAGGAGAAGGACTTGTCCTCGTAGACAGAGATCTCAACGGGGATGATGTCACCCTTCTTGTCCTGCGTCTCGGCGTTAAAGGCCTGGCAGAACTGCATGATGTTCACGCCAGCAGCGCCCAGGGCGGGGCCGACGGGAGGAGCGGGGTTTGCTGCACCAGCAGGAATCTGGAGCTTAATGACGTTGGCAACCTTCTTCTCAGCCATGGTCATTCCTTTCGAATCACGAGTGTGAAGTACTTGCTATATCGTAAGCACGCACGTGTTAGAAGCACTCCTGAGATGAGCAGTCACAGAAGAAGCACGCTCGCGCGAACGGACGAAAACTTAAGCGATGACAGCGACCTGGTTAAAGTCGAGCTCGACCGGCGTCTCGCGGCCAAAGATCATCAGCGTGACCTTGAGCTTGCCAGCCTCGGTGTTAACCTCGGAGACCTTGCCATCAAAGTCGGTAAGCGGGCCATCGGTGACGCGGACGGCCGTACCGACCTCAATATCAACCGAGGTGCGCTTGGGCGAATCGCCCTTACCGGGACGACGAGTCATCTTGTTGTACTCGTCGCGGGAAAGCGGAGCGGGCTTGCCGTTGCCGCCTAGGAAACCGGTGACGCCAGGCGTGTTACGAACACACGTCCAAGCATCGTCATCCATCTCCATGCGGACCAGGACATAACCCGGGAAGATCTTGGAATCCTTGGTCTCACGCTTGCCACCCTCTTTAATCTCGGTGACGCGCTCCATAGGAATCTCGATATCAAAGATACGGTCCTGCATGCCCATAGTCTCGATGCGATGCTCGAGATCGGACTTAACGCGGTTCTCGTATCCAGAGTAAGTGTGAACGACGTACCAACGCTTAGACATGGTTTAGCCCCTCAATCCAGAGAACAGAGCAAGAGCCTCGCCAAAGCCAGCATCGAGCAGAGCGATGACGACGCCGACGACGATCAGAGAAGCGCAAACAACAACCGAGTAGTTCACGAGCTCCTTCTTATCGGGCCACGTGACACGCTTCATCTCGGACTTGACCGAAGCGAAATACTTCTTGGTGCGGGCGAAGAAACCAGGCTTCTCGTTCTTCTTGGACTTCGCAGCCTTCTCGTTCTTCTTGGCAACGGCCTTCTTGGCCTCAACCTTGGAGTTGGCGGCAGCTTTGTTGGCAGGTGCCGGCTGCTGAGCCTTCTTCTTGTTCTTCTTGTTGGCCATTTGGGTTACCTCCGCGCAATGCGCTTATACATGAGTAAACCGTAAGCCCCCAAGTGGGAGCTTACGGAATAATGACTGGCACGCCAGGAAGGACTCGAACCCTCAACACTCGGTTTTGGAGACCGATGCTCTACCAATTGAACTACTGGCGTATGTGACTAGCGAGTCTCTTTGTGCAGCGTGTGGTGACGGCACCAGGGGCAATACTTCTTGATCTCCATACGATCAGGCATGGTCGACTTGTTCTTGGTGGTCGTATAGTTGCGGCGCTTGCACTCAGTGCACGCAAGAGTAACTAGAGTACGCATGTATCCTGAACCTTTCATTTCCGCCCCGTACGGGCACGAGTTGTTACTTTATCAGCTCCACGTAAGTGCTGTCAATGAAAACCTCGAGTCAATTGGTTCTCGGTGGATCCATTCATATTTGGAACACATCAATGAAACCATCGAGAGCTAATCGACGGTGCATCCAGGACCATTATCGATCCTCTCGACACCAGCAACGGCTCAATATCCATTGCAGAAAAGAACCCGGCACCCATATAAGTGCCGGGTTCTCTAAGTCAGCTATATCAAAGAGCTAATTTACTCAATGATCGTGGAGACGATGCCCGAACCGACGGTGTGGCCACCCTCGCGGATAGCGAAGCGCAGGCCCTCCTCCATGGCGATCGGGTGGATGAGGTCGCCCTCGATGGTGATGTGGTCACCAGGCATAGCCATCTCGGTGCCCTCGGGGAGCTTGACCGTACCGGTAACGTCGGTGGTACGGAAGTAGAACTGAGGACGATAACCATCGAAGAACGGGGTGTGACGGCCGCCCTCCTCCTTGGTCAGAACGTAGATCTCGCCGGTGAACTTGGTGTGCGGGGTAACCGAACCGGGCTTGCAGAGAACCTGGCCGCGCTCGATGTCCTCACGCTTGATGCCGCGGAGCAGCAGACCGACGTTGTCGCCAGCCTCGCAGAAGTCCATGGACTTACGGAACATCTCGATACCGGTAACGACGGTGTTCTGGGTATCCTTGATGCCGACGATCTCGACGGGCTCGTTGAGCTTGAGCTCACCGCGCTCGACACGGCCAGTAGCAACGGTACCACGGCCGGAGATGGTCATAACGTCCTCAACGGCCATCAGGAACGGGAGGTCGTTGTTACGAGCAGGCGTCGGGATGTACTCGTCGACGGCCTTCATGAGCTCGCGAATGGCGTCCATCCACTTGGCGTCGCCCTCGAGAGCGCCCAGAGCGGAGCCACGGATGACGGGGATGTCGTCGCCGGGGAAATCGTACTCGGAGAGGAGCTCACGGGTCTCCATCTCGACGAGGTCGATGAGCTCGTCATCGTCGACCATGTCGCACTTGTTCAGGAAGACGACGATGTAGGGAACGCCGACCTGACGGGCGAGCAGGATGTGCTCGCGGGTCTGAGCCATGGGGCCGTCGGTAGCGGCGATGACCAAGATAGCGCCGTCCATCTGAGCAGCACCGGAGATCATGTTCTTGACGTAGTCAGCGTGGCCCGGGCAGTCAACGTGAGCGTAGTGACGGGCAGCGGTCTCGTACTCAACGTGGGAGACGGAGATCGTGATGCCGCGCTCGCGCTCCTCGGGAGCCTTGTCGATGTTCTCGAACGCAGTGAAGTCAGCCTTGCAGCCCTCGGTCTCGGAGAGAACCTTGGTGATGGCAGCGGTCAGCGTGGTCTTGCCGTGGTCGACGTGACCAATGGTGCCGATGTTAACATGCGGCTTAGTGCGCTCAAACTTCTCTTTGGCCATAAAGCCCTCCTCTAAACAGGTCGTCCCCGGACGGGACTTTGCCTTTATACCATAGTGGCCTCTCAACATACTATTGAGAAGCCACCGTGTTACCTATGGTAGCGGTGACTGGATTCGAACCAGTGACGCCACGGGTATGAACCGTGTGCTCTAACCAACTGAGCTACACCGCCGGATGGAGCCTGCAACCAGACTTGAACTGGTGACCTCTTCGTTACCAACGAAGTGCTCTACCGACTGAGCTATACAGGCACTTGACGGGTGGGAGCTATAGGATTCGAACCTATGTAGGCAGAGCCAACGGGTTTACAGCCCGTCCCCATTAACCACTCGGGCAAACTCCCAATCGTTCAAGTATCCGCAGGTCCTTTGGTCTTTTGGACCGCCGCCCCCGCGAACAAAAAAGATAATACGATGCAACCTTGGGGGCTGTCAACGAAAACCTCTAGATACACGGTGCCGGGCGTATCTATATAGCTGTGACCTGCGGTTTTGTTGAGTTTGGATATGAAGGACGGTGGTTTTGGATACTGAGGTGACGTTTCCCGAGGTAACACTTTGGTGTAGTGGAGTACACCTTCAGGATCGAACTTCGATAACGGCTTATTTGCACCTATATATAGGTCGAGATCGGGCTTCCACGCCACGATCGAGCGTGGATTATCTCCCACTTTTAGCGCGGCTCTAAGGCCAAAGTGGCAGATTATCCACGTTCATTCTCCAGGCGAGAGAACTGTAAAGCCGCAACTACTCGGGCCAGGCCAAAGTAGACCCATAGAGCGGCTCCCCCTTGGTGCAGGGGTAGCGACTCAAGTAACACGACGATAGCAAGTCGAAAAAATAAGTCATGGCGTATTTCGAATAAACGCCGAGTCGGTCAATTCCGTTTCCCGCATTACCAAGACGATATACACGGTCAAAAGACCTCGATTTGTCATCGTTGCTAAACGCAGTAATTAGAATCTTCCTGCCCGAACGGCAATCAAGATACTCACGCGCCTGTGACGCAAATAGCCCGGAGACCGATACGAGAATTATCAATGACTGCGAAGCGTCTCCCATGTTTTTCAATTCCGCGACGTTAGCCCCAGCAACTATGCGAACTATCTTGGCCGCATAAAACATTTCCTGCTGAAATCGTACGAGATTGGCGCTCACATTATTGGTGCACCAGATTTCAACGTTTTTATGGCCATCAATTTCGTCGACAAGATGCTTAATAGCGATATCGGACACGCCGCTTTCAACCTCAGCGAACATCTCGATCATGCGAACGTCGAGCTCTGCCCTGTACTCCTCGTAGCCAAATTCCTCCTCTCGATGGCTTAAGTCGCTTGGAAAGACTGACTGAGTAAATGATTCTTTCAAATCGCTAAGAGACTGGTAGCCCAATCGATTGCAGAAACGACGAACAGCGGAACGGGTCACGAATGCATCGCGGGTTATTGCGGCAACATTGATTTCGCTCGAACGCCTAATGTGAGCGATGAGATATCGAGCGATGGCGGCATCGTTTGACCCAAACTCGCTGTTGATGATGGAGCTAATGCGATTGAGCACATCGAAGTCATTGATATTCACGTGATCCCTCTTTCCGCTCTCCTCGAAATCATGATTCATTTATTGAATCAAACAGCTTTGGTCGTTCTCCTATGATTCAAATCAGTTGACGTCATCTTAATCATAATTCCGCCACACGTATCCACCGTGTTGAATGATGGAAAGGGGATTCATGGGCAACGTGAACAACATGCCGTTTCTCTGGGGTTCCGCCACGGCGTCTTATCAGTGCGAGGGTGCCTGGAACGAAGACGGCAAAGGCCTTGGTGAGTGGGATTTCTTTAGCCACACAAGCAATAAGAACATCAACCATGTTGACGGTGATGTATCTTGCGACTTCTACCATCGCTATGAAGAAGATATCCGCATGATGAAAGAAGGCGGACAAAACACCTATCGCTTCTCTCTTTCATGGAGTCGAATCATCCCCACCGGTATCGGCAAAGTGAATGAAGAGGGTATCGATTTTTATAATCGGGTCATTGATTGCTGCCTCGAAAATGGCATAGAGCCCAACGTTACGCTGTTCCATTACGATCTGCCATTCACGCTTGCTTGCAAAGGCGGATGGCTGAACAACGACATGGCAGAGTGGTTCTGCAAATACGCCAAGATTTGCTTTGAGCGCTTTGGAGACCGCGTCAAAATCTGGGCTACCGTTAACGAGCCGCATTTCTACAGCTACTGCGTAAACATGTTGGGCAACTATCCCCCCAATCGATCGCTCGATGTTCAGTCGTACATGCAGTTTCAGTACAACCTGATGCGCGCAAGCGCACTCGCAGTCCGAGCATATCGTCAAATGGGCTACGACGGCATCATCGGCGCCGTCCACGATGGCGGCGTTGTCGAACTCGACCCGGCAACCGAGCACCCCGATGACGTATTTCGATACGCAGACTTTTTCGCCAATCGCATGATTCTGGCACCAGCGCTTCAGGGTCAACTGCCGCCAGAAATGGACGAAATCCTTGAAAAACTTGGCGTCTCGCTCTATCGATCCCCAAATGACGTAGAAGAATTCAGCGACGGTAAAGTCGATTTTATTGGACTCAACGTGTATTGCCGAGAGTATGTAACCGACTGGCACGGTGGAGAGCTTGCCGTTTCGGCGAACAATAAGGGCGGTTCGAGCAAAAAGGTCGAAGGAAAATGCATTGCGCCCTTGTTTGAAAGCGCCCGCGACAGCAATGTTCCCCGCAATAAATGGGGCCGCGAAATACTCCCAAGTTGCATGTATTCAACCATCATGGATGTCCACGAGCGCTATGACGCGCCCCGCATCTTTATTACGGAAAACGGACATGGCGCCTATGAGCAACCAGACGCAGACGGAATGATCCACGATGATGACCGCATCGAGCTTCTGGGCCAGTTCATCGAGCACATGATGAGGGCTAAGCGCGACGGCGCGCGCGTTGAGGGCTACTACCTCTGGTCGACGATGGATCTGTATAGCTGGATCAACGGCTACGAAAAACGATACGGACTTGTCCATATCGACTTCGAGAACAATCTGGAGCGCACCCCCAAAAAGAGCTGGTATTGGTACCGAGACCTTATCTCGAAGTATCAGGAGCAGGAAGGTTAGGAGAAAGAGATGAAATATCAGGCAATGTCCGAAACAGTCCTAAAGGCTGTTGGCGGCAAAGAGAACATTACATCGGTAACTCATTGTGCGACGCGCCTTCGCATCGACGCACGAGACACCTCGATCATCGATCTCCAGCTCGCCAAATCGGCCGACCAGGCGCTCGGGGCAGTAGTCAGCGGTGGCCAGCTTCAGGTGATCATCGGCCCCAACGTCACCGAGGCTTACAACGACTTCCTCGACTTCGCGGGAATCGAAGTCGGCGGTGGCACGGTTGCCGACGATGCCCAAACCGCCAAAGACCTTGCAGAAGGCATTAAAAGCGGTAACACCGCCATGGGCTTGATTGAGAAATTCGGGAACGTCTCTGCACAGGTATTCATGCCCATCGTCCCGGCGCTCATCGTTGGCGGACTCATTCTTTCGATCAAGAATCTCCTGGTCAATTATTGTGGATTGAGCACCGATAGCGGAACCGCCCAGGTTCTGCTGGCGATCTTCAGCGCCTCATTTAGCTTCCTGCCCGTTTACCTCGGCTATCAGCTCGCCGCCGTCATGAAGATGCAGCCTATCATGGGCGCACTGCTGGGCGCAATCATGATTAGCTCGTCTATTAGCGGTGCTGAGGGTCTCGACTTTCTTGGCATCCCCATCCCGACGAATGACTACTCGAGCACGGTGGTGCCAATCGTACTGGGCGTTGTGTTCATGTACTTTGTTGATCGCGGTCTTCAGAAAATCATCCCCGACATTACCAAACTGTTCTTGAAGCCGCTGCTCACCATGTTCATCGTCGTGCCTGTTGAGCTGATTATCCTCGGCCCCGCCGGCAGCATGATGGGCTACGCGCTGAGTGATGCCGCCACGTGGCTCATGGATAACGTGGCATTTATCGCTACTCCAATCCTTGCAGCCCTTAACCCCTATTTTGTCATGCTCGGTCTTGATAAGGCCTACATCGCGATCGAAGTTACGAGCTTGGCGCAGCTCGGCTGGGCGCCCATCATCTTTGGCTTCATCTCAAACCTCTGCATTGGCGGCACGAGTCTCGCCTTGGCAACTGCAATGAAAGGCAACAAGGAGAAGAGAGGTATGGTCACCACGGTTGCCGTCACCGCACTCTGTGGCGTAACTGAGCCCGCATTTTATGGCTGCCTCATCGAGCGTCCCCGCCCGCTTGTCGGCACGGCAATCGGCGCCCTCTGCGCGGGACTCCCTGCAGGTATCTTCGTCCTGAAGGAGTATGTTGCGGGAGCATGCCCCGGTCTTCTTTCTGCGCTGATCTTTATCGCTCCCGATGGATCCATGGGCAACTTCGTACTGGCGTGCGTTGTCGCCGTCATCGCCATCGTCGTCTCGTTCATCGCTGCACGCGTGATCATCAAGAAGAATCCCAACTATATTGAGTAGATGCCCGCTGCTTGCATTGGGGACATCCTCGGCAGACCATTAGCAAGAACCCAAGAAGTCCCTTAGGAGCTCGATTAATCCATTCGGATTCCTCAGGCACAAACGACCCCGATTCCACAATGAAATCGGGATCGTCGTTTCTAAAGCCTTCGATAGACAATCGGTGTTTACCTTAGCTCCCTATCCAAGTTAATTATCCACGCTCGTTCTCCGGTCGGAAGATTTTCTTCGCTCGCGTGTCCAGAAATCCACGCTCGAGCAGAACATCCAGGTCCGCACCCGCCCTTGTCTCGATCTGTAACAGCAAGAGGCCTATTCCGCTTCTACATGTTACAGATCAAGATATTCCTAAAACACCCTAAGTTTCATCTCAATCTGTAACAGTTAGATGCCAAATATCGGTCTTGGTGTTACAGATTTAGACAAACTGGAGGACGAGACAAACCAAAAACGGGATGGGCGCTAACCTGATGGCGCGCCACCTAAATAGAAACGGGCTCTGTCCCATATAGAGACAGAGCCCGAAACTCTCATGGAGCCAGTGACAGGAATCGAACCTGCAACCCACTGATTACAAATCAGTTGCGCTACCGTTGCGCCACACTGGCACACTTGGCGCTTTCGCGCGAAGCCTGTTAAGAATAATGGAATTGCGGACGGGGCGCAACAGGCCGCACGGCGTTATATAAATATGCAAAATCCAGCAACAGCGCGTACCAGGCCCGTTCATTTCTGTCAGTGCGCCCTCAATCTTAAAACCATTCGCCAGAACGAATAGTTTTAATTACAATTGGCTATATAAAACTATTCGTTCTGGCGAAGGGTTTCGCGATGTTGACTACCAAGGAAGCAGCCGAGCTGCTCGGCATCAGCCCGCGCAGGGTGCAGGAGCTCATTAAGAACGGCGCGCTGACCGCCCGCAAGGCTTCTGGCGTGTGGCTCATCGACAAAGACAGCGTAGACGCGCGACTCCGCTCCGCAACCAAAAGAGGGGGACGACCTCGTCGTGGGCATGGGAAAAGCGAAGTCGCATTTACCCTCATGAACCGCACGCACGAAGTAGCCCAACTGGTCTACAGCACATCGCGAAAAGACTTCACCCACATCGGCGCCGACGTCGATTACGCCCACGCCCCTATTGGAGTATTTGGCCCTAATAGCCCCATATCGCTCGACTCCTTCCGCATCTGGTGGCGCGGCCGCGGTATCCCGCTCGCACGCATTGGACTAGCCTCCCTGCTTGCAGAAGCCGCAGTCGATGTTCCCGATGAACTCGTCCAGCGAAATCTTGGCCTCTCCTTATCCGACCAGTATTGGATTAGGCCCCAAGACTCCGGTCTCGCGTGGGAAGATATCAATTTCTTCAATAATGCTTTTGACGACGTCTCTCTCAGCATCGCGCCCTTCGCCCCAGAGGGCAAGGCAGCTGCCGCAAAGCCCGATAACACCTCGGACGGCAATCTTCAAAAGTACTGGACATGCGAGGATGACCGTCGAATCCTCCACAAGGCAGGTGCACATCTAAACCAGGAACCTTATAACGAGCTGGTGGCGACTGCACTTCACCGTCGCATCCTAAACGCTTGCGATTATGTGCCTTACTCGCTCGAGGGCACGGGCACTTCCGCCCTGAGCATATGCGATGTCTTCTTAACTGATGAAGAAGAGTATGTCCCTGCGTTCTATGTAAACCAGCATGCAAATGCAGACGAGCGACTAACCGATTACGAACGGTATGTAGCAAACTGCGAGGAGCTTGGAGCGACGGATATAAAAGACGCCCTTGACCGCATGATCGTATGCGATGACATCATTGCCAACTATGATCGCCATTGGCGCAACTTTGGCCTTGTGCGAAACGTAAACACGCTAGCCTGCAGACCTGCCCCTATCTTCGATTCGGGCTCATCACTCTGGTGCAACATATCACTAGAGGAGCTTAGGGCGGGAGAGCACAGTTTTACCAGCGCACAATTTCATTCAAGCCCCGCCAAACAAATGTTGCTCGTCGAGGACATGGGCTGGTTTGACGGCGACAAACTCGAGGGTTTCGTTGACGAGGCAATCGAAATCCTATCCAAAAACGACGCTCTTACAGCGAGACTGCCTTATCTAAAAGAGGCGCTAACATGGCGCCTCGAAAGAATGATCGACATCGCTGAATGGAGTTAGCGAGACAGCATCGCCCCGCCAACTCCCCTACCTCCCGCGCAGAGCTTTGAGCTTGGCCAGGGCCTCGGGGCTTAGACGGCTGCCCAGGGTCATCTTGATCTGCGGGGCCTCCTCGGCCTCGTGCACGTCGTTGTCGATCTGTTTGATCTCGTCCACCAGCATACGGCTCGAGATGCGCGTGACGCCCTTGCCCATGACGACGGCCTGGATCGTGCCGTCGCTCGATACCACGGAGCACGCGCGGCCTTCCTCGCGCGCCTCGATGCAGAGCTTTTGCACCACGGTATCGGCAGAAACGCCCGTCGGCGAAAACTCGATGCGCACGCCGCGGGCCGGCAGGTTGGGGCGCTCGTTGGAGATATTGCCCGCGCCGTCGAACACGATCACGGCCTCGTAGCGGCCCTGGGCAAAGGCGGCGACGTCGTTGATGAGGGCGGTGCGTGCCATATCGTGAACGTCGCTGGAATACGGATCGTCTGAATGGTCGTACACGAGCTTTTCGTAGCGCGGCGTGCAGTGGATCACGTTGTAGCCGTCGACCACCAGCAGCTCGGGCTTATTGGAGTGCACCGTCGAGACCGGGTCGGCGATGGCCTGCGCAAACGCATTGCCGCCCACGCCGTAGGTCGCGGCCGAAACAATCGGCTTGGCCGAGCCCTCGCCAAAGCGCTTGGCCTTGGACTTGGCACGGTTCTTTTTGGACATGCGCTACTCCTCCCCCATGAGCTCGCCGACGTTGCGGCGCAGCCACTCAAAGCACAGCGCCGTGGTCGCCTGGGCAACATTGAGGCTCTCGGTCATGCCGCGCTGGGGAAGCTTGGTCATAAAGTCGCATTTCTCGAGCACCAGGCGCGAGATGCCGTCGCCCTCGGAGCCCATGACGAGCGCCACGCGGCCCTCGAAGGGAGCATCCCAGCAGCTGCCCTCGGCGTGCTCGGAGGCGCCGCCCACCCAAAAACCAGCGGCCTTGAGGTCATCGAGTGCACGGGCAATATTGGGAACCTGCGCGATAGGCAGATGCATGACAGCACCGGCCGAGGTCTTGTAGCTGCCCACGGTCACGCCGGCGGCACGCTTGTTGGCGATGACGACGCCGGCCGCGCCCACGACCTCGGCGGAGCGCACAATGGCGCCAAAGTTGCCGTCGTCGGTCACATGGTCGAGCACGACGACAAGCGCCGGACCGTCGCCTGCGCGGTCGAGAATATCGGCGACATCAGCATAGGGGAAGTTGCCAACCTCGAGTGCGATGCCCTGATGAGCGCCATGGCTCGACAGTGCGTCGAGCTGCGCACGCGGCACATACTTAATGCGGACGCCCGCGGCGTTGAGGTCGTCGACCAGGCGCGACAAGGCGGCATCGCGCTCTCCACCCTCGACAATGAGCGCGCACTTGATGGGAAAACCAGTGCGTAGCGCCTCGGCGGCAGCACGACGACCTTCGATAAACTCGCCCTTGGGAGCCTGGACAGCGTCGCGGTTGCGATCGCGCTGCGGACGTGCGGCCTGGGCGCGATCGCGCTGGCCCTTGGGAGCGGCAGCGCGGTCATTGCGGCGAATCGGACGCGAGCCAGAAGCAGCCTGCTTGCCGCCACGAGGCGCACGCTTGCGATTGTCGGCCATAAAGCGACCTCCTAAATACAACTATCAAACGAAACAAAATAAACGACCGCCCATGAATATTAATTCGGGCGGTCGGTACGGGTTTTCCAAGTGCCCGAGATTGCCGTGAAAGAGGAGCGACGCGTACTTGAGTACGCGAGCGACGGTTTGAACGGCAAGGTCGGGTGCTTGGGAAACCCGCGGGGATTAGAGAGATTTGATACGAGTGCCGGCGGCGGTATCTTCAATCGTCAGGCCCAGGTCCTTGAGCTGGTCGCGGATGGCGTCGGCCAGATCCCAGTTCTTGGCGGCGCGGGCCTCGGCGCGGGCCTCGAGAATCTTGGCAGCGGCCTCGTCCACGTCGTCACCCGTGTAGGCAACCAAACCGGCGGCAACGCCCAGCAGACCCAGCGGCAACTCGACCTTGGGCTCGGGGAGCTCAACGCCAAGCGTATCGAGCAGCTCGGCCAGCGTGTCGGCGGCGGCAAGCGCGGCGGCCTTGTCGGCAGCGTCGCCCGCCTGCTCCAGGTACTGGTTGCACTCGGTCACAAAGCCAAAGACGGCACCCATGGCACCAGCGGTGTTAAAGTCGTCGTCCATGCACTCCTTAAAGGTGGCACGAGTCTCGGCGGCCTTGGCGGCAAACGCCTCGGCGGCAGCCGCATCGGCATCGGCCGTCGCATGGTTCGCGGCCCAGCGCAGGTTCTCGACCGTACCGGCGATACGCGTGAGCGAGTTCTCGGCACCCTCCAGGCGCTCCCAAGAAAAGTCGAGCGGCGAGCGATAGCTCGTCTGCAGCATCAGCAGGCGCAGGGCGGCAGCGGAGTGCTGTTCGAGGACCTCGGCCAGCGTAAAGAAGTTGCCGAGTGACTTGGACATCTTCTCGCCGTCAACCAGCAGCATGCCCGTGTGCATCCAGGTGTTGGAGAAGCCCTGGTGCCAGGCGCAGGTGGCCTGGGCGCACTCGTTCTCGTGATGCGGGAAAGCAAGATCGGAGCCACCGCCGTGGATATCGATCGGGGTACCCAGGTAGCGATGCACCATGGCGGCGCACTCGGTGTGCCAACCGGGACGGCCCTCGCCCCAGGGGCTCGGCCAGCTGGGCTCGCCGGGCTTGGCGGCCTTCCACAGGGCAAAGTCGAGCGGGTCGATCTTGTCCTCGTTCTCCTCGATGCGCGCACCAACCATAAGGTCGTCGATGTTGCGGCCCGAGACCTGACCATAGTTGGGATCGCTGCGCACGGCAAAGTACACATCGCCGTTATCGGCTGCGTAAGCGTGGCCCTGCTCGATAAGCGTCTTGATCATGGCGATCATGGGGCCGATCTCCTTGGTGGCGCGGGGGCGCACATCGGGATCGAGCACGTTGGCGGCGCGCATGACGCCGATGAACTTGTCGGAGAACTCCGTCGCGACCTCGGCAGCCGTACGGCCCTGCTCGTTGGCGCGCTTGATGATCTTGTCGTCGACATCGGTGAGGTTCTGGGCGAACGTGACCTCGTAGCCGCTCGCGATGAGCCAGCGTCGAATCACATCGAAGCTGATGAACGTGCGGGCATTGCCGATGTGGATGTTGTCGTAGACCGTGGGGCCGCACACGTACATGCGAACCTTGCCGGACTCGATGGGCTGGAACTCTTCCTTTTTATGGGTAGCGCTGTTGTAGATACGCATTCGTTACTCCTTAACGGTTTTCTGTAGCAGGCAGACGGCCCAGGCGCCGATTCCCTCGCCCTGGCCTTCCCAACCGAGCTTTTCGGTCGTAGTGGCGGCGACGCCTACATTTTCGACGTCAACGCCCAGGGCATGGGCAAGGTTGGCGCGCATGGCATCGCGGTGCGGGGTGATCTTGGGTTGCTGACAGGCAATGGTGCAATCGGCATCGACAAACTCAAAGCCCAGCTCGCGCGCATAGTCCATCACGCGAGCGAGCAGCACCATCGAATCAGCACCCTCGTAGGCAGGATCGGTGTCGGGGAATAGCTTGCCGATGTCTCCCCCGCGGCAGGCGCCCAGAATGGCGTCGGCCAAGGCGTGCGCGAGCACATCGGCATCCGAGTGGCCCAGCAGGCCGCGCTCGTAGGGAATGTCGACCCCGCCGATGATACATCGACGCCCCTCCACCAAACGGTGGACGTCGTAGCCGTGGCCAATGCGCAGGTTACTGAACATAGGGAAGGTCCTCTCCCTCGGCCATGCGGCCAAGCAGAATCGCGGTTACGGGACGCAGATCCTCGGGCACCGTCACCTTAAGGTTGTCGCGCGGGCTCTGGACACAGCGGACGCGCCCGCCCATGCGCTCGACCAGCGATGAGTCGTCGGTACCGATAAAGCCCTCGGCAATCGCCGCGGCATGGGCACGCTTCATCGCGTCGACGCTAAAGATCTGCGGCGTCTGCGCGGCCCAATAGAGCTCGCGCGGCGGCGTCTCGACGATATTATCGCCGTCGACGATCTTGAGCGTGTCGATCGCGGGCTGACCGCACACGACACCGTCGAGCGAGCGGTCACCCATGAGCACGTCGATAGCGTGGTCGATGGCCTCGGTCGTAATGAGCGGACGAGCGCCATCGTGGATGGCGACATATTCGAAACCCGCCGGAACCGCATGCACGCCGGCACGGGTGGAATCCTGACGGGTATCGCCGGCATCGGCAAAGCTGATGGGCGTGTCATAGTCAAACGGGTCGATGGCAAGGCGGCGCATCTCGGCACGGCGCTCGGCAGGACACACCACCACGATATGGCCGACCTTGTCGCTACGATCAAACGCGCGGATGGACCAGCTCATGAGCGGACGGCCCGCCACGTTAACGAGCTGCTTGCCGCCGGGATTTCCAAAGCGCTGACCGCTGCCGCCGGCAACGACCACGGCGCATACGGGCGCCATTATGCGTTCCCCTGTTTGGTGCCCTTCATGCGGTACAGCGAGTCCGCAAGAATGGCAGGGTTGTTGACGCCAAAGTCGCCCAGGCGCTCCGGATCCTCGCTGATGTCGTCCATGAGCTCCTGCAGCGAGCCGTACTCGTCGACGATCTTCTCGGCCACGCCGTCGCGCACGACGGACACGCGCGAAAGCGTGCGCAGGCCCAGCGGCGTCATGACGGAGTCCTCGTCCAGGTCGTCATAGCCCAGAACTGCCGCCACGTGCTGCGGGTCGGACAGGTCCTTAGGCGTCATGCGAGCGAGCTCTGCACGAATCTTCTCGGCGTTTGCCTCGGAGGAATCGCTCGCGTAGTCGCGGATCATCAGGTCGTATTCGGTATCCATGCTGGAACCGGCGAGCTGCTCGAGCTGCATCTGCACGAGCTTGCCCTGGTTGCCCAGCTTGACGATGCAATCCTTAAGCTCGGTCTTTGCTTGCTGCATGATCTCGAAGCTCGAGAAAATACCGGTAATGTCGGCGAGCGTAACGTAGTCGTCGAGCTCGAGGGCCGTCAGGCGCAGCAGGGAGCGGTCGAGCGACTGACGAGTAGTCTGAAGCGTGGCGACGAGCTGGTTGACCGAGCTCATGATGGTGGTGACGGGCTGGATCTCGTAGCTCTTGCCGTGAACGTACACGTTAACGACGGCACGACGGGCCGAGACCGAGATCACGATGGCATCGGTGAGCACCGACATGCGAGCGGCGGTGCGGTGACGCATGCCCGTCTCGCTCGTGGCAAGCGAGGGATCGGGATTGAGGTGGAAGTTGGCGCGCAGGATCTGGGTGAGGTCGCCGTCGATGACGATGGCACCGTCCATCTTGGAGAGCTCGAACAGACGGTTCGAGGTGAACGAAATGTTGAGCGGGAAGCCGTCGTTACCGGCAGCGAGCACGTTTTCGGTGTCGCCGACGCAGATAAGGGCGCCCAGGTGACCGGCGATGATCATGTCGAGGGCGGTGCGGATCGGCTGACCAGGTGCCGTCAGGCGGATGGCCTGTTCCATACGCTTTTGCAGCTCGTTCTTATCCAAGGCATCGCTCCCATCGTATACGCTCCATAAACGCTAAATAGTTTCTCACGGTTTGTCCCCGCGGCGCTTGCGAAATCCGATGCTTACAGAATGAGCGAACACAGCTGAGAGCCCAACCCAAATGGGCTGCTTATGTGGTAGCATCGGGGTTCACATGAATGAGGGAGTAGTCGCGTGGCCGGGTTCGCCTCCGGTGGCGCGGCAAGTCAACATACTGGCCGAAACGGTCTGGCTTGCCTTAATGAACGAGACTCGTGGTTGTGCGCGCAGCGCGTACGCCACGGGTCTTTTTTGTTATTCCCCCAAGAGGTACACGCGGGCTCGCCCGCAGAGAGGGAGCCAGGCTATGGGACTCGCAGAGCTCGTGTTGCTCGCCGTTGGCCTTTCGATGGACGCCTTTGCCGTTTCCATCTGCAAGGGTCTCGGCATGAAAAAGATCAACCTTAAGGTCGCCGTGGTGCTCGGCCTGTTCTTTGGCGGCTTCCAGGCCGGCATGCCCGTAATCGGATGGGCGCTTGGCAGTCAGTTTATGGGCATCATCGGCCCCATCGACCACTGGATCGCCTTTATCCTGCTCGCCTTCATCGGCGGCAAAATGCTGTGGGAAGCCTTTACCGAGGACGAGGATGAAGGCGACGGCAAGGATGCCGAAAAGATTGACCTGGTCGAGTACCTGCTCCTCGCCATTGCCACCTCAATCGACGCCCTAGCCGTGGGCATCTCGTTTGCGGCACTCTCGGTCGACATCGTGCCCGCTGTATCGCTTATAGGCATCACAACGTTTATCTTCTCCGTCGCCGGCGTGGCGATCGGCCACACCTTTGGCGCGCGCTACGAAAAACCCGCCACCATCGTGGGTGGCGTCGTGCTTATCCTTATCGGCCTCAAGATTCTGCTGGAACACTTGGGGTTTTTGGCGCTGTAAAACACCCTTCAAAACTAAACGTCCGGGCAAGGCCTCATGCAGAGTTTTGCATGAGGCCTTTTCATGCAGACTTTTGCATGTCATACTGATATGCAAAAGTCTGCACGTTAGGAGATCGCCGTGGATACCCTTCCCATCACCACACCGCGCCAAGCTGGCATCTACGTGCGCCAGGCACGCGATGCTCAGGGTCTCACCCGTGCAACCCTCGCTAAAAAAGCCGGTGTTTCGGAGCGCCTGCTCGCATCGCTCGAGCTGGGAGATGCCACGGGTATTCGGCTCGACAAGCTGCTGGCGGTTTTCGGTGCTCTCGGACTGGCACTAGTTGCTCAAGGGAATATCGACGACACGAAACATGAGCAGCCAACCGACGCCCCGCATGCCGATTTGCAACCTTGTAGCACCCCCAGGTGCCATCACACTCAACGTCTTCACCATCGCAACCGACGCGGCGCAGCCATTCCAGCTCTTCCAGATACCCCCTTTACGGCCGAGCTCTACGACAAGGCCTTCGCCGATTTCGCCATGTCCAATCTCGGAGTCTCGATTGCCGCAAGCGCATCTGCCCAAACCAAGCCCGAAGGGAGATAGCCAATGGCCAGAAAAACGCTTCGGACTATTATTTGCGGCGTACCCGCAGGAACGCTCATGCAAGATGAGAGCGGTCTAGTCAGTTTTGCCTACGATCAAGATTATGACGGGCCAGCCCTATCGACCAACATTCCCGTATCAAATCGCACATACGGCCAACAGGTCATGAATCCGTACTTGTTTGGCCTTCTGCCCGACAGCGAGGACCAACGAAAAGCGATTGCCGCCGAATTCGACGCCAGGCCCAATAATCCCGTTGCGCTGCTCAGCCATATCGGACTCGACTGTCCGGGCGGAGTGCAGTTTTGCGCCGAAGAAGATATCGACGCCGCCTTGCATCGCACTGGCGAATACCGCCCTATAGACGACCACGAGATTGCCTTGCGCCTCAAGTCGATCAGGGATGACCGCGAGGCATCGTGGATGGGCCTAGATGAAAGTTGGTCACTTGGAGGCAACCAGGGCAAGTTCGCACTCGCGCTCATAGACGGTCGCTGGTGCGAATGCGTAGGTTCCTCGCCCACGACGCATATTTTCAAAAATGGCGTTATCGGATTTAAACTTGAAGCTCTTAATGAGTTTGTCTGCATGAAAAGCGCCCAGCGCGCGGGTATCGCAACGGCGAACGTTGAGTATCGCTTATTTGAGGACGAACCCGCCCTCATTGTTGAACGCTATGACCGTGTGAAAGCCAAAGACGGAACAATCATGCGTCTACACCAAGAAGACCTCTGTCAGGCCCTTGGAGTGATGCCCGCTCAAAAGTACACGGCAGACGGTGGCCCGACCGCACGCGACATTCAGGAACTCCTCGTCAACACGAGCCATCATCAACTTAACCTGTATCTGTTTACGCAGATACTTTTCTTTAACGCCATCATCGGCGCACCGGACGCGCATGCGAAGAACTATTCCCTGCTTCTTGGAAACGGCAGCACAGCTATGATGGCCCGTATGTATGACGTTGCATCGGGGCTGGCATACGAACGCATGCGGCGAAAAGCGCGCCTTGCCATGAGCGTTGGCGGCGAAAATCGTGTGGGGCGCATCGGTCCAGGCGCTATCCGCCGATACCACGGTATGGGCGACCCCGCGCTGGAGGCGGCGCTCACCGATGCCGGGCTATCCGAGAAGTTTTGCTTTGCGACCATGATGGACCTCGCCTACGAGGTACCCATTTGCATGGAAGAGGTCATGGACGAATACGCCGACCTGCCCGGCATGGCGGACCTGCGCGAGCATATGCTCGGCCCCGTCTGCGAAAACTGCCAGCGCACCCTCGACCTCATCAAGGCGGATATGGGCTAGGTGTCCGTAATCTCCCATTTCCCAAAAGAAGAGAGGAGGCACCCGTCGCAAAAGCTCGGGTGCCCCCTCTCATAATGTCATTTGCAATCCACCAGCACGTGGCTCGGACTGCTGCTAGCGCAACCTTTACGCAGCGAGGCGCTTGAGGACGTCGATGAGCAGCTCGTAGAAGCGCTCGGCAGAAGCGAGCTCCATGCTCTCGTCCGGGGTGTGGACATCGGAGAGCGTCGGGCCCACGGCGATGGCGTCCAGGCCGTGCAGGGCCTCGGCAAACAGGCCGCACTCAAGGCCGGCGTGAATGGACTCGATTCGTAGCTCGGAGCCAAAGAGCTCGCGATAGCTCTCGACAAAGATGTCGCGGACCGGCGAATGCTCGGCATAGCTCCAGCCGGGATACTCGAACTCAAACTTGGCGTCGAATCCCAGGACATCGGCCAGCATCTGCAGGCGGTCCTTGAACTCGTTCTGCAGCGAGGTGATCGAGGAGCGCGGGGACAGCATGATCTTGACTTGGTCGTCAGAGGTGGCAACCACGCCGATGTTGGAGGAAACCTCGACGGAGCCGTCGGTGGCGACATTGCGGCGGATCACACCGTTGGGGGCAAGACGCAGAGCGCGAATAAGGGCAAGTGCGGACTTTTCGTCCATGGCCTCGACCTCAGTGTTGTCGGCAATCTCAACCGTGCAGGTAAAGCCGGGGTCGAAGACCTCGAGCTCGGCAGTAACGTCGGCGATGATGCCCTTTGCGATCTGGGCCGCGGCCTCGGCTGCAGCGTGGTCGGCGTAGACCAGCTCGGCCTTGCACTCACGGTTGATGGCGTTGTCCTTGGTGCCGCCGTTAAAGCTAACGATGGCGGGCTCGCCGGCAACCATCAGGCGGTCGATGATGCGGGCCATGATGAGGTTGCCGTTGCCGCGCTCCAGGTTAATATCGCTGCCGGAGTGGCCGCCCAGCAGGCCGGAGATGTCGAGCGTGAGGGCGCTACCGGTCTTGTGCTCGCGCGCGATCGGGCAGGTGTAGGTAACGACGACACCGCCGGCGCAGCTGACGGTAGCAACGCCCTCTTCCTCGGAGTCAAGGTTAATCATGGTGCGGGCGCTAATCTGGGACTTGTCGAGCGTCTCGGCGCCGACCAGGCCGGTCTCCTCGTCGGTGGTGAATACGCACTCGAGGGCGGGGTGAACGATCGAATCGTCATCGAGAACAGTGAGCATCAGAGCGACGGCAATACCGTTGTCGGCGCCCAGAGTGGTGCCGTTAGCGGTGAGGACGCCGTCCTTGACGACCAGGTCGATACCATCAGTCGTAAAGTCGTGCTCGACGGAGCCCAGCTTGTCGCACACCATGTCGATGTGGCCCTGCAGCATCACGGTCGGGGCATTCTCGGCGCCGGCAGATGCGGGCTTGCGAATGATGACGTTGTAGACCTCGTCCTGGTACACATCGAGACCGCGCTCCTTGGCAAACGCGACCAGGAAATCGCTGATGCCCTTCTCGTTGCCAGACCCACGGGGGATCGCGCTGACCTCCTCAAAGAAATGGAACAGCTGGGCGGGCTCGTAACCGGTAATCTTGTAGTCCATGGTGCCTCCTTGGCGCAACTGGTTAGACAGTAAGACATGCGACTTGTATATTCCCAGACTTTGCGTGCATAAACCAGTCGAAAACGCCGAGCGCCCTCGCATCATCGGCTAACGGCGAGGAAACGCCACTTTATCAAGATAAAGCAGGTTAGACGGGCCGTGCCGAAGGGACGTTGGACCCTTCAACCAACTTCAACGCCTGTTGAACATTAATGCATACACCATTGGTATGTTTGATGAGATTTTTGTCCTCTGTCACGACGTAATCGGCATCAATGCGATTGGCGACGCCCAGCATCAGGTCGTCCTCAAAGTCGTTGTGATGATACTTGAACACAAAGGAGTCGAAGACCTCGTCTGCACCGACCGAGGCAATAATCGACTTTTGCCGAATCAGGCGAACGCACGCCCACGCTGTCTCGTCGGCACCGGCGATGGCTTCGGGAGTGAGAGCCCCCTCACGGCGGGCGTCGGCCTTCATCGTCCTTCCCAGAATGTAATAGACGTCTTTGACAGACAGGGAGGACGAGAAGAGGACGATATCCTCCGCTTCCGCCGCGCGAGAAAGGAGCTCGACTATCGGCCTGGTCGCATTCGTGCGAGCGAGAAAGTAATCTAGCCAGACGTTCGTGTCGATCAACAGCTTGAGCACACGTTTCGTTCCGACGCCGCTCATAATTCGATCCAATCGCTGAATCTCTCGCTCATCATTTGATCGTATAACTCGTCGTAATCAAAGGCTTCATCGGGGCTCGGCCTCTGAATCGAGAACCGCTCATAAAAATTCGAAATTAACGCAGCCCCTTCCGAGACGCGGGACGAACTCGCCTTCGATCGTATGTCGTCAGGCAGGACTTCGTCATCATTCTTTTTTGCGACGGGCATATGACCGTTCTCGGTCAAGTACTGCCACAGCTCCCTCACAGCTTGTGACGGCGTCATGCCGATATGCGCCAGCACGGCGTCCCCAGCCTCTTTGAGTTGGCGATCCATGCGCACATTCATCTGGACCGGCCGTGAGTCGAGTACCGATATTGGCATGCTAGCTCCTTCTGCTATACATATTTATATTTCGAGTATAGCACCATTTACTCATAAAAATGGGGCGCCCCGACAGGAGTGCCCCTTCGCAAAGCTATGTTACGCCCTACAGCGCGCCGGAACCGGCTTGCATCATGCCGCCGGGGCCCGAGGTCACGCCGCCGCTCACGGGCGCGGCGTTGCCGGTGTGCGGTGCCGCCGGGGCGGTATCGCCACCGAGCGTGCCCGCCTGACGCGGTGCCGGGATCTCGCCCGTGCCGTGGCTAAAGACAAACTTGCCATCGGCCACGTCGCACAGGACGGTATCGCCCTCGCCCCACTCGCCGGCCAGGAGCTCCTCGGACAGCGGGTCCTCGATGAGCTTTTGAATGGCGCGGCGCAGCGGACGCGCACCGTTGGTGAGGTCGGTGCCCTCGGCCACGATCTTGTCATAGGCCGCATCGGTGAGCTTGATGTTCATGCCGTTGGCAATCAAACGCTGACGCAGATCGTCCACCAGCAGGTGCGCAATCTTGGTGAGATTCTCGCCCGAGAGCTTCTGGAACACCACAATATCGTCGATACGATTGAGCAGCTCGGGGCGGAACAGGCGCTTGAGCTCGCCCATCGCACGGCCGCGGATCTCGCTCGACGTGAGACCCTGCTCACCGGTGGTGCCAAAACCGACGCTCGCATCCTGCGCGATCTCGCGGGCGCCCACGTTGGACGTCATGATGATCACGGTATTGCGGAAGTCGACCGTCTTGCCCTGGCTATCGGTCAGGCGGCCCTCCTCCAGCACCTGCAACAAAATGTTGAAGATGTCGGGGTGCGCCTTCTCGATCTCGTCGAACAGCACGACCGAGTACGGATGACGGCGAACGGCCTTGGTGAGCTGACCGCCCTCGTCGTGGCCCACGTAACCCGGAGGGCTACCGATGAGCTTGGAGACCTCGAACTCGCTGCCGAACTCCGACATGTCGAAGCTGATGAGCGCGTCCTTGCTGCCAAAGAGGTACTCGGCGAGCGTCTTGGCGAGCTCGGTCTTGCCTGTGCCGGTGGGACCCAGGAAGATAAAGCTGCCGCCGGGACGACGCGGGTCCTTGAGCGGCGAGCGGCTGCGGCGCACGGCCTTGGCGACGGCCTCGACTGCCTCATCCTGGCCGATGATGCGCGTCTTGAGCACGCTTTCGGTCTGCAGCAGGCGCCGGCTCTCGCTCTCGGTGAGCGAGGAAACCGGCACGCCAGAGGTCACGGACACGATGTCGGCAATCTGACTCACATCGATGGTGAGCGGGCTGGCGTCGAGCTCAGCGGTCCAGGCAGCCTTGGCCTCGGCGAGCTCAATCTCGGCGGCCTTCTGCTGCTCGGTAATCTCGGCGGCCTTGTTCATGTCGTCGCCCTCGGTGGCCTCCTGCGCGGCGGCCTTGAGCTCCTCTATGCGATGCTCGGCCTCGCGCACCGGCTCGGGCGCGCGATTCGCGGCGATGCGAGCGCGGGCACCGGCCTCGTCGATGAGGTCGATGGCCTTATCGGGCAGGAAGCGATCCTGGATGTAGCGGTTGGAAAGGTTCGCGGCGGCCTCGATAGCACCCTGCGTATAGCGCACATGGTGATGCTCCTCGTAGCGCGGCTTGAGTGCGGTCAGGATCTTGACCGTGTCCTCGACGCTCGGCTCCTCGACATCGATGGTCTGGAAGCGACGCTCGAAGGCCGGGTCCTTGGTGAGGTACTTGCGGAATTCCTCGGCCGTGGTGGCACCGATAATCTGAAAGGCACCGCGCGCGAGCACGGGTTTGAGCATGGAGCTCGCGTCGATGGAGCCCTCGGCAGAACCGGCACCGATGATGGTGTGCATCTCGTCGATAAACAGGATGACGTCGTCGGCTTCGGTGGCCTCCTGAATCACGTTCTTGAGGCGCTCCTCAAACTCGCCGCGATACTTGGCGCCCGCCACGAGGCCCGGCAGGTCGAGCGTCCAGATATTCTGGTTCATGAGGTTCTCGGGCACGTTGCCGGCTGCAATCTGCTGAGCCAGGCCCTCGACGATGGCCGTCTTGCCCACGCCGGGGTCGCCCAGAATGAGCGGGTTGTTCTTGGTGCGGCGCGAAAGAATTTCCATCATACGCTGGACTTCCTTTTCGCGACCAATTACAGGGTCGAGCTCGCCGTCGCGCGCCTTCTGCGTGAGGTTGGTCGCGAACTGCTTAAGCGTATCGGTGCCACCCCCCTTTTGCTGAGAGGTATCCGAGCCGCTAAAGAACGGCAGGCCCGCACCGGGACGACCAGCACCGGCGCCGGCGAGCGGACGCTTCTTGTCCTGGTCCTTGGCGGTGAGTTTCTCGATAGCCTTTTTGATGGAGGCGGACGACACACCCAGGCGCATGAGGATGTCCATGGCCATGCCGTTGCCCTCTTCGACGATACCGATCAGCAAGTGCTCGGTCGACACGTAGGTCTGGTTGTTCTCGCGCGCCACGCGGAATGAACGCTCCATCACGCTAATGACGAGCGGCGTAAAGGCGAGCTTGGCCGCCTCGGTCTCCTCACTGGGCTCGGGAACCGTGGTCTGGACCTCTTTGAGAGTATCCATGATGTCATCATAGGAGATGTCGAGCGAACGCAGCGCCTCGGCGGCAATGCCCTCGTCCTCCTTGGCAAGCGCGAGCAGCAGGTGCTCGGTGCCCACCTTATTTGAATGAAGATCGAGCGCTTCTTGCTTGGCCATGGACATGACCTTACGCGCACGATCGGTAAAACGGTCTAACATGCTAGTTCCTCTTAGACGAGCTAGTTTTTTCAAACGCAAAGCGCCGCCCCGCGGCAGCGCTTTGGTCTCTTTACCCATATGGAGTATATGTTAACAGCTGGAGGAATATCTATAAACCCGGCTCACATGAATGCAGGTTATGACCGCATCGCGGGACTCACCGCGCGATGCGCGACGGGCGCCCCGCAAGAGAAACCCTAGACGTCTTTCACCACGTCGGGACTCGTCGCACGCGATGCGCGATAGGCATCGGCCTCCTTGGAGACGCGTTCGAGCAGCTCGGATGTATCGACGCCCTCGACTTGCGCGACCGTTTCAACCGTCTGCATGGCGACCGCCCTCAGGTACGCGCACGCGCTGTCCCCCAGCTGCTCGAGGTCTATCTCCTCGCCGCCCTCCCGGGCAAAGCCGACCGCCATCACAAAGCCCATGATGCCCGAGACCAGAAAGCCCACCGCAAAGCTCGAATCTGCCTTGAGCTCTTCTCCGTCGGGGTGGACGATCTCTCTCACGCGGTCGATGATGATCGTATGGATGCCCTGCACGACCTGCTCGGCGGCACCCGCCCTCATGGTGATGACGATGCGCCGCAGCAGGCAGCGGACGTCGCGCCGGTCGAACGCCGAAAGGTCGCCCTCGCTCGAAAAATGCCAGAGGGCATCGGTGATGAGCTCGTTATCCTGCAGCAGCTGGGCTATGGCGATGGCGACGAGTTCATCGAAATCGTGAAAATAGTAGTAAAACGTTCCGCGATTGCACTGGGCGGCGCGGGTCACCTCGCCAACCGACAGCTCGAAGATGCTGTTGTTCTCGGTGAGCTCCCAAAACGCCTCGATGATACGGGTGCGTGCATCGGGCGCATCGGCGTCCTTACGCGGTCTCGCCATGCGCCTCACCGCACCCCTGCGCCTTGGCGTTCATGATGAGCATCTGAAGACGGTTCTCCACGTTGGCGAAGCTCACGTCGGGATCGTAGTCGAGCGGCAGGAACTGCGCCGTGGGATACTGCTCCTTGAGCGCATGGATGAGCCCGCGCCCCACGACATGGTTGGGCAGACACCCGAACGGCTGCAGGATCACGAAGTTGCGGCAGCCGCGCTTGGCGTGCTCGAGAATCTCCGCCGGAATCAGCACGCCCTCGCCCGCATCGAACGTATGGTGCAGGATCTTATCGCTCGCGCGCACGAGCTCGGGCATGCGCGTCGGCGGCTCGTAGAGCGGGCTCGCCGCGCCCAGGCGGTCGCAACGGTCGTGCGCGAGCTCGAACAGGTTGTCCGCCGTGGCGTACCAGGCCTTTTCGGGCAGCGACAGGTCGACGTGGAACTCGCGCGACTGCGCATGCTTGTAGAAATAGGTCTTGCGGATCACGTCGGTCATGCGCGCCTCGATGACCTCGAGCCCGTTGTCCTCGAGGTAGCGCTCGATCTCGTGGTTGGCGCCGAGATGGAAATTGAGCAGGTACTCGCCCACGATGAGAACGGTCGGATGCGGGTTCGAGCGGTCGTACGGAACGGCGTCCATGATCGCAAGCGCGCGTTTGAAGCCCGTCGCCTGGCCTCTCAGCCCGGAGCGCTCCATGCCCTCGATAACCTCATCGAGCGCGCGGTCGAACGCAGCGTCCGCCGCGCCCTTCTCGAGCTCGTAGGGACGGATGCGCCTAAGCATGGCCTCGAGGGCATCGATCATGGGAAGACCGTAGGCGATCTGGATGCTCGGGCCAAGGCCGAGCTTGAAGCCCGGATGCGCATTGTGGGCATCGACGTCGTCGTTGGTGAGCACCGGGACATAGTCGTATCCCGCGTCGTCGAGCGCGCGGCGCAGCAGGGGCATGTAGTGCGTCAGGCGGCAGTCGCCGATATACTTGCCAGTCACCACGGCGACGTCGTGCGGGTCGTACTTACCGCTCTCGAGTGCCGCGAGCGCCTCGCCGATCACGATTTGCGCGGGGAAGCAGATGTCGTTGTGCACATAGCGTTTGCCCAGGCGGATGGCATCCTCGCGCCCGATATCAAGGGCCTCGGCGCGCACGCCCTGATTGCGCATCGCCGCGGTCATGAGCCTGCAGAACGCATGGGAGGTGTTGGGGACCAGCGCGATCTTGTCGTGCCGGTCGCGCTTGGTGTACTTGACCTTATACGGGTCGTCGAGCGGATGGACCGCGTGCACCCGGGCGCCCTCGGCACGCTCCTCCGCGCGACGACGGTTGACCGACTCGATAAACGAACGCACGCGAATGCCCATGGGACCGGCGACGTCGCTCTCATCGAGCTTGATCATCATCGGAACCTTGGAGCCCATCTCGCCCATCATGCGCGCGATCTCGTCGGTGAGATACGCATCGTGGCCGCAGCCGAAGCTGCCCATCTGCACGAGCTCGAGCTCGGGCGTCGATGCGACGATGACCGCGCACGACAGCATGCGCGCATGGTAGTTGTTCACGATGTCGATGCGGCTGTTGGAAAGATCGACGTTGCAGACCCCCGGCACCGCATCGGGCGTCAGCACGGGGATGCCGCGCTCAGAGAAGAGCTTGGGCAGCCCGTGGTTGACCAGCGGGTCGTTGTGGTACGGGCGCGAAGCGATCACCACCGCGTAGCCGCCGTCCTCGTGCACGTTCTCGAGCACCTGCCTGCCGCGCAGCTGCAGCTGGTTCTCAAACGTCTCCTGCGCGCGGTCCGCCTGCTCGGTCGCCTTGGCAACCAGGTCGGCATCGATATCGAAGGTCTCCTTGCACCACGCCTTGAGCTGGCGGTTTCGGTCGCCCTCGTCGTACCAGTGGAACAGCGGCGTATCGAACGGAACGCCGAAACGCTCCTCCGGGTTATCGGAATTGCGCATCACGTAGGGGTATCCCTTTACGACGGCGCACATCCACTCGCTGGTAGAGGCGGTGTTTTCGGTGGGCACCGTCGTGATGATGGGCATGAAGATGCGGTCGACGCCGGCGTCGACGAGATTGCGGATGTGCCCGTGGACGAGCTTGGCCGGGAAGCACACGGTGTCGGATGTGACGTGCGCCAGACCGCGCTCGTACATCGCCTTGGTGCTGCGTCCCGAGACGCGCACCTTAAAGCCGAGCGTGCTGAAGAACGTCGACCAGAACGGCATGGTGTCCCAGAACTCGAGCACACGGGGAATGCCGATCGTGACATCGCGCCCCCCGCTGACGGGAACCGTGGGGTACGACTCGAACAGCAGCTTCTCGCGGTCGACAAAGAGATTGGGGGCAGCCGCGGTCCGGTCGCGCCCCGTGCCGGGTGCCTGTGCCTCGCAAGCACCCTGCGGACGCAGCTCCTCCGCCGCGGGAACCTCGCGCACGAGCTCATCCCATGAGATGGCGCCGCCGCGCGGGCAGCGATTGCCCGTGACGTAAAGCGAGCCGTCGCCAAATGCCACGACCGCGCGCTGGCAGCGGTTGTTGCACCGACGGCAGGTAACGCCGCCGAACTCGCGATGCTCGAAGCGCTCCACGGCATCGAGCCCGATAAACGACGTGCCGGCGTCGCCCTTGCGGCATTCCTCGCGCGCGAGCAGGGCGATACCGATAGCGCCCATCAGCCCCGGGTGGGGCGCACGCGTGACGGGTTTGCCCAGATACTGCTCGAATGCGCGCAGCACCGCGTCGTTTCGGAACGTGCCGCCCTGGACGACGACTTTGTCGCCCAGACGGTTGAGATTTGAAACGCGAATGACCTTGGTGAACACGTTCTCGATAATCGAACGGCAGAGACCGGCCATGATGTCGCCCGGACCCTTACCGCGCCGCTGCTCGGAAACGACGCTGCTGTTCATGAACACCGTGCAGCGGCTGCCGAGAGCGGCGGGGGCTTTGGACGAAAATGCCTCGGTCGCGATATCCTCAACGGCTATTCCGAGGTTTTTGGCAAAACCCTCGAGGAACGAGCCGCAGCCCGCAGAGCACGCCTCGTTGACGACGATATCGGTCAGCACGCCGTGGTTGAGCCAGATGGCCTTCATATCCTGTCCGCCGATGTCGAGCACGAAGGTCGCATCGGGAACGCATGCGCACGCGGCGCGGGCGTGCGCGACCGTCTCGACCGTATGGTAGTCGGCGTGGAACGCGCGCGCGAAAAGCTCCTCGCCGTATCCCGTGGTGCCCACGGCATCGATCGCAAGCGTGACTCCCGCTGTCTCCCAGCGGTTCTTCAAGCTGACAAGACCCTGTTGGGCGACGTCGAGCGGTCTGCCGTTATTAGACGCGTAGAACGAATCGACAAGCTCACCCGCCTCATCGACCAGGGCGAACTTGGTCGTCGTGCTCCCCGAATCGATACCGAGCGCCACACGCACCGTCTCTCCGGGCGCATACGCATCCGGACCCTTTGCCGGCGTCTCTTTGCCATGGCGTGCCGTAAAATCCGCCTGCTCGGCAGGTGTGGCAAAAAAGGGCTGGGCAAGACGTCCCTCCCCGCTTGCGGGCGCGACCGTCTCGAGCTTATCCAGCCGGACAAAAGCGTCGGGAAGGTCGATCGGTTGGGACGATGCGAACATGTCGGTCAGCGACAGGGCGGCACCGCGCGCGACCATGATCTGCGGATCGCGCGGGACGATAACCTGATCGTCCGATAGATTCAGTTGCTCCCGGAACACGCGGACCAGTGTGGGGTTGTAGGCGAGCGTACCGCCCTCGAAGATTACCGGCGGCTCGATGTCGATACCCTGGGCCAGACCGCCGATCGTTTGGCGGGCGACCGCGTGAAGCGCCGAAAGCGCCAGGTCGGTGGTAGGAATGCCCTCGTTGAGCAGCGGCTGGATATCGGTCTTTGCGTACACGCCGCAGCGGCCCGAGACCTCGTGGACGGTCGTTCCCCGGCTTGCGAGCTGCTCGAACTCGCCCGATTCGGTGCCGACCCCCATGAGCTTTGCCATCTCGTCGATAAATGCACCGGTACCGCCTGCGCACGAGCCGTTCATGCGCATGTCGGCAACCTCGATGTCTCCCTTATCGTTGGTGCGGAAGAAGATCATCTTGGCGTCTTGGCCGCCCAGCTCGATGGCGCAGCGCGTCTGCGGATAGAACCTGCTGATCGCGAGCGCGTTGGCGACCACCTCCTGAACGTACGAGGCGCCCAGCGCGGTCGCGATATCGCGCGCACCCGAGCCGGTCACCGCAACGCGCAGTGACTCATGGGGAAAGCGCTCGGCGAGCTCGCCGAGCATGGCGCGCACGCTCGCTGTCTGACACGCCCCGTGGCGGCGATATCCCCACCACGCCTCGGTCATATCCTCGTGCATCGCGTAAACTTTGGTCGTCGTCGACCCTACGTCCAGTCCTACTAGCAACGCCATAATGCTCCGTCTCTCGCATTTTTCCCGCTAGAGATATACCACTCTACGTAATACAACAGACTGTTGTATTTAAACTCCGTATAAAAAGCGGCTGCCGAAACGCTTCAGCAGCCGCCGAATGCACCAACAGATTGTTCTGCGCGCTAGCACGTCGGGCAACGGAGCAGCACGGGCCCTCCGGTCATGCGCACCGCTCACGCCCGCGATGTCGCCGAGAGAGCTATCCACGCTTAGGGCTCCAACCAAGCAAGTCGCCCGCGCTCAGCAGATCCCTAAGCGAGCTACTCGCACTCAGGAGCCATAGCCTGCTCCAAGAGCTCGGCATGCTCCTCCTCGAAAACCGTCCCCACAGGGAAGGCGCGACGGAAGACGAAGCGGGAAATCGGACCGGCTACCAAAAGGTTCCACGGCAGCGCCATCACAAAATTATGCGGGATGTTGATCATCCAGATCGCGGGCACGGAATACAGGTTCGCAAGGATGCCGCCGGGCATGTGCGTCAGACCCTCACAGGCACCGTACAGCGACATGATGATGACCATGGGAACGACCATGCAGGAGCTGACGGCGAGCGTCATGGCAAGTGGCGAGCTCTTGCCCGGCGTGACCAAGTACTTAAAGGCGAAACCCTTGGCGAGCGGGCTGGCGACGAACCAGTCGCAGCACATGGCAAAAATGTAGGCAACGGGGAAGCCGAGCCACGCAGTGGCAACGACCTCGCCGTTGATGGCCCCGTGCTGCAGGGCAACGTTGTAGATGCTCATCCAGAGCACCATGCAAAAGCACATGATAAAGGTGAACAGCAGGCTCTCTCGTTTGTTGATAGGCATAAAGGGCAGATTCCTCTCTGTGTTGTACCGCGGCGCCACGCAACAAAAACGGGCGGGCAAGATGGAGCTGTTGGAACTTCATCTCGCCCGCCCGTGGTACGCGCGTCTGCGACTACTTATGTGGTGGAACTACCCTAACACGAACGGCGCGCGCTTCGTAAGCGTTGAGTTTGTGGAGATGCAGGGCACCAAAACCCCCGACCCCATAAGTTGCGGTGGAATACGGACTGTTTTGACCCTTTAAGCAACAATTCAGTCCCTATTTCACCGCAACTCATTTGGTGCAAAGTAACCTGTCCCCCTTGCACCAATTAGCTGGTATGGCGCCAGCGAGGGTCGGTGAGGGTTCTCGCCACGCCCAAGCCAACGGGCAGAAACGCCACGATGAGCACTGCGCGCACAAACCAGCCGAGCATGTTGACCGTGTCGAAGGTGCACATGTAATACATAGAGCGATAGAGATACAGACCGGGCACCATAATGACAATCGAAGGCACCGTGAGGGCGATGCGCGGGTAGGTGAGCTTGACTTCGGCCAAGCTTGCCAGCAGACCCGATACCAGCGCGCCGATAAACGCTGCTGCCTCGGGAGGCATTCCCGTGCTGAGGCCCAGGAAGGGAATCATCGTCGGCGCATCGACAAGGGTCAGACGCAGGGTATTGGACACGGCGCCGATCAACCCAGCTGCCGCGGCCATCTTTACCGGGCTGTTGAACATCACCGAGAAGCCGAATACGCCAACGAAGCTCATCACCACGCGCAGGAGCGTAAGGGCAAGCGGCGAAAGGCCCAGTGGGGCAAAGTCGTCCGGCGCCAGGCCAACACACTCGGCAACCATCCAACCTACGAGCGTCGCCATCACAATAATCGATACGGCATATGAAAGGCGCTCGATACCGCTTCGCATGTCGAGCTTGGCGATGTCGAGGCCCGCCGTAATGAGCGGAAAGCCGGGAATCACAAAGAGCATGGCGCCGATATAGCCTTCTTGGTGCGACATTGCCCCCGGTATGACCTGGCCAAGGCCGAGCAATGCCAGCAGATACGAAACGCAAGCGAGCGCAACGCCGGTCGTCAGCGCGCTGAACTGACCAAGGCCTTGCTTGAGAATATGGGAGCGGGCAAAGTTGCCGACACCCGCGCCCACAAACGCGCAGGCCATCTCGATAGGGCCGCCGCCGAGCAAAAAGACGAAGGCGCCGCAAGCACAAGCTGCCGCAAGGCCCTGTTGCCAGGGAGAGTAATCGGGTTTTGAACTCTCAACGGTCTTGAGCATCTCGTGGTATTCGTGCACGGTAAACCGGCGCCCATACGTCTCGATTTCCTTTAAGAAGCTCTCCATCATCCAAATGCGATGGGTATTGACTCCCGTTGTGGGCAGGCTGACAACCTCGTTAAAGCAGTGGCCATCTTCGATGCAGGTGCACTCAAACGACAGAAGACTTAAGTCAACGTGGATGGTGACACCGAGTACGGCGGCAACACGATTCATGGTATCGCGCACGCGCCAGGCACCCGTTCCGCTTGCCAGCATAAGCATGCCGGTGCGGCAGATGATGGATGATTTATCGGTGAGCGGCGCATCGACGGCAAGCTCATCGCCTGCCGTCACGATCTGGTGCCAGTCAGTTTTCATATGGAGCGCGCCGGCACGAACGCCGTGGTGCATGGGGGCTCTCGAAAGCAGCGAGTCAAGGCGCGAAGGCTGTGGGGGCTCCGTTGATTCGTCCTCAACCTCATCAGTCTCTTCATCGACCAGATCAAAGGAATCAAGCGGCGCTGGCTCGCGACGGTCGATCAGCTCCTCGTCCTCATCATCAAAGTAATTGAACTGATCGAGCATGTCCTCTTCGATTGAACGCTCGCTCGCGTCGTCCATATAGACGCTCCCTTCCTACCGACTAACCCCCATCCTAGGCAGCAACGGCTAAAGGAAACATAAAAGAGACGGCTGTCATGCGAGCCATGTGCGCAATAGCCGTGGGTAGTCGTTTAAGAACGCCCCCAACGAACGGCTAAGGAGTGTCCCCAGGTGCCGGCAGAGACGATATGAGCAGGACATAAAAACATTGAGAGCCCCTGCTGCATGAAAGACCGCGGATTAGGCCGACAATGGTGAGTGTCTAATCCAACCGTGGCGGC
>CABUTO010000024.1 GCA_902494535.1 uncultured Collinsella sp.
AGGTAAGATTGAAGGGCCTGACGCCGGAGGAGTTCCGGAACCAGGCCCTTGCGGCGTAGTCGCTATTTATTCAGTCCAAGTTTCGGGGCGCAGTTCACTGTCCCCTTTGTGGTGGTTTTTGTTTTTGAGAGAGGAGCGGGGCGCTGATGGACGTCCGTACGGACGGCGATATTGCCGATAGCTTTTGGTGGCGGCGCACAACGTTGACGCGCCGCACTCCTCTGTATGACGCCTGCGTATCGGCGGGGCTGCTGGTTGCGGCGACGATTGTGGGCGCGCTGCTCGACCATCCGGGTCTCGCGCCGAGCATCATGATCGTCTATGTGTTCGCCGTTCAGCTGTGCGCATTCTTTACCTGGAGTCGCCTGTATTGCTTGCTGAGCTCGGCTGCCGCCGTGGCGCTCTACAACTTCTTGTTTGTCGACCCGCGCTACTCGCTGTCGCTTATCGACCGCGGCTATCCCGGCATGTTCTTCATCATGTTCGTGGTCTCGCTTGTGTCGAGCTCGATTGCGTTGGCCCTGCGCCGCGCCTTGGCACAGGCTGCCGCCAGCGACCGCCGCACGCATATGGTGCTCGAGACCAACCGTATGCTGCAGCGGTGCGCCGACGAGCAGCAGATCGTTCATGCCATGGCTACGCAGCTGGCGCGTCTTTCGGGCTGTCCAGTCGTGTGGTACAGCGCCGACGCCGAGGGCGATGACCTGCTGCCGCGTGCGACGTACACAGCCGTGGGCGATGCCGCGCCGGTGCACGAGCTGGCGCCGCAGATGCCGCCGCGGCTCTCGGCGTCCGCCTACGTGGGAACGCCGCTTGACGCCACGTTTGGCGGATCGGCGTTCTATGGCATCTACCTGACGGTTCGCACAGGCGACGGCTTGGTGCGCTCGGGCGATCCCGCCTCGGTGGTGGGCGTGCTGGCTATCGTTGCCGAGCCCGACGTGCTGACGCATGAGGAACGGACACTTGCCGATGCCATCGTGAGCGAAGGCGAGCTGGCGCTCGACCGCGCCCGCGCCATGGAGGCCCGCGAGGAGGCGGCGGTGCTCGCCAAAAACGAGCAGCTGCGCGCCAACCTGCTGCGCTCCATCTCGCACGATTTGCGCACGCCGCTCACCAGTATTTCGGGCAATGCCGACGTGCTGCTCGACCAGGGCTCGACCGGCACCGCGGTGCTCGATGCCCAGACGCGCCGCGGCCTGCTTCTATCCATTCGCTCGGATGCGCTGTGGCTCAACGCCACTGTCGAGAACCTGCTCGCCATCACCAAGCTCGAGGGCGGCGGTATGCATCTGTCGACTACGCTCGAGCTTATGGACGATATCGTCGAGGAGGCGCTGCGCCACGTAAGTCCGGCCGTGCGCGAGCACGATCTTAAGGTGGTGGCGTGCGATGAGCCGGCGCTCGTCAATGTCGATGCGCGCCTGATGGTGCAGCTGGTGGTCAATCTGGTGAACAACGCCATCACCTATACGCCCGCAGGCTCGCATATCGTGATTTCGATTGGCGTCGACGATGGATGCGTGGCGTGCTCGGTGGCCGATGACGGCCCGGGCATTGCGCCCGAGGACCGCGAGCGAATCTTTGAGTCGTTCTACACCGCCAACCACGGTCTTGCCGACAGCCATCGCAGCGTGGGCCTGGGCCTTTCGCTCTGCCGCTCCATTGCGTTAGCGCATGGCGGTAGCATAGAGGTTGCCGCGGCGGACCCGCACGGCTCGGTCTTTACGATTGAGCTTCCCGTCACCGATGTTTCGTTTGATAAGGAGTAGCGCTGTGCCGAACTCTGCCGTAAAACCGCTCATCTTGGTCGTTGAGGACGACCCCGCCGTTCGCAACTTAATCGTTGCCGCGCTCGAGGTGCACGGCTTGCGCCATATGGCTGTGGAAACCGCCCATGCCGCCATCGCCGCTGCCTCATCGCAGGCACCGAGTATTGTGCTGCTCGATTTGGGCCTACCCGATATGGACGGCGTCAAGGTGGTGGAGTCGGTGCGCGCGTGGTCGGGCATGCCGATCATCGTGGTCTCGGCGCGCAGCGAGGATGCGGACAAGATTCGCGCGCTCGATGCCGGTGCCGACGACTACCTGACCAAGCCGTTTTCGGTCGAGGAGTTGCTCGCGCGCATTCGTACGACACTCAGGCGCCTTTCGTATGCGCAAACGGGCGGCGTTGCCTCCGAGGGCTCGTTCGATACCGGTGAGCTGCATATCGATTTTGATGCCGGCATTGCCACGATGGATGGCGAGGAGCTGCATCTGACGCCGATCGAGTACAAACTGCTATGCCTGTTGGCCCATAATGCCGACAAGGTGCTCACGCACCAGTTTATCTTGCACGAGATTTGGGGCACGGCAACCAAGAGCGACCTGGCGAGCCTGCGTGTCTTTATGGGCACGCTGCGCAAGAAGATCGAATCCGACCCCGCGCACCCACGCTATATCCAAACGCACGTGGGCATCGGTTACCGATTGGTCACCCAAGGCTAGATCGCCAACCACCATCCCAATATGAGTTGCGGTGAAATAGTTCCTGTTTGGGCCTTTACCAGGCTTTTTAGGAACTATTCCACCGCAACTTCGTCTATTTGCCCTTGGGCTTGCTGGCGTAGAACTTCTTCTTTTTGGGCTTGCCGGCAGGAGAGGGTTTGCCGGCAAAGTTCGACTTGCCGTTGCCGGCCTGCGCGTGCGCGGGTACTGCCGCACGGGGCTTGCGGGCCTCGGGGTTGCGCAGCTCCTCGGTTCGCTCGGCAATCTCCTCGGCGCTAAAGCCGACCTCGGCCATGGCGTCCTCGATGGGCAGGCGACGCACGATATAGCAATGGTGCACCTTCTGGTTGCGCGCGAAGTCCTCGGGGATGGTCTGCGCCGTAATGTCCTCCAGCACTACGCCCGCGCGTGCGAGCTTGCGTGTCTCGGGGCGGAAGCCGCGCAGGTTGCAGCTAAAGATGGCATGTCCGCCCTGTGCGAGCAGGCGCGATACGCCGGCCAAAAGCTCAACATGGTCGCGCTGGACATCCCAAGTGCGGCGGCCCATCTTGGACGAGTTCGAGAACGTGGGCGGGTCGACAAAGATCAGGTCCCAGCGGTTGCGCGTCTGGCGCTGGTCGCGAATCCAGGCGAGCACGTCGTCGCGCACAAAATGATGCTGCGGACCCACAAAGCCGTTCTGGCGCATATTGCGCTCGGCCCAGTCCAGGTAGGTGTTGGAGAGGTCGACCGTCACAGTCTCCTCGACGCCGCCGTCTGCCGCATAGCAGGTGGCGGTGCCGGTGTAGGCAAACAGGTTGAGGAAGCGGCGCGCCTGCTTGGCGTGCTCGCGCACCAGGTTGCGGGTGACGCGGTGGTCCAGGAAGATGCCCACATCCAGATAGTCGTCAAAGTTGACGGCAAAGGTGAGCCCGCCCTCTTCGATGAGCGGCAGGCGACGGCGCGCGATGTTGGCGCGCTCGCCTGATGCGCCCTTACCGGCGCCCTGCTTGCCGTACTGCGAGCCGCCGCGCGAACGCATGCGGGCCTTGGCGTGCACATGCTCGGCGGGAACATCCAAGATACGCGGCGCGATGGCCAAGATGTCGAGCATACGGGCCTGGGCCAGTGCGGGGTCGATGGTCTTGGGCGCGGCGTATTCGGCGATGACGAGCCAGCGGCCCGGCGTCTGCGGGCAGCCCTCGTACAGATCGATGGCGGCGGAGTAATCGGGCAGGTCGGCATCGTAGACGCGGTAGCAGCTCACGCCCTCGCGCTTGGCCCACTTGCGACGCAGGCGGGCATTTTTGCGCAGGCGGTTGGCGAACTGCTCGGACTCCGGGATGAGCACGGGCAGCGGCTTGCCGTCGCCCAGGTCGAGCATGGCGGCAGGTTCGGGCATGGCGGGGGCGGCGGCTTCGTCTTGGGCACCTGCGGTCTGCTCCTCAGCACCTGCACTGGTCGCAGCTTCAAATGCCGCGGCGGCGTGATCGAGCGAGGGCCAAACCTCAATAGTTGCCTCTTCATTGTTGGGCATGACGGCGATCGAGCGCTCGGGCTCGGCGTGGAGCGCGCGGGCCAGCAATCCGTCGCGGGTGAGCGCGGCGACCGGCGCCGCGGCAAGCTCGGGCGCGCGGCGCAGCTCGCCGACCAGCGTCATGGCGTCGTGCATGAGCGAAAGTGGTGTCTCGGTCGTATCCGCGACCACGGCGGCACCGGCGACGGCGCCCACGTGGTCCAGTACGGTGGCGGACTTGGCGGCACAAAAATCGACAAAGCGCTTGTAGCCGGCACACTTGACCATGCGCTCAGCGGTCTTGCGGGCGGCGGGGTCAACATCCACGGCAACGATGCGTGCCCGGCGCTCGCGTGCTGCCGCCTCGCGCTCGCGTGCCTCGGCAAGCAGCTGCTCCCACAGAGCGGCGTCGTGCAGCTGCCAGCCCTCAAAGCCCCAGCGCTCGCGTACGGCTCCCGGGGCGCGGTCGGTCAGAATGTTCACGGCCTCCAGCAGCAGGCCGCCGCCGGCGCATGAGGCGTCGACCAGCGTGGGCAGGGCTTCGTTCTCGTAATCGTCGGCCGTCAGCTCGCGCTCGCACAGCGCGGTCCAACCGACCTGCGCCAGCACCAGGGCGGCGTAGTCGGGGCGCAGCACGTGCGCGCCCTCGCCGGCACGGGTCGCCGCGGGCGGCAGGCGCTTGAACAGCGGGTCGCCCGAAAGGTCCAGGCTGATGCTCGCGCGGCGCTGGCGCAGCGAAAGTAGTAGGTGAACATCGGGGTCGGCGGCATCGACATCGGCGCGACGTCCCGTGGTCTCGGCCAGGCGGTCGCACAGTGCGTCCTTGGCGCGCAGGGCCGAGAAGCGCGTGTTGCGTAGCTGCTCGGTCACGCCGCGGGCGGTGATGGCGATGGTGGCGCCGGGGCGGACGATGCTCTCCCAGGCGATGTCGTAAACGCTATCGTACAGCTCGTCGGCATCCTGCGCCTCAAAGCGCCCAAGCACCACAAACACGCGGCTGGTCAGGCGCGACCACAGACAGGCGCGGTAGCCTTCTTCGAGCTCGCCTTCAAACGTAGCGCGGCCCTTCAGGCGGCGGACATGCGAAAGCCCGAGGCGTTTAAGCTCATCGGCGAGTGCGGACTCAAAGCCCTCGGGGCAGCTTGCGTAAAATTCCATGGGTGACCTCTCTGGTTGCGTCGCTCCATTATATAATGGAAGCTTCGTTTGCCCTTATCCTCGAAAGGAACCCATATGATTGATGCGTGCCCCGATTCCGCTGTGCTCTTTTTTGACGTGGACGGCACGCTGACGTCGTTCGATCCCGACGATATGACCGATAAGGACTTTACGGCGGTGCGTCCCTCGCGGGCGGTTATCGAGGCGTTTCACCGTCTGCGCGATGCGGGACACAAGGCGTTTATCTGCACGGGCCGCCCCCTGTGGCTTATCGCCGATAGCCTGCGTGCGCTCGACCCCGCGGGCATCGTTGCCATGGCGGGTGCCACGCTCGAGGTCGAGGGACGCGTGGTACACGAGGACTGCTTTGGCGAGGACGTTATCGAGGAGCTTGCACGCCGTATGGCCGCGGCAGGGATTGAGGCCTTTTTCGAGACCAACGTGGCTACTTTTGCCCTGGAACCCGCGGGTGTTGAGCAGTCGTCTCTGATCGGCACTTCTGTGGCGCACAGCACCGAGGAGATGCGCGTCGACGGCAGTCTGCGCGTGGGCAAGGTAGGCATCGTCGCGAGCGACCTGGCTCGCGTAGCCAACGATGATGGCTTTATCGATCGCGAGTTTGAGCTGTGCAACACCGGTGGTCAGAATCGCGAGCTGAGCCCCAAGGGCATCGACAAGGGCGTGGGCGTGGCGCGAGCGCTGGAATACCTGGGTCGCACCGGCAACGCGCGCACCTTTGGCTTCGGCGATTCGGGTAACGACCTGGGCATGCTCGCTGCGGTCGAGACGGCTGTCGCCATGGGCAACGCCATGCCCGAGGTCAAGGCGGTCGCCGACTACGTGACCGACGATGTCGCACACGACGGCACCGTCACAGCGATGCAGCATTTCGGCCTCATCTAATGAATCCCGCGTTCTGACGTTTGCTCAAACTGCGACTCTTTGCTTTTGCATGCTCAATCGATTTATCAATCCAAACACTGAGGTGTTTATACCGTTCGCCGAGAAGATAAAAACCCGCAGCTCACGCCCTGATAAACATAGGTAAAGTGTTTAGCAGTTTATCGGCCGCATGCAAACGAAAGGAATCAGGCAGATGGCAATCAAGGTGTTCGCTGACGGTGCAAACCTCGAGGGCATGCTCGACATGTACGAGAACGGCAACGTTCAGGGTTTCACGACCAACCCGTCCCTTATGAAGAAGGGCGGCGTGACGGACTACCGCGCGTTTGCCAAGGAGGTCCTGACCCACATCACCGATGTGTCCGTCTCGTTTGAGGTCTTTGCCGATGACGTCGAGACCATGGAGGTCGAGGCTCGCGAGATCGCTACCTGGGCCGACAACGTCTACGTCAAGATTCCGTGCGTGACTACCAAGGGCGAGTCCACCGCCGAGCTGGTCCGCAAGCTTTCGGCCGATGGCATCAAGGTCAACGTCACCACCATCTTTACGCCCGAGCAGGTCGACGAGATGGTCGAGGCCGTTGACGCCGAGACGCCGTCCATCATCTCGCTCTTTGCCGGCCGTATCGCCGATACCGGCGTCGACCCCATTCCGTTTGTGACGGAGTCGGTTAAGAAGGCCGCCGCCAAGCCCAACTGCGAGGTCCTGTGGGCGTCCACGCGCGAGCTCATCAACATTTACCAGGCCGAGGCCTGCGGTTGCCAGATCATCACGGTGCCCAACAGCATCCTGGCCAAGCGCAAGAACATCGGCCGTGATCCGTACGAGGTCTCGCTCGACACCGTGCGCGGCTTTGCCAAGGATATCGCCTCGCTCGGGTTCCATATCCTGCCGTAGGGTGAACACTGGCTGTGTCGCGGGTTGTTCGCCCCGGTCTTTCCTTTCCCTATCGCTCACGCGCTTCGCGAGAGTCGCGCTAGGCAAAGGAAAAGCCGGGGCTGCCGACACGAACTTGCCAGTAGGTTGGTGTTTGGCCTCCATATTCTGCCGTGGACAAAGGTACCCCCGCCTGCGCCGTGCAAAATTGAGAGTATTCAGCAAGGTAAAGGCTTTTACCAGTTAACCGAAGCACGGAATAGCCCCCGTTTTGGCTCTGACGACGCTAAAACGGGGGCTGTTTTTTGCTTTTCGTCTCTGAGAGGCATCCGGAGCGGTGGAATTTGCAGAATACTCGCGATTTTGCACGTCGCGAGAGGGGGGACCCTTGCTTTGGCGGTCTACTTCCCCTTCACCATGGTGAGCGAGATCTTCTTGCGGTCGCGATCGACTTTTTCGACCCACACCTTCACCGTGTCGCCGACGCGCACGACATCACTCGGGTGCTTGACGAAGCGGTTGGCCAGCTTGGAGATGTGCACGAGGCCGTCCTGGTGCACACCCACGTCGACGAAGGCGCCAAAGTCGACGACGTTGCGCACCGTGCCCTTGAGTTCCATGCCGGGCTCCAGGTCGTCGATGGAAAGCGCCGAGCGGCTAAAGACTACCTCGGGCGCGTCGTCGCGCGGGTCGCGGCCGGGCTTCTTGAGCTCGTTGACGATGTCGATGAGCGTGAGGGTGCCGCAGTCCAGATTGCTTGCCAGCGCCGAGATGCTGCCCAAGCGGCGCTCGATGTCGGGCACACCGCCGCGGCTGAGCTCGTTTGCCGCAACGCCGGCACGCTCCAGGACGGCCGTTGCCACCTCGTAGCTCTCGGGGTGGACGCTTGTCGCGTCGAGCGGGTTCTTGCCGCCGCTGATGCGCAGGAAACCCGCGGCGTTGAGGTATGCCTTGGGTCCCAGTTTGGGGACCTTCTTAAGCTGGCGGCGATCGGTAAAGGCGCCGTTTTCCTCGCGGTACGCCACGATGTTCTTGGCCACGCTCGGCGTAATGCCCGAGACGTATCCCAGCAGGCTCGCGCTCGCGGTGTTCACGTCGACGCCCACGCGGTTGACGACGTCTTCCACCACGTGACCCAGCGTGCGTGAAAGCTCGGCCTGGTCAAGGTCGTGCTGGTACTGGCCCACACCGATGGATTGGGGCGGAATCTTAACGAGCTCTGCCAGCGGGTCCTGCAGGCGGCGACCCAGGCTCATGGCACCACGCACGGTGACGTCCAGATCGGGATACTCCTGGCTCGCGAGCTCGGAGGCGGAGTACACCGACGCGCCGGCCTCGTTAACGATGGTGTAGCGAAGGCTGGGCGCCTGCTCGGCAATAAACTCCGAGACGACTTCCTCGGTCTCGCGGCTGGCGGTGCCGTTGCCGATGACGATAGTGTTGACGCTGTCCTTCTTGACGAGGCGGGCGAGCTCGCGCTTGGTGCCGGCGACGTCGTGGCGCGGCTTGGTGGGATAGACCACGCCGTGGTCGAGCAGCTTGCCGGTCTCGTCCATGACGGCGACCTTGCAGCCGGTGCGGTAGCCCGGATCGAGCGCGAGCACGCGGGCGCCGCGCACGGGACGTGCCGAGAGCAAGCCCTCGAGATTCTTGGCAAAGACGTTGATGGCCTCGGTCTGGGCGCGAACGGTGAGCTTAGCACGGGCCTCGCGCTCCAGCGAGGGAGCCATGAGGCGCTTGTAGCCGTCGGCGATGGCGGCATCGAAGATGGGGGCAAACACGCCCTGGCGTCGGGGCCAACGGCTGCCGAGGCGCGCCGTGGCAGCAGCGCCGTCGACGTTCACGCGCACGCGGAGCTTGCCCTCGCGCTCACCGCGGTCGATAGCCAGCACACGGTGGTTGGGTATACGGCGCAGCGGCTCGTCAAAGTTGTAGTAGGGCTCGTAGGGGGTCTTCTCGGTGGGGTCGGTGGCCTCGACGACGATATCGGCGGTGTTTTGCGTAAAGGCGCGCAGGTCGGCGACGTTCTCCGGGTCCTCGGCCACCGTCTCTGCCACGATGTCGGCGGCGCCGGCGAGCGCCTTTTCGGGCGTGTCGAAGCCGGCCTCCTCGTTGACGTAGTCCGCGGCGGCGTCGAGTGCGCTGCCCTTGGCCGAGGCCTGCATGATGATCATGTTGGCGAGCGGCTCCAGGCCGGCCTCGCGGGCCTTCTGCGCGCGGGTCATGCGCTTTTTGCGGTAGGGCTTGTAGAGGTCCTCGACGCGCTGGAGCTGCGTGGCCTCGCGAATCTGCTGCTCGAGTTCGGGCGTGAGTTTGCCCTGGGCGTCGATAAGCAGAATGACGTCCTCTTTGCGCTGCTCGAGATTGCGCAGGTAGGACAGGCGCTCGTCGAGCGCGCGCAGGGCGACGTCGTCCATGCCGCCCGTTGCTTCCTTGCGGTAGCGCGAGATAAAGGGGATGGTGTTGCCCTCGTCGATGAGCTTGACGGCCGCCTCGACGTTGGCGGCCTTAAGGTTGAGCTCGCGGGCGAGCTGGGCGATAAGATCCATGAAACTCCTTGCGGTAAAGGTGCGTTTGCAGCACAGAACTACCAAGGATACCACCCGTCTCAAAAGACTGTTTTGGAGCCGCGCCACGAAAACGACCTATCTACTACGTTTAACCCATATGGGTCGACCATCCCCCGGTTTTCCGAGAATACGCAAGCCGTCTACCTGCGGCTTTTATTTCGCGAAATTCGGCATGGTTGAGGGTAGTCGGTTAAACGTAGTAGATAGGCGCGTTTCGTGGCGAACGAACCAAGCCGAGGTGCAAAATAGCCCCCGCCCTAGAAAAATCGTCGGCAAGGTAGCAAAATGCCCCGCGGGCAGGAGGCTGCTCGCGGGGCAAAGAAGAGGGGCTTGTTGGTGGCGGACCGAAGGGTTCGGCATGGGGTTTCTGCCGCGGCCGCTCTTAAGGCATTACAGCTCGACGAGCTGGCCGGTTTCGGCGGCCTCCTTGATGGCGTTGAGAAGCGTGAGCGTCTTGACGTTGTCGGCGGGGGTCACGACGGGCTCGACCTCGCGGCGGACAACCTTCACAAAGTGCTTGAGCTGCATCTTGTGCGGCAGTGCCGGGTCGACGGCCGGAATCTCCATCTGCAGCGGCTTATGCCAGTTGGAGGCGCCGTCGTAGGAGAACTGGTGCAGGCGGGGCAGCGAAAGGGCGCCCTTAGTGCCGCCGATAAAGTAGGCGTCGGCGTCGAAGGGGCGGTACTGCGGATCCTCGCGAGCGGTGGCCTCCCAGTTCCAGGGGCTGGCGGTGGCGTCGGAGATGGTCATGCTCGCAAGCGCGCCATCGGCAAAACGGACGTTGACCACGGCGGAGTCCTCGGTCTCAAAACCGCGGGCGGCGCTGGACTGCATGCCCTGGACAGCAACGGGCTCACCCAGCAGGTAACGGAGCAGGTCGACGTCGTGAACCAGGTTGACCAGGATCGGGCCGGCACCCTTCTTGCGGCGCCACTCGACGTCGAAGTACTCGTCGTTCTTATAGATCATGTAGTGGAAGCTCGATACGGTGAGCTTACCCAGCTCGCCGGACTCGATGATCTCCTTGGCCTTGTTGACGAAGGGGTTGTGGCGACGGTGCTGACCCACGAGCACGGGTACGCCGGCGGTCTCGGCCTCGGCGGCGAAGGCCTGGGCATCCTCCAGGTCGTTGGAGATCGGCTTTTCGACCAGCGGCACGATGTTGCGCTTCACAGCCTCGCGGGCAACGCCCAAGTGCAGGTCGTTGGGGGTGGCGATAATGACGGCCTCGGGTTTGACCTCGTCCATCATCTGGGCGGGATCGGTGTAAAACGGCACGCCGGCAGCCTCGGCCGTGGCGCGGGCGCCCTCAAAGGCGTCGGCGATGGCGACGAGCTCAGCCTCGGGCTCCTCGGTGACAAAGCGGATGTGGTTGCGGCCCATGGCGCCGGCGCCGATAACGGCAATGCGGACGGGGTTGAGCTCAGACATTTCGACTCCTTAATACTGGTGACCGGTGGAATGCGACAAAGGGGCTGTCCCTTTGTCGCATCGGTAAAACTAGGCGGACTTCTTCTTGCTGTCGGAGACCATCATGTAGAGGGTGAGCACGACGGCGATGGCGGCGATCACAATAGCGCCGTAGAAGGACTGCTGGTAGGCGGCGCTGCCGGCCTCGGCGTGATACAGCACGGCGGTGATGGGCTGGCTGATCCAGGTGGAAGCGGCGTAGCCCAAAAACATGATGCCGTAGTTGACGCCGATGTTGCTGGTGCCAAAGGCGCCACCGGTGAGCGGCGGGTAGATGACGAGCAGGGCGCCAAAGCTAAAGCCGAGCAGGGCGAGTGCCACAAAGAACATGCTCTGCGTAAAGCTCATCGACATGATGACGAGCGCGACGATGGTGACGACAAGGCTGATGAGCAGCGACTTATAGGCGCCGAGCTTGTCGATGATCTGGCCAAAGGACAGACGACCGACCAGGTTGGCGCAGGTGTTGACGGAGACGACCACACCGCCGAGGGCGACGGCCGCGGCACTCGTGGGGTCGGCGAAGAGCTGGACGGCGGCGATGGAGGCAACCTTGCCGACGAGCAGGGTGCCCGCGGTAGCGGCGAAGGCGAAGGCGACGATGAGGACCCAGAAGCGCGGGGTCTTGACCATCTCGCCCGGGGTGAGGTCGCCGAAGGTGCCGGCATGTGCACCGCCCTTGGGGGCCTCGAAGCCCTCGGGCAGCCAACCGGCCTCGGGGGCCTTCAGGAACAGGGCGGAGGCGGCGATCGTCACAAAGAAGATGACGCCGAGTGCCTTGAGGGCGCCAAAGATGCCCAGGCTCGGGATGAGCAGCGAGGCGAGCACCGGGGACAGCACGGCGGGGCCGGCGGTCGAAGCGGCCAGGGTGATGCCGGAGGCGAGACCCTTCTTGTCGATGAACCACTTTTGGCCGGTGGTGAGCGCCGGGTTGTAGCCCAGGCCGTTGCCGACAGCGGCAACGAGCGAGAACCACAGGTAGAACTGCCACGGCTCGGTGACGGTGCCGGACATGAACCAGCCCAGACCGTAGCACACGGCGGCGGCGATCACGACGTTGCGCGGGCCGATTTTATCGGAGATGCGGCCGGCGAAGATGCCCGTCACGGCCATGATGGTCTGAAAGACCGGGAAGGCCCAGGTAAGAGCGCTGGACCACTCGGGGTAGACGGCGAGCAGGTTCTTGCTCACGACGGAATACAGCGCGATGGAGCTGATGAAGAACATGGTGACGCACGCGGCGGAAAGCACGACGGCGCGACCCTTGTTGGAGTTGGTGGAAGCCATTGGACTCTTTCTAATCGATACGGGGGAGGAGCGGGCGTGTCCGCGGGGCCTCCCTGTCAGGTTGGTTTACTGGTCAGTCGGCTTGGCGACGCCGGACTCGTCGGACCAAAGCTCGACGCCCTTGTTCTTAAGGTAGTTGTCGGCATAGGCGCGACGGCCGCCGGGCTTGGCGGTGAGGTCGCCCATCATGTTGGAGAAGCCGCCGTCGACCTTGATGGCGTCGCCGGTGGTAAAGTCCGAGCGCTTGGACGCCAGGAACATGACGGCGTTGGCGATATCGCTGACCTCGCCGATGCGGCGCGTGGCGATCAGACGGCTGCGGCTCTTTTCGACCTCGGGATCGGCGTAGAAGTTGGCCGACATCGGGGTCTTAACGAAGCAGGGCTCGACGCAGTTGGAGCGCACGCCGTAGGGGCCCCACTCGGCGGCGAGCATCTTGGACATCATGTTGACGCCGGCCTTGGTGGAGCTGTACACGCCCGAGAACGTCTCGGGGGAGTGGCTGGCGACGGTCGAGATGTGCACCAGGCGGCCCTGGCCGGCCTTGATCATCTCGCGACCAAAGCGCTGCGAGGTGATGAAATAGCCGGTGAGGTTGACGTTGAGCACCTGCTCCCAGTCGCTCAGCGGCAGATCCTCCATGGCGGCGAAGCGCAGGATGCCGGCGGTGTTGACAAGGACGTCGACGCGGCCGAAGTTGGCGATGGTGGCATCGACGGCAGCCTGAACCTCGGCCTCGTCGGTGGCGTTCATCTTGTAGCCCTCGGCGTGGATGCCAAACTCGGCAGCGAGGTCGGCGGCAGCGGCCTTGACCTTCTCCTCGTCCAGGTCGAGCATGACGACGTTGGCGCCATTGCGGGCGAACTCGCGGCAGATCTCGGCGCCCATACCGCCGAGCGCGCCAGTCACGGCGCAGACATCGCCCTCGAGCTTAAGCCAATTGCTCATAGGAACTTCCCTTCTTGTGCCTCCCGGTGGGTCGTTCTCATTAATCGACCCACGTGGTTTTCGCTGGTTATCGTATGCTTTGCATTTGCGCAGGTGAATTGCATATTTGTTAGAATAGCGTTAATCGTAGGTTTATACTATGCGATGCAGTATATTCTCAATTGAGCTCGTGACCTGCGAAAACAACCCCCTGTGGCACCATGCGGTCACGGGCGCGAAAACGGGAGATTGACGTGTACGATCGACGACTTGAGGCCATATCGGCCGCCGCGGAGCTGGGAAGCTTCTCGCGTGCGGCGGCAAAATTGCGCGTGTCGACCCCGGCGCTCGTCAAGCAGGTGTCGGGCTTCGAGGCCGAGTTCGGCATCACGCTGTTCGAACGCTCGCACTCGGGCGTCAAGGTGACGCCGGCCGGCGCACTGCTGGTGGACGACGCGCGCTCGATCATGCGGCAGTCCGAGGACGCGCTGCGCCGTGCTCGACGTGCGGCGGGTGACGGCGGTGCCGTGCGCCTGGGCGTGTCGATGATGTGTCCGGGGCGCCAAACGCTGTCGATGTGGACGGGCATCCACGATCTGGAGCCGTCGCTGCGATTTGAGATTGTGCCGGTAAGCGACCTCTACGACGAGCGCGAGACAGTCATGCGTAGCTTGGGCCGCGAGGTCGATGTGGTGCAGTCGAGTTTTTCTACCCCGCGCTGGGGCGACGCATGCCAAAAGCTCAGCATTGTCAACGTGCCGTTTTATATTGACCTACCGCGCACGAGCCCGCTGGCGCGCAAGACGCGCATCACGGTCGCCGACTTGGAAGGCATGCGCCTGCGCGTGCTCCGTCACGGCAACGATGCCATGGACAGCCTGCGTATCGACCTGTTAGCCGACGGCGGCGTGGACGTGATCGATGTGGATAGCTTCGACTTTGCGCTCTTTAACGAGGCGGAGGAAAAGGGCGACGCGGTGCTCACCTGCGGCGCATGGTCGGGCGTGCACCCGGCCTTTGTGGGCGTGCCGTTCCTGTGCGGGCGAGAGGTGCCGGTCTTTTTGCACTACCCGCTCGAGCCCACCCTCCAAGTCCAAAAATTCGTCAACGCCATGGCCCAGCTTCTCAAGTAGCCAAAAGAGCCCCGTCCCAAATTAGCTACCTTTTGCTACGGGTTTAGCGGTTCTCGCGTTGCGACCCGGCTGCCTCGGCTGTCTTTACGCGGTTCTTGTCGATGTACATGTTTTTGTCGGCCTGGGAAAAGAGTTCGCGCATCGTAGGAGGTTCATCAAAATCGTTGGAAAGCGCGTAGCCCACCGCATAGCTGATAGGCATGTCGGGGTGAGCCTCGGAACACTCGTTCACGTTCGCACGAACCCGAGCGAGACAGGACTCCACGGCAGCTCGATCGGTATCCCGCAGCACCGCGATAAACTCATCGCCACCGTCGCGGCCCACAAAGCAGGTCTCGGACGCCACGCACCCCAGCTGCTGGGCAAAAGAACGGATGTATTCGTCGCCCTTCTCGTGGCCGAAGTTGTTATTGACCGTATGCAGATTGTTAAGGTCGAAGACGCACACCGCAACGGGCGCCTCCGCGGAGACAGGCTGCTCCTGCCCCAAGATCTCCTCGCACTTGTTCTTGTTGGGCAGTCCCGTGGCTTCGTCGAGATAGACTTTGCTCTGCAGCTCGCGATTGAGCGCGGCGGTTCGCACCGCGCGAACAAGCTCGACCGCAAAGGTCGCCACCAAGCCCACGATGTCGATGATCACCAAGCCCTCGAGATAGTTGAGCGCCGACGCCTTCTCCTGAGAGTAGTCCTCTGCGAGTCGCGTAGCATCGTCGCAAATGCCAAAGAACTCCTCGCTCATGGCGATGATGTCGGTGTTCCCGTAGCCAACTTCGCGCACGCGGATGATCTCGGTGCAAAGCTCATCAAAATAATTTGCAAGCTCGGTCATTTTTGCCTGATACTCATCGTCGTCGAGACGGACGAGGTTGAGGTCGTCACTTCCGTAACGCAAACCGTTGATGTATGAATCCACGGCTTTGAGCAGGTCATCTTGAGGCTGGCTCGCATCCTCGAGCTTAACGATTCGCTGCGTGGTACCGCGCACCAGACCGGCGTAGTTGACCACGCGCGCCGTGCCCTGGATATCGGAGACGAGCAGCATAACATTGATGAAGAAGAAGATGAGAACTGTCGTGAGCACCATCATGAGCAGGCGCACCGCCTGGCTGGCCTTCTTGGCGACAGAAGTATTCACAAGTTCACTCCCCTAAATGATAAAAGAGCAGGTAGCACGCAGTGTGCTGAAATTTATGGGTGGTTAACTCTACCATATGGGCCAACAGCCTCAAACTGCAGTAGACGCTCGTTCAAATTGGCGTGACGTTTGCCTTGTTGTTCTTGGCCTGGCTGCGCTATCGGACATGCTTCTGGTCTTGGATCACCATGGGAAAGCTCATCCCGTTTTGTGCGTCTAGAGTGGGATGCGGCTTCCCAAAGGTGCCGTTAGGGGAAACTACATCCCGGTTTACCCCCTTGAAATGGGATGCCGTTTCCCGGAGGGGGTCCAGCGGGAAACGGCATCCCATTCTGGGTCCGAAAAGTGGGATACGGTTTCCGGCCGGCATGAAAAAGCCTCCGCAGCTCGTGTGGCTGCGGAGGCTTTATTCGTTGCGGTGCATTGTATTTGGGTCGTTGAGATGAGTCGATTTGCCCCGAAAGAGGAGGGCATTGACCTTAGGGTCATGCCCGACGAATGAGCGACAAATCGGCCATCTCGGCGAGCCGAACTACTCCAGCTCAAACGCTCCGGTATAGAGCTGGTAGTAATACCCGCGCTTGGCGATCAGCTCGTCGTGGTTGCCGCGCTCGATGATGCGGCCGTGGTCCAGACAGATGATTGCGTCGGAGTTGCGTACGGTGGAGAGGCGGTGCGCGATGACAAACGTCGTGCGGCCTTCCATGAGCTTGTCCATGCCGGCCTGCACGATAGCCTCGGTGCGGGTATCGATGCTCGACGTGGCCTCGTCCAGAATCATTGCCGGCGGATCGGCGACGGCGGCGCGTGCGATCGAAATCAGCTGACGCTGGCCCTGCGACAGCTGCGCGCCGTTGCCGGTGAGCATGGTGTCGTAGCCGTCGGGCAGGCGGGTGATAAAGTCATCCGCGCCCGCGAGCTTGGCCGCCGCGATGCACTCCTCGTCGGTAGCGTCCAGGTTGCCGTAGCGGATGTTATCCATCACGGTGCCGGTGAACAGGTTCACGTCCTGTAGCACGACGCCCAGCGAGCGGCGCAGATCGGCCTTGCGGATCTTGTTGACGTTGATGCCGTCGTAGCGGATCTTGCCGTCGGCGATGTCATAGAAGCGGTTGATGAGGTTGGTGATGGTCGTCTTGCCCGCGCCGGTGGCACCGACAAACGCGACCTTCTGGCCCGGCTTGGCAAACACGGACACGCCGTGCAGCACCTCGTGGTCGGGCGTGTAGCCAAAGTCGACGTTGTCCATGACCAGGTCGCCACGCAGCGGCACGTACTCGATCTCGCCGGTTGCGCGGTGCGGATGTTTCCACGCCCACATGCCAGTGTGGTGGTCGGCCTCCTCGAGCTGCCAGGTATCGGGGTTCACCTGAGCGTTGACAAGCGTCACATAGCCTTCGTCGGCTTCGGGCTCCTCGTCGATGAGCTCAAAGATACGGTCGGCGCCGGCGAGGCCCATGACCACGGCGTTGATCTGCTGCGAGATCTGGCCGATCTGTCCACAGAACTGCTTGGTCATGTTGAGGAACGGCACCACGACGGCGATGGACAGCGCCATGCCCGAGATGCTCAGGTTGGGCACGCCCAGCGCTAGGAAAATGCCGCCGGCCAGTGCGACCAGCACGTAGAGCAGGTTGCCCAGGTTCATAAGGATGGGCATGAGGATGTTGGCGTACATGTTGGCCTTCTGCGAGACCTCGAAGAGCTTTTCGTTGCGCTCGTCAAAATCGGCTTCGGCGGCAGACTCGTGGCAGAATGCCTTGACGACCTTCTGGCCGTTCATGACTTCCTCGATATGGCCCTCGACAACGCCGAGCTCGGTCTGCTGCGCAATAAAGAAGCGCGCGGAGTTGGAGCCGAGCAGCTTGGTCATAAAGGTCATAAAGGCGACGCCGGCAATAATGACCAAGCACATCCACACGCTGTAGTACAGCATGATAAAGAACACCGTGACGATGACGATGACCGTCATGAGCAGGTTGGGCAGCGACTGGCTGATCATCTGGCGCAGCGTGTCGATGTCATTGGTGTAGTGGCTCATGATGTCGCCGCGCTGGTGCGTGTCGAAGTAGCGGATCGGCAGGTCCTGCATGCGGTTGAACATCTTCTCGCGCAGCTTCTCCAGCGAGCCCTGCGTGACGATGGCCATGGCGCGGTTCCAGAAGAGCGAGGACAGGATGCCGATGCCGTAGATGCAGGCGAGGGTGGTCACGAGCTGTGCGATCTTGGGCTGCGCGGCTCCCCAATCGCCCGACTGCCACGATTCGCTAATAATCTGCAGGGCGCTCTGAAGGAAGGTCGCGCCGATGGAGTTGATGATGGCGCAGAGCACCACGCCGGCGACGACGAGGGGCAAAAGCACGGGGTAAAAGCCAAAGAGCGTCTTGATGAGGCGCGATATGGTGCCGCCCTTGCGGTTGAGCGCGCGCTCGGCGGTCGTTGCCTTACTCATGTGCCTCGCCTCCTTCCTGGGTCTGAGCTTGCGTTACGGATGCCTCGGTGTCGGCCTCGACGGCCTCTTCGCCCTCGGCAGACATCTTGTTCTGCGAGGTAAAGGTCTCGCGGTAGATCTCGCTCGTCTTGAGCAGCTCGTCGTGGTTACCGATCTGCGCGATGCGGCCGCCCTCCATGACGATGATGCGGTCTGCGTCCTGCACGGAGCTAATGCGCTGGGCGATGATGAGCTTGGTCGTGTTGGGCAGATAGCTTGCCAGCCCTGCGCGAATCTTGGCGTCGGTCTTGGTGTCGACGGCGCTCGTGGAGTCGTCCAGGATCAAGATCTTGGGGCGACGCAGCAGGGCACGCGCAATGCACAGGCGCTGCTTCTGACCGCCGGAAACATTGGAGCCGCCCTGTTCGATCCAGGTGTCATAGCCCTTGGGGAAGCCGTCGACAAACTCGTCGGCGCAGGCCAGATGCGCGGCCTCGCGGACCTCTTCGTCGGTGGCGTTCGGGTCGCCCCAACGCAGGTTCTCGGCAATCGTGCCGCTAAACAGCACGTTTTTCTGCAGCACCATGGCCACCTGGTGGCGCAGGGCGTCCAAGTCGTAGTCGCGTACATCCACGCCGCCCACGCGCACGGTACCCTCGGTGGCGTCGTACAGGCGGGCGATGAGGTTTACGAGCGTGGACTTGGCCGAGCCGGTGCCGCCGATGATGCCGATGGTCTCGCCGCTCTTAATGTGCAGGTCGATATCGTCGAGCGCCTGGCGCTTCGCATGCGCGGAATACTTAAAGCTCACGTGGTCAAAGTCGATGGAGCCATCGGCGACCTCGAGCACGGGCTCGGCGGGATCGGCGATCGTGGGCTCGGCGGCCAGCACCTCGGTGATGCGGTGCGCCGATTCGTCGGCCATGGTCACCATGACAAAGATCATCGATAGCTGCATCAGGCTCATGAGGATTTGGAAGCCATAGGTAAAGATCGAGGAGAGCTGGCCCACGTCGAACAGCGTGCCCTGGCTCGTGATGATGAGCTTGGAGCCCAGGTAGATGATGACGACAAACGCGCCGTTGACGCAGATGTTCATCATGGGGTTGTTAAAGGCAAGCAGCTTCTCGGCGCGGGTGAAGTCCATCTGGACGTCGCGTGCGGCGGTCGCGAACTTCTCCTTCTCAAAGTCTTCGCGCACGTAGCTCTTGACCACGCGCATGCCGGTGACGTTTTCCTCGACGGACTCGTTAAGGGCGTCGTACTTGTGGAACACGCGCGAGAAGATGGGACGCACCTTAAAGATGATAAAGAACAGCCCAAAGCCCAGCAGCGGAATGATGACCAGGTAGACCATGGCGACGCTGCCGCCCATGATAAATGCCATGGTAAAGGCGAAGATCAATACCAGCGGCGCGCGCACGGCGATACGGATGATCATCATAAAGGCCTGCTGCACGTTGTTGATATCGGTGGTCAGGCGCGTGACGAGCGAGGAGCTCGAGAACTCATCGATGTTGGCAAAGCTGAACGTCTGGATCTTGTAGAACAGGTCGTGACGCAGGTTCTTAGCGAAGCCGCAACTCGCATGGCTGCAGGTGACGCCGGCAGCGGCGCCAAAAGCAAGCGACGTCAGCGCGATGAGCACCAAAAAGCCCGCGGTGGGAAGCATCTCGGCTACGGTGGTGCCATCTTTGATGGCGTCGATCAGGTTGGCGGTGATAAATGGAATCAGCATCTCGCAGAGCACCTCGCCAAGCACGAGCAACGGCGTGGCAACGGTGACTTTTATATAGTCGCGGATGCTGCCCATGAGGGTTTTAATCATCCAGTTCCTCCCAGGTTACACGGATTTTCTCGAGCATTTCGGCGAGCTGCTCGCGCTCGTCGTGGGTGAGGGCACCAAAGGCCTGCTCTCTAAAGCGAATGCGGGCTGCCTGGTCGATGCGGGCGTTTTCCCGGCCGGTTTCGGTCAGGCGAATGGTGAGCTGCCGTCGATCCTTGGGGTTACGGCTGCGCTCGATGAGGCCGTTGAGCTCGAGTTTGGACAGGATCTCGGAAAGCGACCCCGGCTTGAGGTCAAAGTGCATGCCGAGTTCCTGCTGCGACATCTCGCCGCCGGGTTGCTTGGCCAGCAGGCAGATGATGGGCGCCTTGCCGGACACGCCTCCGCCATGAAAATGCATGTAATGGCCGCAAAAGCCCAGGCCATTGAGGATGCGCTTGGCAAGCTTGTCTTCTGAGCTAACCGCTTCGGGTGCATCCGCCGGCTGTGACGGGTCGCCGCCGGGCTCGTGCGAACAAAGGTTAAGAGGTTCATCGCACATGAATTAGTGTTGCTCCTTTCTTTAGTTAGGTAGTGGAATTGTTTTGTGCCTAACCAATCTAGGAGCATGAGAAATGAATGTCAAGGTACCAAACTAGTGGTTACGCGGTTTTACCAAACCGCGTAACGGCTCGACGCTGCAAACCCGCCAGAGCGGCAATCTGCCTTTCAACTTCGGCGGCATGACCAGAAGGTCAATGCCGCCTCGTTTCAAGGCACCTTGCTCGCTCTGGCGGGTTTTCGCTGACTTCGCCAAAACATCGGTGTTGCCCGACCAGTCGTTTTGGCACTTAGGTGGCAATTAGGGACGTTCCTTATGTGCCGGCACTTGGGGACACTCCTTGCGCTGATAGTCGTTGGGTTAGTCGTTGGGGACGTTCTTGTTTGACTAGTCATTTAAGAACGTCCCCAACGACTAACTTCCTTCCCGTAACCTTTCCGCAACAATTTGCCCTTCACGCTGCCCGACTTCGCTCGTAACGTTCCCTGCGCTACACTTAGTCGCACTGTGGCGCTGCCGCGCCGCGCCCGACCCAAGGGGGACTCTCATGAAGAACACTCAGCTGCTGTTGATCAACGATATGTGCGGCTACGGCAAGGTCGCGCTTTCCGCCATGCTGCCGGTGCTGTCGCATATGGGCTATCGCATCCACAACCTGCCGACGGCCCTTGTTTCCGATACGCTCAACTACCCCAAGTTCTACATCCACGACACCACGGAGTACGTGCGTCAGAGTCTTGCCATTTGGGAGGAGCTCGGCTTTGAGTTCGACGCCATCTCGACCGGCTTTATCGTGACCGAGGAAGAGACGCGCATCATCTCGGACTTTTGCCACCGCCGCGCGCAAAAGGGCACCAAGGTGTTCGTCGATCCCATCATGGGCGACAACGGCAAGCTCTATGCCGGTGTGCCCGAGTCCACGATTGGCCTTATGCGGCACCTGCTGGAGTGCGCAGACTACGCGGTGCCCAACTACACCGAGGCCTGTCTGCTCGCCGATACGCCTATTGCAGAGCAGATCACGCCCGATGAGGCCCGCGCCCTTGTGGACGCTGTGCGCGAGCTGGGTGCCAAGTCGGTGGTCATTACGAGCGCCGTGGTCAATGGCACGAACGCGGTTATCGGTTACGACCATGTGGCGGGGGAGTACTTCACGATTCCCTTTGAGCTCATTCCGGTCTATTTCCCGGGCACGGGCGACACGTTCTCGGCGGTGCTCGTCGGCCGCGTTATGGCCGGTTGGAGCCTGCAGCGTGCGACGAGCGATGCCATGCGCGTGGTAGCGGAGCTTATCGAGCGCAATGCCGACCAGGAGGATAAGTCCGCCGGCCTTCCCATCGAGGCCTGCCTGGATGTGATTGACCATGAGTAATGCTGATGAGGGCGGCGTCAAGCCTGCGGGCGAGAACAAGCCGCTCGGCGCGCCGCGTGGCAAGCGTCCGCGTATCCGCGTGAGCTGCGTGGACCAGCTGGGTGCGTGCCGCTGCCACCATGGTCACAAGCCGGGCGACGTCTTTGACTTCGACCGAGACCGCGGCAAGATGTGCGCTATGGCCTGCCATGTGGGCTTTCCCTATATCGATATCCTGCGCTATGGCGGAACCGTGCCTGGCAACGAGCCCGGCACGGCAAAGTTCTGCTGCCCCGAGGTCGATACGCTGAACGTCTGGCTTGCCGAGATCGTCGACGAGTAGTCGAGCGCAATGTGACAAAGGGACAGTCCCTTTGTCACATTCGCCGGGGCTGCCCCTTCTTTTTGCTTATAATCCTAAATCTCTGCATTTCATCCGATTTTAGGTTCTAAAAATCCTACATTTCATCGATAATTAAGCGCATAAAACTTTGCATTTCATTTGATGACACTGAGGGGAGAGCCTATGCTGCGCAGGAAAATAGCGGCAGAGCTGGAGCGTTGGCTGAAGTCTGCCGAGCAAAAGGCCTTATTCATCACGGGTTCTCGCCAGATCGGCAAAAGCTATTCGATTCGCGCATTTGGCAAAGCCAGCCATGCAACCTACATCGAGCTCAATCTCATGGAAAATCGCCAGGCAAAAGATGCTCTTCTCGAGGCGCGGAATGCCGATGATTTCATCAGCAGGGTGACGCTTCTTTCGGGAAAGTCGATTGCACCAGGCAAAACGCTCGTGTTTATCGATGAGGTCCAAGAGGCCCCCGACATCATGACGATGGCAAAGTTCCTTGTAGAGGACGGGAGGTGCCGCTGGGCGTTTTCGGGGTCAATGCTCGGGACCCAGTTCAAGGGCGTCAGGTCCTATCCCGTGGGGTATGTCCACGAGCTTAGGATGTTCCCGCTCGATTTTGAGGAGTTTTGCTGGGCAACCGGGGTGAGCGAGGGGGCTCGCCAAACGATACGTGACGCGTGTATCAGCGAGAGGCCCATTCCTGATTACATTCATGACGCGATGATGGCAAACTTCAGGACCTATACCGTTGTCGGCGGAATGCCGGAGGTCGTGCAGCGTTTCCTTGACACGCAGGGCGACCTTGCCTCTGTTCGTCAGCTACAGTCCGAGCTCAACGAACAGTACCGACGGGATATTTCCAAGTATGCAAGCGGGCGTGCCCTTCAGGTGCAGAGCATCTACGATCAGCTCCCCATTATGCTTGAGGGCGAACACAAGCGTTTCGTGCTCAATTCCATTGACCCCAAGGCGCATTATGAGAAGTACCAGCGAGATTTTGTCTGGCTTGTCGATGCCGGCGTTGCTCTCAAAGCCGATATCGTAACCGAGCCAAAGTCGCCCCTGCTCAAGACGGCACGGCCATCGCAGTTCAAGCTATACCAATCGGATACGGGCATGTTGATGGCGCGCTACCCCGTTGGAGTCGCCCAAGCGGCGTATCTTGATAGCAAGGAGCCCAATCTGGGCGGCATTTACGAAAACGTGGTGGCCCAGCAGCTGGCTGCCCAAAATCGCCAGCTTTACTACTATCAGACAAAAAAGCGCGGTGAAGTGGACTTTGTGGTCGATGGGCCGGATGGGACGGCTGTTCCGATCGAGGTTAAATCGGGCTCCTATTACCACGCGCACGCTGCGCTCGGTCATGTGCTTGATACGGCTGAATATGGCGTAAGGCTCGGGATTGTTTTCTCGAGAGGCAACGTTGAGCGCAACGGAGCGGTTCTCTATTTGCCGCTATATGCGACCTGGGCCCTTTCGGATGTTTTGGGCGACTCCTGCGCCGAGGGGATAAAGCTGGAGGTCAAGCCGGTCTAGGGCCAGTCCCGGATGTGGCAAAGGGGCAGTCCCTTTGTCACATTCATGAGCGTGGATTTTCTCCCGTTTAGAGCGCACTCGAGCGCTCAAAGTGGGAGAAAACCCACGCTCGTTTTACGCCGATGGCGTGGCCCGTGTGCCCGCGCCGCCCGAGCGCCTACAGCTGCTCGAGCATGGCGGTGCAACCGGCGAGTACATCGCGGTAGGTGGCGTCGAAATTGCCGGTGTACCAGGGGTCGGCCACGTCGCCGGGGCGATCGGTCCAATCGAGCAGGCGCGAGATCTTGCCATCGGGGTCCTTCCCAAAAATTCGGTACAGGGCGCGGGCGTTCTCGTCGTCCATATAGACAATGTGGTCCCAGTCGCCATACTCCGCGCGACGCACCTGACGTGCGCGATGTGCGACGACGGGAATCCCGACCTCGCGTAGCTTGGCAATGGTGCCGTGGTGTGGCGGGTTGCCGATCTCCTCGGTCGAGGTCGCAGCGGAATCAATGACAAACTCGCCCGCGCGCCCGGCGCGCCGCACTAGCTCGGGAAACACGGACTCAGCCATCGTCGAGCGACAGATGTTCCCATGGCAGATAAACAGTACACGTTGCATATGCGGTTTCCTTTCGATCGCCATCATCGAGCTCGAGTATCGCATCTACGCCTGCGCCCTTGCCCGCCTGCGCTCCCAGTGCGCCAATTTAATCGTCACCAGCGTAAGCACCCAGGCCACAAGCGAGAACGCGGCACCCACTGCGCCTACGTGCGCAATGCCAATGCTGCTTACCACGGCGCCGCCCACTGCGGTGCCAAACGAGATGCCGACGTTAAACGCCATGGGCTCAACCGAACTTGCGAGTACCATCGACTTGGGATGGCGGCTGCGTGCCACGTCCATGAAGTGCGTGATGCACGACACCGAGAACAAGTACATGAGCAGCGCCAAGCTAAAGACAAAGGCCAGCGCGAGCGGCATGGTGCCGCCCACAGCAAACAGCCCGAGTAACGCCGCAGCCTGCAGCACGAACGTCACAAGCAGCGCCTTCATGCCAAAGCGCGCATCGATCCATCCGCCCAGGATGTTCGAGATCAGGCAGAACACGCCGTAGGCCATGAGCGTGGTACTGGCTTCGACCGTGCCCATGCCCAGCACCTGCTCAAGATAAGGCGTCACGTAGCCATAGAAAACGTAGACCGACCCCACGCCAAACAAAAAGATGAGCATGCCGGTGACGATGCTCGGCTCGCGTAGCAGACCCGCCTGCTCGCGAAAGGTGGCGGGCTCGTCGGTTTGCCCAGCGCGCGGCATAAACATCACGAGCGCTCCGCAGATCAGAACGGCAAAGGTCAGCGTGCCGTACATGGCCACGTGCCAGTCGAGCGTGTCGGCCACAAACTTGCCGATCGAAGTGACAAAGACCATTGCCACGGAAAACGCGCCGTACACCACCGAGATGGCGAGTGAGGTCTGCTGCGGGGACAGCAGCTCGGGGATATACGTCACGCCCACGGCGAGCAGTGCGCCCGAGACGGAGCCCAAGATGATGCGCGAGGCGAACAGCACTTGAAAGTTGGGTGCCAGCGCCATGACCAGATTGCCGAGCACAAAGACGATGCTATAGCACACGAGCAGTTGGTAACGACGGAAGCGCCCCGTGCTGAGCGCGAGCACCGGCGTCGCGATAGCGTAGATCAGTGCGAACACGCTAATAAGTTGGCCTGCGGTGGCAAGCGATACGCCGAGTTCCGTCGCCAAGTCACTTTCGATGCCGATGACCACGAACTCCGAACAGCCGAGCGAAAAGCCTAACAACACGAGCAGCGCCAGGCAGAGCTTGGTGCGCGCGGGGGAGAGCGCGGCGGCGGTTGACTTACTTTTTGGCGTGGTTGCGGCGGTCAAGGTTGTCACTCCAATGTCGCGTGAATAAGCGGGATTCAATCCCTGCAACTCTAACAGAATGTGACAAAGGGACAGTCTCTTTGTCACATTCGCGGCGTGGCTGCCGCCTAAACCGTCACAACATTCGATGAAAATCTCGAAAACGAGGAAAAACGTCGAATGTTGTGACGGTTTTCGTGTCCGGCGCGGGTGAGCTTCGGTGCCGTCTGGGGGTATAAGACTAGCGAGTGTTTATTTGCGAGGCCTAAGGGGCGCCCCGTATGGATATCGATAACTTTGAATGGTGGTATAGCGAGGGCGAGGCTCCGGACGAGGAGTGGGACGAGCCCGCGTCGCGTGACGTGTCGAGCGACGAGGACGAGACCGGCAACGATGCCGCTGTCGAGCCTGATGCCGCCTCCGATGCCGCCGAGCCCCTGACCTTTGAGCAGGCTTGGGCCCAAGCCGAGGCCGATGAGGCTAAGGCCGATGCCACGGCCACACTCGGTGAGCCGGCGGACATGTCCATCTCGCCGGCAAAGATCCCGCAGCCGCGTCACACCATCGACCCCGACAGCACGGCATCCTTCAGCATTCTCGACGTGCCCGCGCAAGGCGCCCAGGCGCCTGCGCCCACACATCGCCCCGACCTGGCTCGTGAGGAAGACGCGGGCCGCCGTTCTCCGCTCGGCCCCATCCTCATCGCCTTCATGGCCGGCGTTATCGCCTGCTCGGCAATCGGTAGCGTTTGGAGCCATGTCGAGCAGCAGCGTCAAGACGCCGCCAAGGTCGAGATGTCTGTCGAGCAATCGCTCAGCCGCACGCGCTCGGTACATGTGTCGGTCGAGGTCAAGGACGGCGCGATGTGGGACACCGCGCGTGGCGACAGCCAAATGCTCATCCACATCGTGGGGCGTACGCTCAAAGGGCAGACGATTGACGAGTATCAATACGTCAATTCCGCTGGTGACGGCATCGAGCTCAAGCCCGGCGACTACGAGCTCACCGTCGACGAACCGCCCGTCGCCACCGACGGCACGCGCTTCCGCGCCTCAAAGCGCATGGTTCCCGTGAGCTTTAACTCGCAGGCGCCCGATACGGTCGATAGCACTCCGCAGGGCGGGTTTGACCTTTACGCTATTGCTCAATAACTGCGCCTGTCGCTCAACCCCGCCGCCAAGAGTGGGACAATAGCCCTCGACACTATTGTTTACTTTTGGAGGAAGTAGCATGTCTACCGTCACTACCATCAAGCGCGGCAGCCTCACCGCGGCCATCGATTCCATGGGCGCTCAGCTCACGAGCCTTGCCCTCAACGGCAACGAGTATCTGTGGCAGGGCGACCCCGCCTTTTGGGGCAAGCATGCGCCCATCCTGTTCCCCATTGTGGGCTCGCTGCGCAACAACACGGCGACGTCTGCGGCTGGCACCTGCGAGATGCCGCGCCACGGCCTCGCGCGCATCGTCGAGCACAAGCTGGTCGAGGTTTCGGAGGACGGCTCCTCGGTAACGTACGAGATCACCGACACGCCCGAGTCGCTCAAGGCCTTTCCGTTCCACTTTAAGCTCAACATGACCTATGCCCTGACTGGTGACGCCACACTTACCCAGACCTTTGCCGTCACCAATACCGGCGACGTGGACCTGCCGTTCTCGGTGGGCGGCCACCCCGCATTTAACGTACCTGCTCCCGGTGCCGAGGACGAGGCGTTCGAGGATTACGAGCTGGCATTTACCGAGGCTTGGACCAACGAGGCCCCCATCATCACGCCCGATGGCCTCATGACGTTCGAGGGTAGCTACAAGGCTCCCGATAACTCGGACGTGCTGCCCATCACGCACCGCAGCTTCGATAACGACGCCATCATGTTCACCGATACCCCGGGCTCCACGCTCACGCTGCGCGGCCGCAAGTCGGGTCACGGCGTCAAGATCGACTTTGAGGGCTTTAAGTACATTGGCGTGTGGTCTGCCGCCAACGACGCTCCGTTTGTGGCGCTCGAGCCCTGGACCGGTCACACCACCATGGACACCGAGGACGATGTCTTTGAGCACAAGGTCAACACCATCACCCTGGCCCCGGGCGAGACGGACAAGCGCAGTTTTAGCGTTACCTTGCTCTAGAGGTTCCGCCGCTCGGTCGATGCTGCGCGTCGTCCAGAGCGACAAGTTGTCATTCAAAAGGCAAGGCATAGACCTTCTGGTCATGCCTTGCCTTTTTCATGCCACTTGTTCGCTCTGGACGTCGCTCGCCGGCATTGCCAAAACATCGGCGTCCCCAATGACTACCGCGTGTCTATTAATTTTTCGAGCTTGTGCTGCGCTGCTAGTTGCTGGCGTATATCCTGTTAAGTCGTCAGCATACGATTCAACAGGGAAGGCAGATTATGCATTCTCCCCATCAACGCGACGCGCATTCACAGCCGGTATGCAGCCGTCGCATCTTTTTGGGAAGCGCTTTCGCTGCGAGCGCTTCCGTCGTCGCCGGCGCGCTCGCCGGCTGTCAGCGCCCGTCCACGCTCAAGGTGGTTCAGCCCACGACGGGCGGCGGTCGCGACGACCTGTCCGATTCCGTGATCGGCAAGGACAAGATCCGCATTGGTATGGAGGCGGCCTACGCCCCGTACAACTGGCAGGTTTCCGAAGCCAGTGAGTACACCATCCCCATCGACAACGTGCAAGGCGCCTATGCCGATGGCTACGACGTGCAGATCGCCAAGATCGTCTGCAAGGCCCTCGGTGGCGAGCCCGTTGCCGTCAAGCAGAGCTTCTCGGGCCTCATCGATTCGCTCAACAACGGCCAGATCGACCTCATCATCGCCGGCATGAGCGCCACGCCCGAGCGCGAGGAGTCGGTCGGCTTCTCCGACCCGTACTTCATTGGCTACTTTGGCCTGTTCGTAAAAGAGGGTTCCCCCTACCAAAACGCCACCAAGCTTAGCGACTTTAGCGGTGCCACGGTGCTCGGCCAAAAGGACACCATGCTCGACACCGTCATCGACGAGATCCCGGGCGTTGTGCACAAGAACCCGGTCGATTCGGTTCCCACGGTGTTTTCGAACCTGCTGCAGGGCACGTGCGATGCCGTGACCTACAACACCGAGAACGAGAAGGGCTATATGGCTCAAAATCCCGGTATCGTCCCCATCCATTTTGCCGAGGGCGAGGGCTTTAAGCAGGAGGTCGCGGCAAACGTCGGCTGCCGCAAGGGCTCGGACAAGCTGCTTAAGCTCATCGACAAGACGCTCAAGGGCGTCAGCCAGGAGGAGCGCGACCAAATGTGGGACGCGTGCCTCGACCGTCAGCCGGCATAGGGAGGCAGCATGAAAACCATTAATCGCCTGGCCTCCTTTATCAAGGCCGACCACCGTTATGTATACCTAGGCACGAGCGTTATCGCGGCGCTCGGCCTGGCGTTTAGCCAGCGCAGCCCCACGCCGCTGAGCTTCTTGGCCCCCACGGGCGTGTTCCAAGATTGCCTTTGGGCGATCCTGTGGGCGTGGCTCGTCGTGTCGGCGGCGGCGCTGGTCGCCAAGCTCATGCACTGGAGCGACTATCGCGAAAAGTCGCCGTTCGCATCCGAGCGTTTCCGCCGTGGCGCACGCTTGGGCAGCTATGTCGTGGTCGCCATCGCGGCAGTTTTCTTTATCGACCGCTGCGTCATGTCGTTTATCGACCTGGTGCAGGTGAGTATTGTCTCGGACTCCAACCCCAGCGACTTTTTGTCGAGCCTGGTCTACATGACCTACAAGAGCGGCGACTTCTTCATTCGCGGTATCGAGATCACCATCGCGCTTGCCACCTTCGGCACTGTCATCGCATTCTTCCTGGCGCTGCTCTTTGTGTTCCTGCGTATTCAGACGTTCGACCGCGTGGATAACGACCTGGTGCGCTTCTTTAAGAGTATCGGCCGCGGCTTTGCGACCATCTACTCCACCATCGTGCGCGGCACGCCCATGATGGTCCAGGGCCTGCTCATCTATTACGCGGGCTTCACCGTTTTGCGCGGCATGGGCTTCGAGACCGCCCAGGCCAACCAGATTTGGAGTACCTTCACCGCCGGCCTCGTCACCATCTCGCTCAACTCCACCGCCTACATGATGGAGGTCCTGCGCGGCGGCATCGAGTCCATCGATCCCGGCCAGGCCGAGGCGGCGCGCTCGCTGGGTCTGTCGCAGTGGCAGGCCATGCGCAAGGTCGTGTTCCCCCAGGGTATTAAAAACGCGATCCCCGCACTCACCAACGAGCTCATCATCAACATCAAGGACTCGTCGGTGCTTTCGGTCATCGGCGTGTTCGACCTCATGTACGCCACCACCACCGTCGCCGGCGTGTACTACCGCCAGATGGAGGTCTACTGCGTGGCGCTCGTGGTTTACCTGATCCTGACGCTCGTGGCGAGCCGCCTGCTCGAGGCCTTTGGCAAAAAGCTCGGCGCCGAGGCCCCGGCAACGCTGCCCAGCTCCAACTAGGCTCAAGACGAGGAGAATCATCATGGCAGATACCGCCACTACCGGCACCGCGGCCGCCGTACAGACCAATGAGCCGCTCATCCGCGTCGAGGGCCTGCGCAAGAGCTTTGGCTCGCTCGAGGTGCTCAAGGGCATCGACCTGTCCGTTAACCCCGGCGAGGTCGTTACCATTATCGGCGCCTCGGGCTCGGGCAAGTCGACCTTCCTGCGCTGCCTCAACCTGCTCGAGACCCCGGACGCGGGCCACATCTGGTTCCACGGCCAGGACCTTACGGCCGAGCGCTGCAACATTAACAAACTCCGCGAGGACATCGGCATGGTGTTCCAGGGCTTTAACCTGTTCAACAACATGGACGTGCTCGACAACTGCACGCTTGCGCCCGTCACGCTCAAAAAGATGAGCAAGGCCGAGGCCGAGAAGGTCGCGATGGAGCATCTGACGAGTGTGGGGCTCGAAAAGTTCGCGCACGCCGCCGTGGGTCGCCTGTCCGGTGGTCAAAAGCAGCGTGTGGCCATTGCGCGTGCCCTGTGCATGAATCCGCAGATCATGCTGTTCGACGAGCCGACTTCGGCACTCGACCCCGAGATCGTGGGTGAGGTGCTCGAGGTCATGCGCAAGCTCGCGGCCGACGGCATGACCATGGTCGTCGTCACGCACGAGATGGCCTTTGCCCGAACCGTGTCCGACCGCGTGGTCTTTATGGATAAGGGCGTGGTGCTCGAGGATGCCGCGCCGGCGGAGCTCTTCGGCAACCCCAAGCACCAGCGTACCCGCGAGTTCCTCTCGCGTTATCTCGAGGACAAATAATGCAAGCGAACGTGGCAAAGGGACCGCCTCTTTGCCACGTTGTTTTTGGAGGAAGGCATGGCCGAGGTTTGGCGCTTCTTTGCGCACGAGGATGATTTTGCCGATATCGACGAGGTCGGCGCGTGCGAGCGCCTGGGCCGCGTGCTGTCGTTTCCGACGATTTCGAGCATGGATGCCCAGACGGTGGACTGGCAGGCGTTTGCCGACCTGCGCGCCTATATGCAGCAGGCCTGGCCGCGCGTGTTTGCGGCGGGCGAGGTCGAGCTCATCGACCATTCGCTGCTCGTGACGCTTGCCGGCATCGACCCCGCCCTCAAGCCGGTCATGCTCATGGGCCACATGGACGTGGTTCCCGTGGTGCCGGGCACCGAGACAGACTGGACGCACAATCCCTTTAGCGGGCACGTGGACGACACCTATATTTGGGGTCGCGGCGCCATCGATATGAAAGACCAGGTCGCAGGCATCCTGGAGGCCGTTGAGTATGCGCTGGCGCACGGCTGGCAACACGAACGAACCCTGCTGCTGGCCTTTGGCCAGGATGAGGAGATCACGCAGTGCGGCGCGGGTGCCATTGGCCGCGTGCTCGAGGAGCGCGGCGTTGAGCTTGAGTACCTGATCGACGAGGGTGACTATCGTATCGTTGAGGCTGCCGAGTACGGCGCAGGCGAGGGTTGGCTTATGCATGCCGATCTTGCCGAGAAGGGCTATGCCGATATCGTGCTCAGGACGAAGAGCGAGGGCGGGCATTCTTCCAACCCTTACGGTGGCACGTCGCTCGAAGTGCTCAGCCGCGCTATTGCCGCGATTTGCGATATCGAGTGGCCGGCGCGTGTGACCGATCTGCTTGCCGCGCAGCTCGTCGAGCTGGGGCTTTATACCGCAGACGAGATTGCTGCCAGCAAGGATGCCATCGTGCGCGACTGCCTCGCCAGCAAAAAGCTGTACCCGCTTGTGACCACCACCTGCGCGCCCACGCAAATCGAAGGCGGCAGTACCGGTGCCAACGTAATGCCGCAGGATATGTGGGCCAATATCAACTTCCGCATGCTCGAGGGTACGAGCGTGGCCGATGTTGTGGCCTGCTGCCACAAGGCCGTTGCCGCCGCTGGGCTCGCTGGCCGAGTCGAGATCGAGCTGGGCCCCGGCAGCTCCGAGCCCTCGCCGTCCCCGCGCGTGGGCGGTCCGGGGCTCGAGGCCGTCCGCGCCATCGCCGCCCGCTATTTCCGTGATCCCAAGGGGACGGAGGAAAACGGATCGTCTGCGGTGGGCCAAGAGCCGATGAGCATCGTGCCCTCGACCGTGATTGGTGCAACCGATGCCGCCAACTACCAGCGCATTTGCCACGAGTGTATCCGTTTCTCCGCCTTCGTGGTCGACGATGACGAATGCGACCGCGGCGTCCACGGCACCAACGAGCGCATCACCCGTCGCGCCTACCTCCAAGGCATCCGCTTCCTCATCGCCCTGCTCCACACGCTCTAGAATGTGACAAAGGGACTGTCCCTTTGTCGGATTCCGTGCGGGTTATATGCAGGTTTGCCTGCGCACGCTATCATATATGGGTTAGACCGCAACTATGTACCCCATACGCGAAGGGATGCGCATGTATCTGAAGATCGACATGTTCTAGCTGGGCTTACCCCCGCAGTGGCGCCGTGCGTCCCATCAATTCTGCCGATTTTCGCCCTCACGCATATAAAGGAGTCCGTCATGCGCGACAAGCTCGAAAAGATCATCAAGGCCTACGAGGAGCTCGAGAAGAAGCTTTCCGACCCGGCCGTCGCCTCCGATATCAAGGAGTTCACGCGTCTCAACAAGGAGTACGCGCACCAGTCCGACCTCATTGCCGCCTCGCGCGAGTACATCGGCGCGCTCGATGACATCGAGGCTGCCAAGGAAATGCTGCACGATACCACCGATGCCGATGAGAAGGAGATGCTCCAGATGGACATCTCCGAAAACGAGGCCAAGCTCCCCCAGCTCGAGGAAGACATCAAGTACATGCTCATCCCGAGCGACCCCAACGACGACAAGAACACCATCGTCGAGATCCGCTCCGCCGCCGGTGGCGACGAGGCGGCCATCTTCGCCGGCGACCTGTACAAGATGTATCAGCGCTTTTGCGAGTCGCGCGGCTGGAAGACTACCGTGCTCGATTCCAGCCCCAGCGAGGCCGGCGGCTTTAAGTCCATTGAGTTCAAGGTCGAGGGCGACCGCGTCTACTCCGTTATGAAGTACGAGTCCGGCGTGCATCGTGTCCAGCGCGTCCCCAAGACCGAGTCCCAGGGCCGCATCCAGACTTCAACGGCTACCGTCGCCGTGCTTCCCGAGGCCGAGGAAATCGACGTCCAGATCAACCAGTCTGACCTGCGCATCGACACCTACTGCGCCTCCGGCCCTGGCGGTCAGTGCGTTAACACCACCTACTCCGCCGTGCGCATCACCCACCTGCCCACTAACACCGTGGTGCAGTCCCAGGAGCAGCGCTCCCAGATTCAGAACCGCGAAGTCTGCATGCAGATGCTGCGCGCCCGTCTGTACGAGATGGAGCTCGAGAAGCAGCAGGCAGAGCTTGGTGCCGAGCGCCAGAGCCAGATCGGCCACGGCAACCGTTCCGAGAAAATCCGTACCTACAACCAGCCCCAGGACCGCGTGACCGATCACCGCATCGGTTTCAACTCCACTTATAACGGCGTCCTTCTGGGCGACCAGCTCGGCACCGTCATCGAGGCACTTGCCGCCGCCGAGCGAGCCGAGAAGCTGGCACAGGCTGTTTAAGTTACGGCGTTTTACCAAACGCCGTAACTGCTCGACGCTGCGCGCCGCCCAGAGCGACAATTTGTCATTCAAAAGGCAGGGCATGACCAGAAGGTCTATGCCCTGCCTTTTTCATGCCAACTTGTTCGCTCTGGACGTCGCTCGCTCATATGACCCAATCCGCTGTCAAGAGCCACAATGGCCCCGCCGACCGCTTGCAATCGGTCG
>CABUTO010000025.1 GCA_902494535.1 uncultured Collinsella sp.
GCTCAAGGCCGTCGCGAGGAAGCGGCTCAGGGCGATATACGCCGTGATGCGCGACCGGGTGCCCTACCGGGAGTAGCCCCGACGGTTGACAAAACTATAGGAACACCCAATGACTAGGTAGAAAAACGCCCGTCGGCAGTGGTGCCGGCGGGCGCTGCTGTGCGATATGTTGCGTTGTGGGCTTAGTGCCTCATAAAGTGGTATTCGATCACATTGCTGTAGGGGTGACCCGGGCCCACAATGCCCTGCGGGAACAGCGGCTGGTGCGGTGTGTCGGGGTACATCTCTGCCTCGAGGGCAAAGCCAGCGCCCCAGCCATAGTTGGCATCGTCCTTGGCGTGCTCGTCGCCCAGCCAGTTGCCGGTGTAGAGCTGCACGCCCGGGGCGGTGGTGTAGTAATCCAACTCACGACCGGTCCACATCTCCTCGACGTGCATCGCGCGGCGCAGATTACGGCCGTACTGATAGCCATCGATGCACAGGCAGTGGTCGTAGCCACGGGCCTGCTTAATCTGCGGGTCGTCGGCTTCCATGCCGGGCGCGACGGGGTGCAGCTCACGGAAGTCAAACGGCGTGCCCTCGACCGGAGCGATTTCACCGGTGGGGATATTCTGCTCGTTGATGGGCAGGTAGTGGGCAGCGTTAGCAACAAAGAAGTGCTCGCAGTCCATGCCGGCGTTATGGCCGGCAAGGTTAAAGTACGTGTGGTTGGTCATGGACACGTACGTGGCGCAGTCGCTCTCGCAGCCATATTCGATACGGAAACAGCCGGTACGCGTCACGGTAAACACGGCTGTAAAGGTGCGGTTGCCGGGAAGGCCCAGCTCGCCATCCTCAAGCGAGGTGGTCATGCGCACGACATTGTGGACCTCGTCGAGCTCAACGTCCCACACGCGCTTGTGCAGGCCGTGCTCAAGATCGCTGTGTAGGTTGTTGGCGCCTTCGTTGGCCGGCATATGCCAGTCCGTGCCGGCGATGGTGATCGTGGCACCTGCAGTGCGGTTGGCCACAGGCCCGATGGTTGCGCCAAAGCAGGCGGGGTTGTCAAAGTAATCCTCGAGCTTATCGAAGCCCAGCACCACATCGCGCACGTTGCCGGGAATGTCGGGCACATCGATACCCAGCACGGTGGCGCCATAGTCCATAATGCGAACGCAGATCTCGGGCCCGTTGAGGGTGTAACGATGAACGGGGGTACCGCACGGCGCGGTGCCGAAAAGCTCGGAAGTGATCATTTGGTTCCTAACATCGAGGTATTTCCGACAAACTGTAGCGCGAACAGGCGAGATTATCACTACACCCCACTAAAGCAGGGGGTATTTTTCTCAAAAAAGTGATGATTGGAGCTGTGCGGGCGTTCATTTTTGACGCGCGCGAGTCTGATACAATTTGTTCGTTATTGTTTGAATGATATGCACGCATAGAACGGCGAGGATTCATCGTGATTAAGGCAGAGCGACAGGATAAGGTTCGTCAGCTGCTCGAAGAGCAGGGCACGGTCTCGGTCAAGGAGATTTCGGATGCACTGGGTGTCTCGGATATGACGATTCGTCGTGACCTTGAGGAGCTTGCGAGCCTAGGCGAGATCGAGCGCGTGCACGGCGGCGCCCGCAGTGCACAGGGCCGTCCCCACGCTATGTTGCGCCACGAGTATTCGCACAGCGAAAAGCGCACCAAGCATGCCGAGGAAAAGCTGCAGATCGCGCGCCGCGCTGTGGAGCTCATCGAGGAGGGCTCGACCATCTTTTTGGGCACGGGCACTACGGTGGAGCAGATGGCCTCGATGCTGCCGGCGTTTCGCCTGCGCATCGTGACTAATTCGCTTTCGGTGTTTAACCTGCTCGAGGCGCGCGAAGACTGCGACCTGTGCCTCGTGGGCGGTATGTACCGTCGCCGCACCGCCGCTTTTGTGGGGCCAACGGCCGAGGATACTCTGCGTGCGCTGGGTATCGATGCGGCGTTTATCGGCGCCAACGGCATTCTGGATGGCGACGTGTCTACGTCTAATATGGATGAGGGTCGTATCCAGCAGCTCGCCTTTAGCAAGGCCGACTCGCGCTATCTGATCGCCGACTCCAGCAAGATCGGCAAGCGCGACTTCTACACCTTCTGTCGTCTGGAAAGCCTGGACGCCGTGGTGTGCGAGCCGGGTATTACCGCCGAGGATCGTGTCGCCATCGAGGAACACACGCAGGTCATCTGCTAACTAGCGCTACGGGATTGCCAACGGGCGATGCGGGAGGACTTTTACCTCCTGTCATTGTGGAAACCAGCGCGTCAGCGCTACGCGATATGACGCGCAAATGAGGATTCCACTATCAAATCGTCTCAACCTGTAACAGGTAGGGGTGAAACCACCAACCAGATGTTGCAGATTGAGATTTTTGACCCGGCCTATTCCGTTTGTCTCGATCTGTAACAGCTAGGACCGAATAATTCAGCTAGTTGTTACAGATTTAGATTGGGGATATTGGCCTGTGTATTCATCTCAATCTGTAACATCTAGACGTCCAAAACCGGTCTTAGTGTTACAGATTGAGACAATTCGGCGGGGTCTACCTTGTTTGTCTCGATCTGTAACGGTTAGGACTTAAAAACTCGGCTACGTGTTACAGATCGAGACAAAAGAAAAAGAACATTAGGACTTGAAAATAAAGTTTTGATAAGGGATTCGCCCAGTTAAGACGGTGCGGCAGACAATTGAGATTAGTTTGCCTCCGGAGTCGTAAGCATAATGAGTCAGTTCGATGACCGGAAGTTTTGCAACACCATAATTACTGGCTTCGGAATCGCTAAGCTGACGTGCTCTATAGCTTTCCCTAACAGATTGGATAGACTTGGACAAGTCGTCCATGATTCTGCTAAATGCCTGAAAATCTAACTGGTTATTCGGAACGCGCGACTTTGAAATGAAGAACGTATCAGCGCCTATGAAGCTGCCTTCAAGTTCGTAGGTCAATTCAAGACGCTGAATTTCATCGCGACTTTGACATCCAAATTGTTGGAGCATCATTACGGAAATTGGACGACCTGATGTGAGGCCGCCGAAATGTTTGGTGATGGCATCCGGATCAACGCCATCGCAATGGCTTGCAAAGTCAAAGTCTAAAAGTGAATTGAGCTCGCTAACGCGTTTCGGTGCAACAAACGATCCCTTACCTTGGATTCGATAGATACTTCCACGACGCTCCAGCTCACTCATGGCAAGTCGGACGGTTGTTCTGCTTACGGCGTATTCGTCGCAGAGTTCCATTTCTGTTGGAAGTTTATCGTCTGCTTGATATTCATCGACGATCTGCTTGAGCAGCGCGTCGGTGAGCTGTAAATAGAGTGGCCGTTTTTCGTGTGTATCGAGCATTAGAGCCTCAGTTTGCATGTTGGTTATACCTGATGGTTGCCTCAGTCGGGATGTAACGTGGGCAAGGTAACCTTAACGTATCACAGAGCGGCTCAGCATGACGATCTGATGCCTGTATCCACGAAGGGCTTGTCCGAGCGTGAAGATATTCTGGGGCAGGCAAATACCGTTCATGGAGTCCCCGATATGTTGGAGGTCAGCGCCGGCTGCTTTTGCTGCAAGGCCTATTTTCTTAATGGTCTCGCTGTCGCAGGAGTCTTGACTCGTCCCGTTCGCCGCCATGACGAGAACCTTCTCTTCAATTGACTTGCCTACGTTGTGGGATCGTACAAAGTCTACGATGGCGCGCAGGTCTGCTTCTTGGAAGCAAGGGACGGTGTAGGGGGCTGGCACGAGAAGGATATCGACGCCGAGGTCAACAAACTTGCGCGCAATTTCGAGCGTCATGACAGGTTCTGCAACGCCCGCTCCATGCATTTTTCCGGCTATGACCAGGCCATTGAAATGCTCTTTGGAGAGTTTAATCGAATGGGCGATTGCATCGTTGGAGACGCCGGTTCCAGGGTTGCCCGTCAGGCAGATAAAATCAAATCCGAGTTCGTTAGCCTTTTCTAAGGTCTTGGGAGAGACGCGACGACCCATGGGGATTTCCGTTCGGGATTCAGACATCTCTGCCTCGTTATCAACAGGCTCCAGATTGACGCCAATGGGCCTTCCGCATGCTCGCTTCACCCAAGTGACCGGGTTTTCATTGAGATCATCTGGAATACCGGCAATAACTGGATCGAACACATCGAGCGCGTTAAACAGAAGCAGGTCGGCACCTGCGGCACGTTCGATTTCTGCATTAGTAACGCCGCCGAGAAATTGGGAAGAGGGTACGTTTTCCGCCATGATGGTACGTCCCTCGGAAGCCAGAATTGCCTGTTTTAGATCCATGGGTGACGTGGCGGCAAAATCGGATGCGGACATGTTCAGTAATCGTTTGGGCATTGTTACTTCCTTTGACTAGAACGACAGGCTTGTGACATTGTCTCTAATATTGTTACAACAATATATTCAGTATGTTATATCCAATCGGTGAACGGTTGCAAACTTATTGTACTGCTCGGAAAAAATAGCCCCTAGCTGGGAAAACCTTAAATTAATCAACTACCGTTCACCGAATAAGTATTTGAATTCTTGACATATCGACAAAGCGGAAAAAGAATTGGTTATGACAAATCGCGCAAATGATATTACATTTCGCACAAGAACGTATTCACTTACATAAGTGGATACAAACGGGGACGACGACGGTTGAGTCCGGATAAATCGTTGTGTGCCCGGGAATCATGAAAGGATGTGTTATGGACGCTATCGTCAAATTCCTTGAAAAACACCAGCCCCTCTTCGACAAAATCTCGAGGAACATTTATCTGGTGGCGATTAAGGATGGCTTTCTCTCGAATATGCCAATTGTGCTGTTCTCGAGCCTGTTCCTTCTTCTTTCGACGCTCCCTGCCTATGTAGGCATCACGCTTCCGTCTGAGGTGCTGGATTTCTTCAATAAAATCTATGCATATACCATGGGACTTCTTGGCATTATGGTGGCCGGCACCACGGCGAGCTCACTTGCCATGTCGATGAACCGTCGCATGCCTTCGGGTAAGTCTCTCAACCCCACCTCGTGCATGGTTTGTGCCATGTGCGGCATGCTCTTGCTATCGGTGACGAACGATGTTGTCTCGATTGGCGGAGCAGATACATCTGTTTTTGAAACCGGCTATATGGGAACCAAGGGTTTTCTCGCTGCGTTCGTAGCCGCATTCTTGACCGTTAATATCTATAAGGTGTGCATTAGCCATAATGTGACGATCAAGCTTCCCAAAGAGGTCCCTGGCTCTATTGCGCAGAGTTTTCGCGATATCTTTGCATTTGGGTTTTCGATCCTTGCGTGCGCTTTTATCGATCTTGCGAGCCGCAAGCTGCTTGCTGTGCCGTTCGCCAATTTGGTATCCGCTCTCATCTCGCCGCTGTTCTCCGCGGTCGATACCTATCCTGGCATGGCGCTTATCGAAGGCGCGGTCGCGCTTTTCCAATTTATGGGTATCCACGGTGCTTCGGTTGTCATGAGTCCGATCAATGCTGCGCTCTACGGCAATACCGTTACCAATCTTGAGGTTTTCCAAGCAGGTGGACACCCGTCAATTGCTCTCACGCAGGACTTTACAAGCTTCATCGGCGGTCTGGGCGGTTCTGGCTGCACGTTCATCGTTCCTATTATCCTGATCATGTTTATGCGCTCCAAGCAGCTTAAAGCCATGGGCAAGGCATCGATTATCCCGGTGATTTTTGGAGTTAACGAGCCCGTTATCTTCGGTATGCCGATTGTTCTCAATCCCTATATGTTCGTGCCCTTCCTAGTGGCTCCTATGGTCAACGCCATTATCGGTAAATTTTTCATTGACGTCATTGGAATGAACGCCCCCATGTATACCATGCCGTGGGCGCTTCCCGGCCCAATTGGTGCGTTCCTCACCACGGGTCTCGATCTGCGTTCTCTCGTATTGATGGCAGTGCTGTTGGTCGTTGACTTTGTGATTTACTATCCGTTCTGCAAGGCGTATGACCATCAGCTTTGTTTGGAAGAGTCTGCAAAGGAGACTGCAGGAAACTCGGATGCAGATGCTATCGCCGAACAGGAAAATGTCGCAAAAGCTCTCGAGGCGGTAAAGGACAAGGCGGAGCAGATCCGCGTGCTTGTGCTTTGCCAGGGTGCCGGCACTTCGACTCTCTTGGCAAATGCTCTTCGCGAAGGTGCCGCTGCTAAGGGTATCGATCTGGTTTCTCAGTCCGGTGCGTACGGAAGCCACTATGAGACGATGGATCAGTACAACGTGATTGTTCTGGCGCCCCAGGCACGCATGTACTATGACGCTATGAAGGCCGATACCGATCGCCTTGGAATTAAACTGCTCACCACAAGGGGCAAGGAGTATATCGACCTTACCAACGATCCCGAAGGTGCAATTGACTGGATCGTTCAGGAGCTGGCTAAATAGTGGATGCACTCCGTCGTTGATTCGTCGGTGTATAGTACGGCCCCGCAGCTTATTGAGCTGCGGGGCCGTATTTCGTTGAGTATCTAATTGAGACAATGAGCGCAACCGTCGTGAGATCGCATTGGCGCTCTCCGAGTCACCGACAAACTGTCTTCCATCTATGTGACCAATTCGCTTTCGGCCTTTAGCCTGCTCGAGGCGCGCGAGGATTGCGAGCTGTGCCTGGTGGGCGGCATGTACCGTCGCCGCACCGCCGCCTTTGTGGGCCCCATGGCCGAGGATACCCTGCGTGCGCTGGGCATTGACGCGGCGTTTATCGGTGCCAACGGCATCTTGGACGGTGACGTATCTACGTCCAATATGGACGAGGGCCGCATCCAGCAGCTCGCCTTTAGCAAGGCCGATACGCGCTACCTCATCGCCGACTCCAGCAAGATCGGCGGGCGATACTTCTGCCCCCCCTGCCGGCGCAGGGGTGCCGCTTTAAAATGACGCGTAAATGACTTTGGGCAACAAGGATGAGGCTATTCTGAGATATGACTAGACTCCGTATCTCGTCTTTATGTCCCTTGAGAATGAATCGTAGTCTTCATAGAGCCCTTCTCTGCTTTCATCCTCGGCGTGGTTTACACGTTCAAGGAGCTTATCCTTTGAAGCCTCTTTTGTTATTGCGGCCTCGCCATCGGGTATTGTGGCTTGCAAGAATAGTTCTAGAGCATGGACGTCTTTGAGTATGTAGCCCGTCGAACGACCCGCTCCTGTTTTTTCGATTGCGCTGCAACTAACAAGCTGGCCGAGGGTTCGTTTAACGGTTACCTCGCTGATATCGGGGCAGTTGGACCGGATGTCGGATTTCTTAATGACGCCGGGTCTCTGTTGAAATAGAACAGCGATGCGCGCTTGCTTCGACATGGGACGAGTGCTTGATTCAATTAAGGTACGCTGCTCGAGCTGTCGGTAGGCGGCCAGGGTTGTTCCGAGCATGAAACGGATAAAGGGTACTTCGGTGTTTTGATTTTCATTCCATCCAGTGGAGCTTGCAGCGAGGGCGTTGTAGTAAAGCGCTTTGTTGTCTTCAATAAGTCGTTCGATGCTGATGTAACGCGCAACATCGTATCCAGTCTTTTCGAGCAGCAGCGTTGTAAGGAGCCGGCTCATCCTGCCATTGCCATCGTTGAAGGGATGAATGCTAACAAAATCGAAGATAAAGCGGAGCGATATAAGGAGGGGATCGCAAACTTGGCGAGATAAAGCATCGTTGAGGGACTGGCAGGCTTCTTTAATAAGTCCCGGGGTTGCTAAAGCCGAAGGGGGCCTAAAGCGCACAAATCGATTACCTTGATCGTCAATGGAGACGATTTCGTTATCGCCATCTTTCCAATGGCCTCCATACGAGATTGCCGTGTGCGCCATGAGGTCACGATGCAACTGCAGAATGACCGATGGCGTTACGGGAATGGAATCGTGTTGCTCGTGAATAAGCGACAGCACATCTCGGTATCCAGCGATTTCTTCCTCTGCGCGGGAGCTTGGCTTGGCGGAATACGCCATGATCGCTTTGAGTCTTTTTTGGGTGGTAACAATTCCTTCAAGTCCGTTGGAGGATCGGGTGCTTTGGATCTTAGCCTCCTCCATTAGGGACGATAGAAGCTCGGGTTTGACTTGACTCAGAGCAAACTGACGGCCTTTATGCTCGCGTATCGAGAGGAGGAGGTTGGTGATTGGAGTTGCTTCGAGTTCCGCTGGGACTGTGGTGTAATCGAACTGGCGCATGCGGCTCCTTTCGGTATCACGAACATACTTTCGATATCATAATACCATTAAATGATACCGAAAGTATGTTCGTGATACCGAAAACTGGAAACCATGGTTCATAACTGCTTGGAAAGTTCGGATTTGACTATCTTATTGTCTTGATCTGTAACAGTTAGACGGTTAAAAGTGGGCTACGTGTTACAGATTGAGATCTTTCAGCCCTGGTCGCCCGTTCGTCTAAATCTATAACAGTTAGGATTGAAAATCCCTGCTAGATGTTACAGATTGAGACAAACGGCTTGCTCGGGCCGGCCAAAACAAAAAGGCCGCATGCGAACCCGTGGAGGGATTCGCATGCGGCCGACAGGGGGTATGCGGAAAAAGTTAGGCCATAAGCAGGCCGGTCTCCGAGACGTTCTTGTACCAGTACGCGCTCGCCTTGGGATAGCGCTTCTGGGTCTCAAAGTCGATGTAGAACAGGCCATAACGCTTGTTGTAGCCGTTGGTCCAGGAGAACTGGTCCTGCAGCGACCACACAAAGTAACCGTCGACGTTTACGCCGCCGTCGATTGCCTTGAGGATCCATGCGAGATGCTGACGCATGTAGTCGATGCGAGGGGCGTCGTCGATAAAGCCGTCCTCAAAGTCGTCCTTATAGCCCATGCCGTTCTCAGTGATGTAGATCTTCTTGTAGTTGGGGTAATCGTTCTTAATGCGGAGCAGCAGGTCGTAGAGGCCCTCGGGATAGATAATCCAGTCCCAATCGGTGGTGGGTACGCCTTCGCGCACGCATGACTCGCCCACGCCCTTGAGGAACCAGCGCGAGGAGCCCTTGTCGCCGGTGCCATTGTGGTTGATGTCGTTTTCGCCCTCGGCGGCACGCAGGAACTGGCACTTGTAGGTGTTGACGCCCAAGCAATCGTTGTAGGGGAGCGCGGCGGTCAGCGCGGCGATGTCCTCGTCGCGGACGTCGAGCTCGCCGCCGGCGATATGGGCCAGCTTGGTCGCAGCCTCCATGGTGTCGGCTGCATAGTGGCCGCGGAAAGTGGCGTCGAGTACCCAGCGGTTGTTGATGACGTCGGCCATGCGGGCGGCCTCGCAGTCGGCAGCGCTGTTGGGATCGAGGGGATACTTGGGCTCCAGGTTCTGGACAATGCCGATCTCGCCCTCAAAGCCGCCCTCATGGAAGGCGACGACGGCCTTGGCGTGGGCCACCATCATGTTGTGCATAAGCTGGAAGGCCTTGTCCAGACGATACTTCTCGCCGTGCGGCCAGTTGCCGACGATAAAGCTGCCCTCAGCGGTCGCGGGAATCTCGTTAAAGGTAAACCAGTGCTTGACCTCGGTGAACTCGGCAAAGCAGAACTTGGCGTACTCGACAAAGGCGTCGATCGTCGTGCGCGTCAGAAAGCCCTCGCCACCGTCCTGGTAAAAGGCCTCGGGCGTATCGAAGTGATCGAGCGTGACATAGGGGATAACGCCGGCTTTATTGCAGGTGGCAAAAAGCTCGTGATAGAAAGCGACGCCCTCGGGGTTAACCTCGCCGGTGCCACTGGGGAAGATACGGCTCCAAGCGATGGAGACGCGAATGCCGTTGATGCCGAAGCGCTGGCACAGGTTGATATCGACCGGATACTTGTTGTAGAAATCGCTTGCGGGGTCGGGGGAGAAGCGACCCTGAGCAGCCAGGAAATCGTCCCAGGGCACTTTGCCCTTGCCGTGCGTGCGGGTCTCGCCCTCAACCTGGTAAGCGGCGGTGGCGCCGCCAAATACAAAGCCGTCGGGGAACTGCATGGGGTTGTTCATGAGGCATCCTTTCTGTGGGATACGAATAGGGAGAGGTGCCCGAACTGGGGATCCGGGCACCAATAGAGGGAGGAACTAGTCGAGGTTCTCGCGGAGCCACTTGATGGCGCCAGCGGGGTCGCGGGTAAGGTCGATATATTCCTTGCCGCGCGGGGCGAGCAGCTTAATGCCCAGACGATCGGTGTCGGCCTTCATGTCGTTGTAGTAGCTACGAACCTGCGGGGCGAGCACGATGACGTCGTACTGGTCCATGATGGCAGTGTGCTGGCCATAGGCGCCTGCGGAGGAAGCGATGTTCTCTCCGGTCTGTGCGGCACCTTCCTTGATGGCGTTGGCGAGCATGGCAGAGGTGCCGGCGCCGGCGCACAGGACGAGGACCTTCAGGCCGTCGACATCCTTCTTGGCGGATGCATCGGCAGCGGGCTCGGGCTGATCGGCGACAGGCTCGCTGTCGGCGGCGGCAACAGTCGTCTCGACGGAAGCGGTAGCCTGCTCGACAGCGGGCGCAGGGGCGTTGGCGGCGATGGCAGCGGCACCATCGGACTCGAGACCCAGCTCGGCGGCGCGCTCGGCTTCCTGGTCGCAGAGCAGCTTATCGTATGCCTTCAAGAACGGCAGGTAAATGATGGCGTCCAGCAAGATGATGATCGCGACAAATACCAGGGCGATAAGCTGGAAGTTCGTGGTGATGAAGATGCCGATGGGGGCAGGGGTAGCCCAAGGCACCACGAAGGAGAAGCCGTTCATGCCCACGTTGTCGATAAAGAACTTGGCAACACTCACGTTGACGCAGCCGGCGGCAACAAAGGGGATGAGCATGTAGGGGTTAAGGATCATCGGCGCGCCAAAGAGCAGCGGTTCGTTAACGGCGAAGGCAACAGGAACGATCGAGGCCTTACCGACGGCTTTGAGCTGCTTGGACTTCATAAAGAGAATCAGCAGAAGCGGCACGATGAACGTGGCGCCGGTGCCGCCGAACTCACCCACGAGCGACATGTTAAAGGTGAGGGAGTGTGCGGGGTGGCCGCCTGCCAGAAGAACCTGCAGGTTCTCGGCCTGGTTGGCAAGACGGATGGGGTCGATGCCCGGCTGGACGATCGAGGGGCCGTGGACGCCGATGAACCAGAAGAACGCGGTGGCCGCCTGGATAAGGATAAGGCCGGGATAGGTTTCTGCAGCGGTAAAGAGCGGGGAGAGCAGTTTGATAAGCAGCTCGGAGAACGGAACGCCCATGAGGTTGCGAACGACGACATCGATGATGCCGCAGATGATGACGGCGCCGCCAAAGGGGATGATGTCGCGGAAGTTCTGAGCGATGGCGCCCGGGACCTCCTTGGGCAGCTTAATGGTCAGATCGCGCGAGACGCAGAACTTATAGACCCAAACGGTAATGAACGCGGCGATATAGGCCGAGAACAGACCGCGCGTGCCCATGCTGGTGCAATCGAAGACCGAAAGTTCGGAGCCGTTGAACTTGGTGGTGAACTGCGTGACTGCGAGCAGCAGCATGCTGCACTGGGCGGCCACCATGGTGGAACCGTCGTTGAGCACTTTGCCGGCGGGCATGCGACGGTTCATGGAAGCCGTAAAGTTCTTGGCGGTGGTGCCGGCAACCATGATGCCCATGACGCCCATGGTGAAGTTATACAGCTTGTTGCACCAGTCGATGAGCGGCTGGGGCAGCGTGATGCCGACTACGCCGGGAAGGGTGGCGATCAGCAGGAAGATCGAAGAGGTGAGGACGATGGGCATGCACCCAAGGAATCCGTCCTTAATGGCCTGGAGGTAGATGTTCCTCGAGATCTTCTCAAAGAACGGTTGATGCTTTTCGAGCATCTTTACGATGGCGTCCATAGAGCTCCTTTGCTACTTGATGCGCGATGCATGTGGATGGAACTGGTCATCGATGGATGGTCAGGACTGCCCGGAAACCTTCCTGCTTAAGGAAGGCATTGCGAAATGACAACGTTGTCATTTCGTTAATGACAACGTAAGACATTTTTGGAAGAGCAACAAGGATATACGGGTGAGCGGTCGATATTGTCCGGTAAACGGTTGATTTATCAGTCAGGCAGGTAGTGTATGCTAGAACGCAAAAAGCAAGCGATAGAGAACCGAGTGGAGAAGCAGTGGCAACGATGGACAAGAAAAATGTCTCAATGAATGATGTGGCAGTTGCCGCGGGTGTTTCTCTCAAGACGGTTTCGCGTGTGATCAACGAGCCCGGTAGCGTGCGAGAGTCGACACGCGATAAGGTCCATTCCGCAATGGAAGCGCTCGGGTTTCGAACCAACTTTGCCGCGCGTTCGCTCAAGTTGGGCCGTTACGGGTGCATCGGCGTGGTGCTGTTCCACTTGTCGGGCGGTGCCGTGGACATGATTGACGGTATCGCAGATGCCGCCGAAGAACGCGGCTTTGCGCTCACGATGATCAAAAAGCGGGCGGGGGAGAAGATGACCCTTGCCGAAGCGGCGCGTAGGATGTCGCAGCTGCCTGTTGATGGCATGATCTTCAACCTGCGTCAGATGGTCGATGACTTTGATACCTTTGAGGCGCCGAAAGACCTCAAGACGGTGATTATCACACCGATGGAACATCCTACCTGCTCCACCGTCAGTGACGATCAAGAGGGTGGTGCGCACATGGCGTGCGAGTACTTCTTGAATCGCGGGCATAAAAACGTGTACTTCGTCTCTGGTAAGAAAGAGTCGCTGTCGAGCCAGTGCCGTATGAAAGGTTGGCGTGCGGCGCTCGAGGCGCGTGGCATTGAGCCGCCCGAGCCTCTGCAAGGCGATTGGAATGCGGATAGTGGCTATGCCGCAGGCCTTGCGCTTGCCGATAAACCCGATTGCACGGCGGTCCTCGCCGCTAACGACTGCATGGCAAACGGCGTGATGATGGCTCTACGTGACAAAGGGCTCAGTGTGCCCGACGACGTGTCCGTGATCGGCTTCGACGATGAGCTCTACAAGACGATTCCCAACTCGATTCTGACGTCGGTGAAGTTTCGCCACCGCGAGCTGGGCATCCGTGCGCTTAACGAGGTCGTCGCAGGTCTGGAAGCCCCGAGCTCCAGAAGCCGTACGCTTGTCTCGGGTGTGCTGGTCGAGCGTTCCAGCGTAAAGGACCTGCGGGCGTAGGGTTTTTCGGCCCGTTCGTCTCAATCTGTAACAGTTAGGACCGAAAAACTCAGCTAAATATTACAGATTGAGATATTTCTGCTCGGGCGTTCTGTTTGTCTCGATCTGTAACATCTAAGCGGTCAAAAGCGGTCTACATGTTACAGATTGAGATTTTTGGCTTGGCCTGTGCGTTCACCTCGATCTGTAACAGCTGGGACCCAAAAACTCGGCTAGATGTTACAGATTAAGATGAACAGGAGGACGGGTGCGGTCTAAACAAAATGGCCCGCGCATCACGCATCGATGCACGGGCCATTTTTTTCTGCGGGCGGTAGGTGGCGTCAGCGTCTTATGCCTCGAGGTTTTCCTCGATCCAGGCGACGGCACCCTTGGGATCCTTAGTGAGGTCGATGTACTGTTTGCCCTTGGGCGACAGCAGCGTGATGCCCAGGCGGTCGGTGTCGGCCTTCATCTCGTTGTAATAGGTGCGAACCTGCGGAGCCAGGACGATGACGTTGTACTGGTCCATGATGGCGTAGTGGCTGCCGTAGGCACCGGCGTTGGCGGTAATGTCGATGCCCAGCTCGTCGGCGCCTTCCTTAAGCGCGTTGGCGAGCAGTGCAGAGGTGCCGGCGCCAGCGCACAGAACCAGAACCCTCAGATCCTTGCCCTTAAGGGCGGACGGAGCTGCGGAGGCCTCAGTGGCAGAAGCGGTCTCGACAACAGGAGCCTCAACGGCGGGGGCGGCAGCGGTCTTGACGGCCTTGGTCTCCTCGGCCTCTTCTTCGGCCAGGGTCTCGGCCTCCTGCTTGCACAGGACGTTGTCGTAGGCCTTGCAGAACGGGTAGTAGATTAAGAAGTCAACGACCAGCAGGACGACAACCAGGACCAGAGAGATCGGCTGGAAGTTGGTGTCGATGAAGGTGCCGATCGGTCCGGGGAGTGCCCACGGCATGGCATAGATAAAGCCGTTCATGCCCAAAAAGTCGATGAAGAACTTACCAATGAGGACGTTGGCCACGGGGGCAAACAGGAACGGGATCAGGAAGTACGGGTTGAGGATGATGGGCGCGGCGAACAGCAGCGGTTCGTTGACGGCGAACATCACGGGTACGACAGAGGCTTTGCCGACGGCCTTGAGCTGCTTGGAGCGCATAAAGAGCAGGAAGATGATCGGGACAATGAACGTGGCGCCGGTGCCGCCGAGTTCGCCGATGTAGTTACCGAAGTTCTCGGTCAGGGCGAGGGCGGGGTGACCGCCGGCCTGCAGCGTGGCGAGGTTGGTGGTGATGTTGCCAAACAGCGCGGCGTTGAGGGCAGGCTTAACGACCGAGGGGCCGTGGATGCCCATGAACCAGAACAGCGGGATCATGAACCAGATGAGGGCGAGGCCGGCGTAGGAATCGGCAGCGGCGAACAGCGGGCTCACCAGCGTGGAGATGACGTTGGCAAACGGGACGGCCAAGCAGGTGCGGCAGATAACGTCGATGACGGCGACAAACAGGATGGAGAAGCTGAAGGCGAAGATGTCGCGGAAGTTCTGGGCGATGGCGCCGGGGACTTCTTTGGGCAGCTTGATGGTGATGTCTCGCTTAATGCAGAAGGCATAGATGTTGACCGTGGCAAATGCGGCGACAAAGGAGCTCAGTAGGCCCTTGGTGCCCATGTTGTCGGTAAAGAACACCGAGACATCGGCGCCGTCGATCTTGGCACTCGTCTGGGTAACGGCCAAGATGAGCATAGCGCACATGGCGGCGACCATGGTGCTCGTGGCGTTGATGGCCTTGCCGGCAGGCATGCGGCGGTTCTTGGAGCCGGTCAGCGCGCTTGCGGTGGTGCCGGCGACCATGATGCCCACGACGCCCATCGTGAAGTTGTAAACCTTGTTGCAGAAGTTCACGACGTCGACGTTCCACCAGTCGGGCAGCGTAAAGCCGCCGACCGTGGCGACAACGCCCGGCAGGGTCGAAATAAGCAGGAAGACAGAAGAAGACAGGATGATGGGCATTGCTGCCAAAAAGCCGTCTTTAATGGCCTGAAGGTAGATGTTCTTAGAGACCTTGTCGAAGTACGGCTGACCTTTCTCCAAGAACTTAACGATCGATTCCATAGTTCACGCTCCTCTTTGCATGAAATCTTAATGGCATGGACGTTGAAAACCTATATGGTCTCCCGCTTGCTAAAAGCCCGGGTGCAGGCGGGGTCGGTCCCAGGGGGAGAGAGGGGAGCGGCTGGGTTTGTATCGCATAGGGCCGCTCCCCTCTCGGGGGAAAGCGAGGCGATGCGCTACTGCGCGTCCGCCATAGTGTCGGCGAGCTCCTTGTACCAGAGTGCCGACTGCTTGATGTAGCGTTTTTGCGTGTCGAAGTCGATGTAGAACAGGCCGTAGCGCTTGTTATAGCCGTTGGCCCACGAGAACTGGTCCTGCAGGCTCCAGATAAAGTAGCCCTGGACGTCGACGCCCTCGGCGCGCGCCCGGAGCACCTTCTCCATGTGCTGGTCGACAAAGTCGATGCGCTCGGGATCGGCGACGATGCCGTTTGCGTCGGGCTCGGGGTCCTTGTGGCCCAGGCCGTTTTCGGTGATATAGATGACGGGGAGGTTGGGATAGGTGGCGCTGATGTGCTTGAGCGTGTCGTAGAGGCCTTGCGGGTAGATGAGCCAATCCCAGTCGGTGGTGGGGATACCCGGCATATCGACCTGCTGCCCGACGCCCTTAAACTTAAAGCACGAGGTGCCCTTGTCTCCGGTGCCGTTAAAGCTGTTGGTGGACTCGCCATCGTAGGCGGCGATAAACGCCGACTGATAGTAGTTGAGGCCGAACATATCGTTGCGGGGCGCCGCCTTGGCGAGCTCCTCCATGTCGCTGTCCTCAACCGTAAGCGTGGCGTTGTTGGCACGCAGAATCTCGTTGATGAGTGAGAGGGTGCGCGCGGAGTAGTGACCCAGGAAGGCGCCGTCCATGATGAAGTCGGTGTAGAAGGCGTTGTACAGGTCGGCGGCGTGCTGGTCGGCGCGCGAGTCTGTGGCAGGATATGCCGGCGTCAGGACGTTGACCATGCCAATGCGTCCGCCCAGGTGCTCGGTCTCGTCAAGATCCTTATACAGGTTGACGGCGCGGGCGTGGGCAACGAGCTCGTTGTGCTGGCTCTGGATGCCGCTCGTCACATCAAAGTGATGGTTGGGCGGGAAGTTGCCTTGGATGTATTGGGAGTGCGAGAGGCTGATGAGCTCGTTGATGGTGAACCAATTCTTGACCTCGCGGAACTCGCGGAAGCAGAACTCGGCATAGCGCACATAGGCGTCGACGGTCTTGCGGTTGAGCCAGTCGCCCTGGTTGAACAGGGCGGCGGGGGAGTCAAAGTGATGCAGGGACACATAGGGCTCGACGCCATACTTTTTGCAGCAGGCGAACAGCTCGTGGTAGTGCTTAACGCCCTCGGCGAGGGGTTCGGCATCGTCGCCGTTGGGGAAGATGCGGGTCCAGGCGATGGACACACGAATGGCGTTGAGTCCATGCTCGGCAGAAAGGCGGATATCCTCCTCGTAGCGGTTGTAGAAATCACTGGCCGGGTCGGGCAAAAAGCGACCCTGGGCGACAAGGTAATCGTCCCACATGGTCTTACCCTTGCCTGCCACCTTCGTGGAACCTTCCGTTTGGTACGCGGCGGTTGCGGCGCCCCAAACAAAGCCCTTCGGCAGCTGCTGTACGCGGTTTAGCAAAGACATATGCATACACCCTCTCGTCTCGCTGTTCGATATTGTGCGTTTGCGCTCAGGAGGCTCCCTGGTTAGCGTTCAGCGGTGAAAAAGCCCGATAAACACTATCTTAAAATGATTAGAACCAAAATGAGCACGTGAACATTTGACAATAAGCACGTTAACATCCGGCTGGGATGTATAGAAACAAAACAACTTCAAACAGCCGCGAACGGTTGTATTTGTTCGGTAAGCGGTTTTGATTGACAGAAGTTTTCATGTTGTGGTATATGGCTCGGGTATCATGAGCACGTTATCGATGTATGTACGATGCGCCATGGGCGCGGGGAATAGTTGGGAAGCAGGTTAGCGTGGAAGGCATGGCTCAGCAGACAAGGAATGGTCATTCGGCGAGCGCGGCAGAGGTTGCGGCGCTCGCTGGCGTGAGCCGCCAGACTGTGTCTCGCGTGGTCAACGGTATGCCCAACGTGACGGAAAAGACGCGCAAGCGTGTGCTGGCCGCCATGGAAGAGCTGGGCTTTCGTCCCAATTTTGCTGGAGCGGCGTTGCGCGGCGGGTCGTATCGTTCTATTGGCCTGTGCATGTACAACATCACACGTGTCGGTAACCTGGCGACGCTCGAGGGTATCATGCAAGCGGCGCGCGAGCACGATTTTGCCGTCACTATGATCGAGATGGGCGGCGACAAGCCCTATACACTTGCCGATGCCTCGCGCCGCATGGTCGAGCGACCCGTCGACGGCATGATTCTCAACATGAACCGCATGGCTCCCGATTTTGAGGAGTTTGTTCCCCAGCCGGGAGTGCGAACGGTCATCCTGTCCATGTATGCGCATCCGCGCTGCACGACGATCGACTCCGACCAGTATGGTTCGTGCGAGCTGTTGACCAATTATCTGCTGGAACATGGTCACTCGAATATGCGGTTTGTGGCGGGTCCGGAAAACTCGATTTCCTCGCGTTTTCGTGAGGCCGGTTGGCGCGATACGCTGGGTCGTGCTCATGTCGATGCCGCTCCGATGCTGCGTGGCGATTGGAGTGCGGACAGTGGGTACGCCATGGGCGAGCGGATTGCGGCCGAGGTGCTTGCCGGCGGGTCGCAGGCGCCGACTGCCGTGCTTGCGGCAAATGACCAGATGGCGCTGGGCGTTATCGCCGCGCTCGAGAACGCGGGCCTGTCCGTGCCCGACGACGTGAGCGTGGTTGGTATCGACGACGCACTCGAGGGACTTGTTCCTCACAATCGGCTGACGACGCTGCGATTTGATTTGCGCGGTGTCGGTAAGCTTGCGTTTGAGGCGGCGATTGGAGAGAGCTCGTCTATCGAGGCGATTCATGTGCCGAGTACGCTGGTCGAACGCTCGACTGTTAGGGACATACGGGGTTAGGTCCTACTCCGTTTGTCTCGATTTGTAACAGGTAGACGGTCAAAAGCGGGCTACGTGTTACAGATTTAGATTCTTCGGAAAGAGCAATCCTGTTCGTCTCAATCTGTAACAGCTAGGACCAAAAAACTCGGCTAGATGTTACAGATCGAGACAAACGTGCGACACGGTCCGCCCAAAAAAGGCCGGGGGCGGCGCGCCGTGTGACGTGCCGCCCCCGGCTGAGAAATGGGGACAGGTTGTGTGAGCGGGCAACCCCGCCAGTCACTAGTCCAGACGACGGGTCTGCGCCACGTGCTTATACCAGTAGGCGCTTGCCTTGGGCGTGCGCTTCTGGGTTTCAAAGTCAACGTAGAAGAAGCCGTAACGCTTGTTGTAACCATTGGTCCAGGAGAACTGATCCTGCAGGCTCCACAGGAAGTAGCCACCTACGTTGACGCCCACCTCCATGGCCTTGAGCAACCAGCGCAGGTGCTGCTCGATGTAGTCGATGCGCGGCTGGTCGTCCACAAAACCGTCCTTGTAGGGGTCCTTGTAGCCCATGCCGTTCTCGGTGATGAAGATTTGCTTGTAGTTGGGGTAGCGCTGCTTAATGTAGACGAGCAGATCGAACAGGCCCTCGGGATAGATGATCCAGTCCCAGTCGGTGGTGGGGATGCCAGGTTTGTTCACATGCTCGCCAATGCCCTTAACGCGCCAGCGGCCGGTGCCCTTCTCACCCGTACCGTTGTGGTGCAGGTCGCTCTCGCCGTCGTAAGCCTTCAAGAAGCGGCACTGGTAGTTGTTAACGCCCAGGTAGTCGTTGTAGAGTGCGGCCTCGCGCATGATCTCGAGATCCTCGTCCAGGATCTCGATGGTGCCGCCCGAGATGGCCGCCAGGCGGTTGGCGCACTCGAGGGTGTCGGGCGCGTAGTCGCCGCGGAAGGTGGCGTCGAGCAAGAACTGGTTCTGCAGCACGTGCTCGTTGTTGGCGGCCTTGATGTCGGCAGGGTCGTTCTCGTTGAGCGGATACTTAAACTCCAGCGACTGAATGACGCCGATCTTGCCCTTAAAACCGCCGTTGTGGAAGGCCAGCACGGCCTTGGCGTGGGCGAGCATCATGTTGTGTTCGCACTGGAAGGCCTCGGCAAGATGCGCCTTGACGCCGCCGGGGAAGGTGCCCTCGATGTAGGTGTTGGAGGCGTCGGCCCAGATCTCGTTAAAGGTGAACCAGTAGGTCACCTGGTCGGCGTACTCCTTAAAGCAGAAGGTGGCAAAGTCCACAAAAGCGTCGATGGTCTCGCGGTTGAGGAAGTCGCCCTTCTCAAAGAGAGTCAGCGGCGTGTCAAAGTGGTGCAGCGTGACGAACGGCTCAACGTGGTGCTTGTGGCACTCGGCGAAGAGGTCATGGTAGAACTGAACGCCCTCGGGGTTAATCTCGCCGGTACCGTTGGGGAAGATACGGCTCCAGGCGATGGAGAGGCGAATGCCGTTGATGCCAAACTCCTCGCACAGCTCCAAGTCGACGGGGTACTGGTTGTAGAAGTCCGAAGCGGGATCGGGGGAAAAGCGCCCCTGGGCCTCCAGGAAGTCGTCCCAGGCAACCTTGCCCTTACCGTGAGTGCGGGTCTCGCCCTCTACCTGGTAGGCAGCGGTGGCGCCGCCAAAGACAAAGTCCTCGGGAAACTGTGCGGGCGGGTTGGTGACGCTAGCAGGGTTAACGGACATGATGATCCAATCGTCTAAATCGAAGGGCCAGCCGGCTGTGGGTGGTCGGCTGGCCCTGAGCGTTACTTACTTCGAGAGTTGCTCGCTTACGAAGGCGAGAGACTTGTCACCGTTCTGGGAGAGCTCGATGTACTGCTTGCCACGGCAGGCGACGCACTTGTTGCCCACGCGCTCGCAGTCCTTCTGCAGGTCGGTCAGGTAGCTTGCGGCCTGCGGGGCCAGGACGACCAGGTCAAAGTCGGGGAGCATGTCTACGTGGTTGCCATAGGCCTCGGCAGCGGTCTCAAGATTGATGCCGCGCTCCTTGGCGGCCTTGGCCAGCGCGTTGGCGAGCAGACCCGAGGTTCCGCCGCCCTGGCAGAGCACGAGCACGCGCTTGCCGTTGAGGTCGCTGGCGGCCGTAGCCTCGGCAGCGGGGGTAGAGGCGGGAGCGGCATCGGTCTTTACGGCCTCGGCAGCGGCGCCGGCGGCAACGCTCTTGGCGTCGGCCTTGCCCTGGAAGGCATCGTTGAGTTTGGCGGCTTTCTCGGCGTTCTTGGCGGCGAGCTCCTCCTGGGAGATCTCAGCCTCCTCGGCGCACTTCTGGGCGTCATAGGCACGGAAGAACGGGTAGTACAGCGCAAAGTCGACGACCAGGATGATGGCGAGCATCACAAAGGCGAGCGGCTGGAAGCCCAAGCCCATGATGGTGCCGATGGGGCCGGGGACGGTCCAAGGCAGCGTGTACATAAAGCCGTTCATGCCCAAGAAGTCGATAAAGATCTTGAGGATCCAGATGTTGGCGATCGGGGCAAAGACAAACGGGACAAAGAAGACGGGATTGAGCACGATAGGTGCGGCGAACAGCAGCGGCTCGTTAACGGCAAAGCACACGGGGACGATGGCGGCCTTACCGACGGCGCGCATCTCCTGGGACTTGGCCAGGAAGCAGAACATAAAGACCAGGACGAGCGTGGCGCCGGTGCCGCCCATGCAGACGACGAAGTACTGGGCACCCTGGGTCAGGACAGCGGAAGCGTGCTGGCCAGCCTGGAACGCAGCCAGGTTGTCGGTCATGTTGGCAACGAGAGCGGCGGCGATGGCGGGCTCGACGATCGAGGGGCCGTGGACGCCCACGAACCAGAAGAGGCTCATGGCGCCGTAGATCACGGCGAGACCGATGTAGCCGTCGGCAGCGGTGAACAAGGGTTGGAACACCTGGATGACGCCTTGGGCAAAGCAGAAGCCAAAAGCAGCGCGGAAGACGATGTCAAAGACCCAAAAGACGGTGATGCAGACGGAGAAGGGGATGATGTCCTTAAAGGTCTGCGAGATGTTGGGCGGAACCTGCTCGGGCATCTTGACGGTGATGTTGCGCTTGATAAAGAACTTGTAGATGATGCCGGTCACAAACGCAGCGATGAAGGCGGTCAGCAGGCCCTTGGAACCAAGGTAGGTGGTGTTGAAGCCGCTGGCGGCATCCGTGGCGATGGTGTCGCTCGAAAGGAGCAAGAAGCCGATGATGGCCGCGCACATGCACGAGATAAAGTTGATCTGGTTATTCTTGGGCAGGTCGCGGTTCTGGGCGTCGGCGAAGTGCTTGGCCGTGGTGGCGGCGCAGGCGATGGCCAGGATGCCCATGGAGTAGTTGTAGCACTTCCACAAGGCGTTGTTGATGTCATCGGGCCAGTAGAAACCCCAGATGTTGGGGACCGAGGCTACGAGGCAGAAGATGGACGAGAAGATGATGATGGGGATGACGGAGATAAAACCGTCGCGGATCGCCTTGAGGTACTTGTTGCGGGCGATCGCGTTGAAAAAGGGCTGGCCCTTTTCGATAGTGGCGATGAGTTGCTCCATGCAAAGCTCCTAAGAGTCGGTGGGTTAGCAACGATGGTAGCTTTTGACGTTTGCTTGCCAAAATGTTGACGTTGCCATTTTGGGACACAAAAAAAGACGCGAACCGGTGGTTCCTGTGCCTGCGAACCGTCGATTCCTTGCGCGTAAACGTTTGAGCCGCCCGGTGGCTCTGTGTTTGCACAATGGCAACGTTAACATTTGGGCGACAAAAGCAGTTCGGGGAAGCAGAAATGTCGGTGAACGGTAGGTTTTGGGTGGTGAGCGTATTGCAGAGGCGGCGTTGGATATACTTGAAGGCGTTTAATATGACTGCGCAGGATGCCGTCAATGGCATCGTTGACACGGAAAGATCGACCTATGGCCGCTGTTAAAAAATCGGTTTCCGTTAAGGATGTGGCGCGCCTCGCGGGCGTCTCGGAACAGACGGTCTCGCGCACGGTGCACGATTCGCCCAGCGTGCGCCCCGAGACCAAGGAACGCGTGCGTGCCGCCATGCGCGAGCTGGGATATCGCCCCAATTTTGCCGGTCGATCGCTTCGCCGCGGCAAGTTTAAGACCGTCGGTGTCGCCATGTTCAACATTACCGGTACTGGCAACCTCGACCGTATGGAGGGCTTTGCCGCCGCCGCCGATAAGCACGGCTACGCCATCACCCTCACTAAAGTAGATGGACATCCCTATACCCTCGAGAGCGCATCATCGCGTATGAGCGCGCTGCCGGTAGACGGTATGGTTGTGATCATGAACCGCATGCCGGCGGACTTTGGCACCTTTGAGCCGCTGCCCGGTATGCAGACGGTGCTCGTTACGATGTTGGAGCACCCGCTGTGCTCTACGGTCGATAACGACCAGTTCGATTGCTCGCGCCAGGTGGTCGAGTACTTGCTGGGGCAGGGGCACAAGACCGTGCACTTTATCTCGTGTCCCGAGCGCTCGCTTTCGGGCATGCAGCGCGAGGAAGGCTGGCGCGAGACATTGCGCGCACATGGTATTGAGCTGCCGCGACTCATCCGTGGCGATTGGACGGCGCAGAGCGGATATGCCGCAGGCCAGGCTCTGGCGGACGATCCGACCTGTACTGCCATCTATGCCTCCAACGACGCCATGGCCTACGGCTGCATTCGCGGGCTCGAGTCGCGCGGAAGGCGTGTGCCCGAGGACGTGAGCGTGGTGGGTGTTGATGACAGCCTGGGCGATATCGTGCCCGACCGTCGCCTGACCACCGTGCGCTTTGACAACAGGCGTGTCGGCATGTGGGCAGTCGATAAGATCGCCGGTGCCGAGGGGGGTGCGTCTGGCGTGGAGCACATGCTGATCCCCGGCGTGCTCGTAGAGGGCGATACGGTGCGCGATTTGCGCTAGGGCGCGGTCCTGTTTGGGTTTCCGTTAATCATGTTTGATATTGTTCGAAATGGTTTGGAAACCGTTCACGGGCGAAAATTGACCGTTCATAGCTTGAAATTATGTTTTGCGTTGTTCTTTTTTGTTTGAATGTTAATGTTTCTGCCATACAGAACGCAGCGCGTATGCCCGGACGCGATGCTCTCCATTGGTTCATATGTGAAAGGAACGCAATATGGCAACCAAAGAAGAAATCTCGATGGTTGGATTCGAGATCGTCGCATACGCAGGTGACGCCCAGACCGATCTGCTTGCAGCGCTCGATGCTGCTCGCGAGGGTGATTTTGAGAAGGCCGAGCAGCTGCACAAGGATGCCAGCGATGCGCTCATCGGTGCCCACGACACGCAGACCAAGCTGCTTTCGCAGGAGGCCGGCGGTGGCGAGATGGAGATGACCTTCATCATGGCTCACGCTCAGGACACTCTCATGACCACTATGATCCTGGAGAAGCAGACCCGCTTTACCATCGATGCCTACAAGCGCATCGCCGAGCTCGAGGCCAAGCTCGCCTAACGAGCCCGCACAACCAAGTCCCCTTCCAAAAGCTCTGCCGCAAACTCGCGACAGGGCTTTTTCTTTTTACCCGGCACTTGGGGACGTTCCTTATCTGCCGCAGTTAGGGACACTCCTGCCATGCATTTGATCCTTTGAGGATGGAAGAAAACGGGTTATTAGGTTTGCTGCGGTGCCGACTCGACCTGTCGGTTACAAAACTATGCCGGTTTACTACGATGAATCGCATTCTTTCAACTATGGAAAGAACGGCGTTATCAAAGCCGCAGGTAGAAAGCTTGTCATTTTCTGCTAATAGCAAATGTGGTCGGTCCTATCGGTTTTACCGTAGTAAACCGGCATAGTTTTGAAATGGCACTGTTCGACTAGCAGCGTTATGGAGCTTCTGCACGCCCTCCCGTTCGGTTTTTCGCTGGGTGGGTATACTTCCATCCGCAATACAGGCCGGAATAAGGAGGTATCCAAATGCCGGGCAACGGATTGATTCAAAAGGGAGACGCGCACGAGATGACTCATGGGCGTCCTGTCCAGATAACCGAGCACACAACGGTAACCGAGCTGCAGCCCAGCCTGTCCGATGTCGTGTGCGCAAACAAAAAACTGCAGATTGGCTTCATCGTTGCGCTCGTGGTACTGGCGCTGTTGTCGGGCTTTGTAGCTCGTCCGCATTTTGCCGATACCAAGACCTGGGACTCCACCATCGAGGTCATCGATCAAAAGAAGGGCAATGTTTTGGCGCTCACGACCTCGTGCGTCGCCCTATCTGCGGGTATCACTGCGCTGCCGGGCGATACGGGAACGCCAGTTGCCGAGCAGCTCGCGCAGCTTTCGGGAAACTTGGGTATCGTGCTTGCCGTGCTCTATCTTGAGAAATATCTGCTGACTATTTTGTGGTCGGTTGGCCTGGGCATCCTGATTCCGTTTGCGCTGGTGCTCTTTGCGATCTCACTTGGCATTCACGGACGCTGGAGCACCAGCGCCGTCTTGCGCCGCGTGGCAACGCGTGTGCTGGTGGTCGCCATAATTGGCATGGCGTTGGTGCCCGCAAGCGTATGGGTGTCGCAAAAGGTCGACGAAACGTATCGCGTTAGCATCGAGGCGGCCGAGCAAAAGGCGGCCGACGCTGCGAGCGCGGCAGATAGCGATAGCTCCAAAACAAGCAAGAAAAAGACCGAGTCCACAGAGTCCAAGAACGTGCTTGAGCAGCTTGCCGACGGTGCCTCGGGTCTCGTCACGTCGGTGACCAGCGGCGCCAAGCAGATGACCGATGAAATTGTGCAGCAGGTGACCGATCTGATCGAAGGCGTCATCGTGATGATCGTGACCTCGTGCGTGATTCCACTGCTGGTGCTCGCCGCGTTTTTGTGGCTGGGGCACGTGCTACTGGGGATTGATATTTCCGGCCCGGCGAACTATCTGACGGGTCGCTTTCTGAGCGCTCCGTCCAAGCACGCCAAAAAGGGCGGGCAGTCCGAGTAGCTAAAACAGCTGTATATACCGGGGAATACCGCCGAAGGGCGGCCGAGACACGTTCTCGGCCGCCCTTTTGTTTGTTGAATGCGCGGTAAGCCGGGCCTTTTCTGAGTCCAAACGGTCAGCAATCATCCGCGAACGGTAATTGTTCAAAAAAGAACAAAGACAAACAAATAATTGTTGCAGTTAATGTTCGAATGTGTTCAAATAAACATGAACAGTGAAGAACCGCACATTCAGATGCCAGGACCTGAACGCGATTCAACACTTCCAAACAGAAACTGCGCACCTGCGTATCTCTCAAGGAGGATGTCATGAGAGTTGTAATCGCTTCCGATGCCGACGGTATGTCGATGAAGGAGTCCATCAAGGAGATGCTCATCGCCGACGGTCACGAGGTCGTCGACTATTCCGAGACCCCTGCCGCGGACTTTGTCGATTCCGCCACCGCCGTCGCAAAGGACCTGCTGGAGCACAAGGATTCCCAGGGCTTCGCATTCGATAAGTACGGCGTCGGCTCCTATATGGCCGCCGTCAAGATCAAGGGCATGGTCGTCGCCAACATTTCTGACGAGCGTTCCGCCTACATGACCCGCGAGCACAACGGCTCGCGCATGGTCACCATGGGCCCGGGCGTTGTGGGCACCGAGGTCGCCAAGAAGATCGCCCGCGAGTTCCTGCGCGCCCAGTACGCCGGCGGCCGTCACCAGATCCGTGTCGACATGCTCAACAAGATGGCCTAACGAGAGCCACCGAGAACTCGAACTTCTACCTCAACTTGTGAATTCAGACGAAAGGACGTTCTGATGAAGAAGACCATCGCAATCGGTTGCGACCATATCGTTACGGACGAGAAGATCTATCTGGCCGACCGCCTGGAGCAGGCTGGCTACAAGGTGCTTGACTGCGGCACCTACAGCCACACCCGTACGCACTATCCCATCTACGGTAAGGCCGTGGGCGAGGCTGTTGCCAGCGGCAAGGCCGACTTTGGCGTGGCCCTGTGCGGCACCGGCATCGGCATCACCAACGCCGTCAACAAGGTTCCCGGCGCCCGCTGCGCCCTGGTTCGCGACATGACCTCTGCCCTGTATGCCCGTCGCGAGCTCAACGCCAACATCGTGGGCTTTGGCGGCAAGATCACCGGCGAGTTCCTGATGGCCGACATCATGCTTGCCTTCCTGGAGGAGCCCTACGACAAGACTCCCGAGCACGATGCCTTGATCGCCAAGATCGATGCCTGCAATAAGGCCGACGCCGAGGCTCAGGCTGACCCGCACTTCTTTGACGAGTTCCTGGAGAAGTGGGACCGCGGCGAATACCACGACTAGTGGGTATCCGGCGTAATTAACTAGTCCGTTGACGGCTCGCGTTTCTGTGATGGGGCGCGGGCCGGTTTTCTAAACAGGAGTTCAATATGATTCTGACCGTTACCATGAACCCGTCGATTGATACGCGCTATCAGCTCGACAAGCTGATCATCGACGATGTTAACCGTGTGACGCCCGAAAAGACCGCTGGCGGCAAGGGCCTCAACGTGAGCCGCGTGCTGCTGCAACTGGGCGACGATGTGCTCGCGACCGGTCTGCTCGGCGGCCACATGGGTGCCTATATGGCCGAGCTTATGGATGCCGACGGCGTCAAGAACGACTTTGTGCCCATCGCCGGTGAGACGCGCATTTGCCTGAATATTCTGCACGAGGGTAATCAGACCGAGCTTTTGGAGAGCGGTCCGCAGATCGCCCCGGCCGAGCTCGAGGCCTTTACGGCCAAGTTCGCCGAGCTTGCAGCGAAGGCGGACGTTGTGACGCTTTCGGGCTCGCTGCCGCGTGGCGTCGATGCCGGCTACTATGCCGAGCTCGTCAAAATCGCCGAGGAGGCGGGCGCCAAGGTGCTGCTCGACACCTCGGGTGCATCGCTGGAGGCCGCGCTGGAGTCTAACGCTAAGCCCGAGCTCGTAAAGCCCAACCTGACCGAGATTAACGGCCTGCTGGGTACGTCCTTTACGACCGATGATATCGATGCCCTGCGTGAGGCGCTTGCCGCCGATGGCCGCTTTGCCGGTATCCCCTGGGTTGTCGTTTCGATGGGCGCTGCCGGCTCGGTGGGCTTCCATGAGGGTCGCGCGTTCCGCGCCAAGACGCCCGCGATTGCGGCTGTGAACGCGACGGGTTCCGGCGACTCGACCATCGCCGGCTTTGCGCATGCCATTGCTGCCGGCGCCGACGACGTCACGGTGCTCAAGACCGCCAATACCTGCGGCAAGCTCAACGCCATGGATCCCAAGACCGGCCACCTGGTCATGGACCGCTGGGACGAGATCTATAACAGTGTTGTCGTGACTGAACTCTAGGAGTCGCGACACCGAACACTCAAAAACGGCGCCCGCCGGCGATGTTGCCGGCGGGCGCCGTTGTCGTGTAGGTGGCTATGTCGTGCGGGCTGCTGTTGAACGTTCGGGCCCGTGCTCTACAGCGAATCGATAAAGCGCTGTTGGGCGGCGCGGCCGGCTTCGTCCCACTTAAAGACGCCGGCGTTGTCGAGCACGTGGCCAAACACCACGCCGACCTCCTCGTGCAGGATGTCGATGGCGTTGTCCGCCGTAAGCTCGTCGGCGCGGCGGGCAAAGACGTCCTCGGCCCATGCGGCGTGGCTGCGGCAAAGGTCGTCGCCCTCGAGCGCGCCGGCAAGGTCGTAGCTGGTATCGGCTTTGGCCGCCAGCAGGTGCTTACGGACAGCGCCGAGCTCGGGAACCAAGCGTGGCGGCAAAATGGCCAGACCCATAACCTCGATCAGGCCGATGTTCTCCTTCTTGATGTGGTGATACTCGGCATGCGGGTGGAAAACGCCCAGCGGATGCTCGCCGGTCGTGATGTTGCAGCGAAGTGCCAGGTAGGCCTCGTAGATCTCGCCGCCGGCGTTGCCGCGGGAGTCGACGCGGCGGATGACGGGCGTTACGGTGTTGTGCGCTACGCCGTCGGCTGTGTGCGCGACGACGCCCACCGACTCATCGGTCCACTCGCGCCAGGCGAGGATAATCTTCTCGGCAGCGTCGAGCAGCTGAACGCGGTCGTGCGAGCGCAGTCGCAGCACCGAAAGCGGCCACTGCAACACGGTGCCGTTGACCTGGTCAAAACCGGGCACGCAAAACTGCGAGACCTCGGCGGCGTGCATCATGGGGAACTCGTGCGCGCCGCCCTGGAAGTGGTCGTGCGACAGAATCGAGCCGCCCACGATGGGCAGGTCGGCGTTGGAGCCAATAAAGTAGTGCGGGAACAGGTCGACAAAGTCGAGCAAGCAGGTCAGGCTCTTGCGATCCACGTGCATCGGGCGATGCTTGGAGCTCATGGCAATGCAGTGCTCGTTAAAGTACGCATACGGGCTGTACTGGAAGCCCCAGCGCTCGCCGTCGAGCTGGATGGGGATAACGCGCAGGTTCTGACGGGCGGGGTGGGCGCCGCCGTCGGTTGCGGCGGAGCGTCCAGGGTAGCCTTCGTTTTCGATGCACAGCTGGCAGGCGGGATACTTCTCGCCCGTGTTCTTGGCCGCACCGGCCGCGGCGATATCGCGCGGGTCCTTCTCAGGCTTGGACAGGTTGATGGTGATCTCGAGGTCGCCCCAGTTGGTGGGGGTGCTCCATTTGATATTGCGCGCGATGGCGGCGCGGCGCACGTAGCCGGCGTCGCAGCACAGGCCGTAGAACCAGTCGGTCGCGGCGCGGGGCTCGTTGACGCCCATGCGTCCGTTAAACTCCTCGTTTACAACCGAAGGCCTCGGCATCAGCACGCCCATGATGCGCATGGCGATGCGGTCGCGGCCCGATGCCGTGTCCTCGGCAGCACCGTTGGCAACGGCGGCCTCGGCAAGCGCGGCAAGCGTGCCTTCAAGATCAAAGTCGGGCAGGGTATCGGGGTGCAAGAGCGAGAGTTTCTCAACCTGCAGCGCCCAGGCCGTATCGAGCGCCGGTCCCGCAGCGCCGATGCACTCCAGAATGGTGTTGTATGCCCAGATGCGGTCGTCCTGGCCGATCATCGATCGGTGGATAGCGTACTCGATCAGGTTCTGCGCGGCCTCGCGCACATCAGTCATTACAGCCATGCCGCGTAAGCCCCCTTGTCAGAAATCGCGTAGTGGCGGGCAGAGCCCTCGCCCAGCCAGCCGTTCATCTTGGCAATGAAGGTGTCGACCAGATCGAGCGGCACGAAGGCCTGGATGGTGCCGCCAAAGCCACCGCCGTGGATGCGGACGGCACCGCGGCCGTCGAGCACATGCTCGGCCAGCGCCAGGGCGTACATGGAAGGCTGCTCAGAACCCAGTTTGGCAACGACATTTTGCAGGTACATGGCGGAGCTGGCGCCCGACTCGCGCGTCAGGACCAGGAACTGATCGATATCGCCGGCGTTAAGGGCTGCCCAGCGCTTATCGACCAGGCCGTTTTCATACCAGTAGTGAACGGCGCGCAGGCAGGCGCGGTCGCCCAGCTTGGTGCGCAGTTCGGGGAGCTTGGCGTCAAAGTCGGCAACGTCGACCTCGCACAGGCGTGTCTTGCCAAACTCGGCGGCGATGTCTTGCATCTCGCGCGGAACGGCGGCGTAGTCGTCGGTGGCAGCCACGTGGTCGGCACCGACCTTAACGAGCACGAGCGCGTAGCCGTGATCCTCAAAGTTGAGCTCGAGCTTCTGGGTCTTAGGCTGGGCTTGATCCTCAAAGTCCATGTAGGCAAGGCCGCCCAGGCACACAGCGGCCTGGTCCATAAGACCGCAAGGCTTGCCATAGTAGTTGTTCTCGGTGCGCTGGCTCATCTGGGCGAGTGCGACGGGCTCAATCGCGGGCGCGCCCCAAAGCGTCTCCATAGCGCGGCCGTATGCCGCCTCGACAGCAGCGGAGCTCGAAAGACCGCCGCCCGAGGGGACGGAGCAGGTAAAGGCGAAGTCGAAACCCTTGGGCTCAACACCAAGCGCTGCGACCTCGTAGGCCATACCGCGCACGAGGCTTGCGGACGTGCCCTTCTCGGACTCCTGAACATTCAGCGTGTCGAGGGTAATCTCAAACGTGGGGTAGCCCTCGTCGGCGACGCGGACCTTGTTGGAATCGGTTGCCACGGCGATACCGTCGACAGCGACATCGAGCGAGCCAGCGATAACGTGGCCACCCTCGTGGTCGGTGTGGTTGCCGCTGATCTCGGAACGGCCGGGCGCGTGCACGTAGAGCACCTGGCGCTCGTCGATGGGGCCAAACTCCTCCTCAAACAGCTTGGTGAGGGTGGCGAGTATCTTTTCGTCGGGGGCGGTCATACGGGTCCTTTCCTTGACGCCGGAGAGACTGGTCCGTGTCATTATGAGTACGTTAACAATATTGAGCACCACAAACCAGACGTTCGCGGCGCCGCACGTTAAAGGGTATGTTAACGTACTCATAACACAATGTATCTCCTTTTTTGAGAATCTGGTAATCGGTAGATTTTCGGCCGTGAACGGTGTGGCTGTATGGACATATGGAGCAAAAGAACCGCTGATAGAAAAAGTAGAGTACGTTAACATGCGTCCGACGATAGCGGGCTTCGGCGCGGGGTGTGTTTCTGCCCGGGCCGACATTCGCACTATTCAGATCCTGCGAGAGCGAAGGTGATTTTGTGGCAAGGCGCCCTTCCAACGATACGGGTACGCGTCCGGTATCCATGGCCGACGTTGCCCGCGCTGCCGGTGTTTCGCAACAGACGGTTTCGCGCGTTGCCAACGGATTGCCCAACGTTAACGAACAGACGCGCCAGCGCGTGCAAGCCGCTATGCAAGAGCTCGGCTTCCGTCCGAGCTATGCCGGCCGTTCGTTGCGTGACGGCCGTTACCATTCGGTCGGCCTGTGCGTCAACGATGTCACCAAGTTTGGCAACCTCTCAATGATCGACGGCATCGCCAGCGCTGCTCGCGAGCATAATTGCGCCATCACACTGGTCGAGATGTCCAAGACCGAGGAATTCTCTCTTGCCGAGGCAACACGTCGTATGGCCGCGCTGCCCGTGGACGGCATCATTATCGGCATGAGCCGTATGGCTCCCGATTTTGAGACGTTTAATCCACTGCCGGGTATTGGCACGGTCATCGTTACCATGTATGCGCACCCGCGGGTGACTACGGTTGACTCCGATCATTACGGCTGCTCGCTGTTGCTCATGGATCATCTGTTTGAGCTGGGACACGAGCAGATTCGTTATATCGGCGGCCCGTCCTTTTCGGTCGACGAGCAGTTCCGTCGCGCCGGTTGGCAGGATGCGCTCGAGCGTAAGCACATCGAGCCGGTAGAGCCGCTTGAGGGCGACTGGTCTGCCAACAGCGGTTACGAGGCCGGTAGGTACCTGGCCGAACACGATCGCACCATGACGGCGATCTATGCGGCAAACGATCAGATGGCAAATGGCGTCATTGCAGCGCTGCGCGATAGCGGCTTGCGCGTGCCCGAGGACGTGAGCGTGGTGGGCGTCGATGACTCGCTCGACGACTTTGTCGCGCATAACGAGCTCACGACCGTTCGATTCGATTTGCATCAGCGTGGGCGCGAGGTATTCGAGCACGCGGTTCCCAAGGCGGGGGCAACGGACAAAACCGTCGCCATTCGCATCCCCGGTCAGCTCATCGTTCGACATAGCACGGCAGAGCCTCGCGCATAGTTTTTGCAGGTCAAAAGCGGTATATTCCGCATCAATAACAATCGATAAGGATGCCGGTAGATAGCTGTGGCTCTAAAGGCGAGTGTTATGATAGACGGGTTCTTTTGTCTATCTAGGAGGCTTTGCCTGATGGAGATCACCAAGGATATCCGCTACATCGGTGTCGACGATCACGACATTGACCTGTTCGAGGGCCAGTACGACGTGTCCGAGAACGGCATGGCATACAACAGCTATGTTATCTTGGGCGATAAAATCGCTGTCGCCGATTCGGTTGACGCTGGCTTTGTCGACGAGTGGCTCGGCAACCTCGAGGCCGCGCTCGATGGCCGTACGCCCGACTACCTGGTCGTCCATCACATGGAGCCCGATCACTCCGCCGGTATCGCCGCCTTTATGGAGCGCTATCCCCAGGCGCAGATTGTGGCTAGCATGGGTGCTTTCCGCATGATGGTCAACTACTTTGGCACCGACTTCTCCGAGCGCAAGATGGTCGTCAAAGATGGCGACGTGCTCGACCTGGGCGGCCACAGCCTAACCTTTGTCGGTGCCCCCAATGTTCACTGGCCCGAGGTGTTGTTCTCCTACGAGGCCACCGACAAGGTGCTCTTTAGTGCCGACGGCTTTGGCAAGTTTGGCGCCAACGACATCGAGGATCCCGAGGGCTGGGCTTGCGAAGCGCGCCGTTACTACTTTGGCATCGTGGGCAAGTTCGGCAAGTTTGTGCAGGCCGTGCTCAAGAAGGCCGCCAATCTGGACATCCAGATCATTTGCCCGCTTCACGGTCCCGTGCTGACCGAGAACCTGGGCTATTACCTCGACACCTACAACACCTGGTCGAGCTATCAGCCCGAGGACGAGGGCATCACGATTGCCTATGCGAGTGTGTATGGGCATCTGAAGGCTGCCGTTGAAGAGCTCGCATCTGCGCTTGAGGCTCGCGGCCAGAAGGTTTCCGTCTTTGACCTGGCTCGCGACGATATGGCCGAGGCTGTTGAGGATGCGTTCCGCTATGACCGTCTGGTGCTCGCCTCTATCACCTATCAGGGCGAGATCTTCCCGTTCATGAGCACCTTTATCCATACACTTGCCGAGCACGCCTATCAGAATCGTACGGTGGCGCTCGTCGAGGCCGGTTCCTGGGCGCCCGCTGCTGCCAAGGTTATGACTAAGGAACTCGAGGGTATGAAGGACATCACCCTGGCGCAGAACAAGGTGACTGTGCTGGGTTCGCTCAACGACGCATCGCGCGCCCAGATCGAGGCCCTCGCCGACGAGCTTTCCAAGTAGCGATATTTCGCTTTTAACGCTCAACCACCACAAAGGGGACAGTGAACTGCGCCCCGAAACTTGGACTGAATAAATAGCGACTACGCCGCAAGGGCCTGGTTCCGGAACTCCTCCGGCGTCAGGCCCTTCAATCTTACCTGCCTGCGCCGCGTGTTCCAA
>CABUTO010000026.1 GCA_902494535.1 uncultured Collinsella sp.
AACGGGGGAAACGGCGGTCGACGAAACTGGAGAGGAGGTATTACGAGCTCCTGTGCGAATTGGAGAGAACGCTCCCGCAAACTGCCTCTTGACAACTTATAGGAGCGTCGGTTTTATTGAGGCAAATATGTTGGGTGCTCGGCATTTCCAAAAAAGTCTACTCACTTAGCAAGCGGGCAGCCAAAAAAGAACCGCCGCGACGTCGTTTGACTCCGTTGCGACGGTTTTTCGAGCATTTTCGCGCTGTCGAGGACGCAGACGCTCCTCATTTCTAGCGCTTACCGAGCAAGAAGGCGCTACTCTCCGAAAGTAGTCAAAAAAGCCCCGTCCCAAATTAGCTACGGTAGATCGGCGGAACAAGGTTATTCGCCCGGGTTGATGTTCGCGTAGAACTCGGCCCCGTCGTCCAGGCGCAGGATGCCCACGCGGCCGAACTCGGAGCCGGTGGCGGCGGCGCAGTCGATGTCGATGCGATCGGGCACACCAGCAGTGTCCTCGCCGCCCAAGCGCACGATCTGCCCGCGTCCCGATTCCTCATCGAGCCCCGCCAGACCACCGACCTCGCAATAGCGCCCAAGCGATACCGTGGGCGTGTGACCGCTCACCACGACCGGGCCCTTGCCCTCGGCAGAAAGCAGCCCGGTCGACGCATCCCAATAGCCATGACGAATCCACAGCAGGTCATCGGACGACTGCACCGCGAGCATCTGCTGCAGCAGCTCGCGATCGGCACCCACCGCTCCAACGCCATCGGCACAATCGACGCCATGCTCAAGCAAAAACGCGCGCGCCGCCTTCATCTCGATTCCAGCATGTACCAGCAGATACGGGCGCTCCTCGGTCTCGACCACTGCGTAGAGCGGCAGCGCGGCCATCCATCGCACGAGCTCCTCGTATGCCTCAAATTCCATGTCGTTGAGCTGCTCGCGCGTCGTCCAACCACCGTTGATATCCCAGGTCTCGGCATCGAGCGGATCCTGGCCAATGATGGCATCGAGCATGATCTGCTCGTGATTACCCTTGAGCACGTGGGCGTTGGGCAGCGAGCGCACGAGTTTAATAACGCCGACCGGATCGGGCCCGCGATCGATCATGTCGCCCAGCACGTACAGCGTGTCGTCGGACGTCAACGAGATCTTAGACAGGGCTTCGTCAAGCGCACGCACGTGCCCGTGAGCATCAGATGTCACATAGATCGCCATGGTACGCTTCTCCTTGCATTGCGGCCGAAGCCCGGCGCCGCAACTAAAACTTCAAGTTGAACTTAAACGTTACCCATTGTACTCCGTTGCAATAAAGCTGGAAAGGGTTTCCGAGCAGAGGCAAAGACGGCAGCCGTCTATGACGATATCGCGCACGCCCGCAATCCAACCCCATAAACCCACCATCTTTGGGTACAAATAACCGCAGGCAACTGACCGTGCCACGCCAACCAACCAGGAGCGGACACCATCCATGAACCAGATCCTTCTCTTTATCGGCCTCGTCATCATTCTGTGTCTGACCATCAAACCCGTCGGCAAAAAGCTCCCCTTCCCCACCCTGCTCATCTTTATCGCGCTCGGCATGCTGTTGGGCGTCAACGGCCCGGCGCATATCGACTTTAGCGACTATGCGCTCACCGAAACCGTCTGCAGCACGGCGCTGCTGTTCATCATGTTCTACGGCGGCTTTAACACCAATATCGACCGTGCCAAGCCCGTCGCTGCGCCGGCGGTGCTGCTGAGCACGCTCGGCGTCGTCATCACTGCCGGCATCACCGGCGTGTTCGCCCACTTCGCGCTGGGGATCGACTGGATCGGCAGCCTGCTGCTGGGATCGGTCGTGGCGTCCACCGACGCGGCCAGCGTCTTTAGCGTTCTGCGCGAGCACAGCCTTTCGCTGAGGGGCGGCACCGACTCGCTGCTCGAGGTCGAATCGGGCTCCAACGACCCCGTCGCCTACATGCTCACCGCTGTGCTCGCTACACTCGCGGCCGGCGGCGACATCAACATTCCCGCACTGCTGGCCAAGCAGATTATCCTGGGCGTGGGCCTGGGCCTTGCCATCGGCTGGGCGGCGGGCCGCCTGATTGAACGCGCGCACGCAACGGCCAAGGACGCGCAGACCATCTTTTTGTTCGCCGTGGCCATCGTCGCCTACGCGCTGCCGAGCTACCTGGGCGGCAACGGCTTTTTGGCTGTATACCTGGCCGGCATTGTGCTGGGTGCCAGCGACATCACCGGCAAAGTCGAGATGGCGCACTTCTTTGACACCCTCACCGAGATGGCAGAGATGACCATCTTCTTTTTGCTGGGCCTGCTCGTTACACCCGCACGCCTGCCGCAAATGCTGCTACCGGGCCTGGCACTCATGGCGTTTATGCTCTTTGCGAGCCGCCCCATCGCCGTAGGCATGCTGCTGGCGCCGTTTAGGACGAACCCTCGCCAGGTTGCGCTCGTAAGCTGGGCGGGTCTGCGCGGAGCAGCTTCGGTCGTCTTTAGTCTCTTTGCCGTGGTGGCCGGCGTTCCCGGCGGACACGACCTATTTGACCTGGTGTTTGTGATTGCCGTGTCGAGCATTGTGGTGCAGGGCTCGCTTCTGCCGGCGGTGGCGAAGAAGCTCGATATGATCGATGCGACCGGCGACGTGCGCCGCACCTTTAACGACTACCGCGACGAGGACGGCATGTCGTTTGTAAAGCTCAAGGTGGGCGCTGGACATCCGTTTGCCGGACGCTCGCTCGCGGACATTGGCAGCGCCACAGATATGCTCGTGGTCCTGGTGCTGCGCGACGGCGCGCACCCGGTGCTGCCCAACGGCGATACCGTCATCGAGGAAGGCGATCTGCTGGTGATGGCCGCCCCGACGTTCGAAGAGCGTGCCGAAGTTACGCTGCGCGAGGTCACTGTGACGCCCCACGGTCGCCTGGCCGGCCAGCGTCTTCGCGATGTGCCGCAAGGCAAGCATCCCTTTATCGTCGTGATGCTCAAACGCGACGGCCAGACGATCATCCCCGACGGCAACACCCTAATATACGCCGGCGACGAAGCCGTCATCGCCACGCTGGCGTCGTAGTGACCAGGAGGTAGCTAATTTGCGGCGAAGAGATCAAGCGCCTAGAGAACCTCATGCCTTCGCTCGCAGATTTGGATTTGCCTGAGGAGTAAAGCACCCCTCCCCCATGTAACCATCCTGTAAATCATAGCGGCGCACTCGGGTTTTGCTGTGATGCGGTCGCGCCTGGCGCTCCACTGTGCTAAAGTATCCCGAACGTCCAAACGACTACAAGGGGGAACTAGAAGATGGCACGTGTGCACAACTTCTCAGCTGGCCCGGCCGCGCTGCCTACAAGCGTGCTCGCCGAGATCGCCGACGAGATGATGGACTACCGCGGCTGCGGCATGTCCGTGCTCGAGATGAGTCATCGATCTAGCATGTACCAGCAGATCATCGACGACGCCGAGGCAACCCTGCGTCGCCTGCTAAGCATCCCCGACAACTACCGCGTCCTGTTTTTGCAGGGCGGCGCCACGCTGCAGTTTGCGGGCATCCCCATGAACCTCATGCGCCGCGGCCGCGCCGGCTACATCGTGACCGGCAACTTTGCCAACAAGGCATACAAGGAGGCCGCCAAGTACGGCGAGGCCGTACTGCTCGCGAGCTCCGAGGACACCAATTTCGACCGCATACCCACCATGGCCGACATCAACGCGCGCATTGCCGCCGAGGCCGCAGGCGACGGGCTCGACTACGTCTACATCTGCCAGAACAACACCATCTTTGGCACCATGTACCACGAGCTGCCCAACTGCGGCGACGTACCGCTGGTCGCCGATGTCTCGAGCTGCTTTTTGTCGCAGCCGCTCAACGTTGAGCGCTACGGGCTCATTTACGCCGGCGCGCAAAAAAACGCCGGTGCCGCGGGCGTGACCGTGGTCATCGTGCGCGACGATCTCATCGCAGATGGCCCCGCCTTTGCGCAGACGCCGCAGTACATGGACCTTAAGACCCAGGCCGCCAAGGGCTCCATGCTCAACACGCCCAACACCTTTGGCATCTACGTGTGCGGCAAGGTATTCCGCTGGGTCGAGGAGACCGGCGGACTTGCCGCCATGGCCGAGCGCAACTGGGCCAAGGCCAATCTGCTCTATGACCTGCTCGAGCAAAGTGAGCTGTTCCATGGCACCACGCAGGCCGACAGCCGCTCTATCGCCAACATCACCTTCCGCACCGGCGACGCCGAGCTCGACGCGGCCTTTGTCGCAGGCGCGGCAGAGCACCAGATTCAAAATGTCAAGGGCCATCGCCTCGTCGGCGGCATGCGCGCCAGCGTCTACAACGCCGTAACCATGGAGGACGTGCAGGCACTGGCCACGTACATGAAGGACTTCGAAGCGCAGCACGGTTTGAGCCAGCGATCTAACTAGCCCGCAGCACGCGGGCCGATCAGCCACTTCAAACCACTTGTTTTAAACAAACCAGCTAAGGAGTTTTTCATGCGCAAGATTAAGACCATCGACGACATCACCAAAGACGGCAAAGTCGAGTTTGGCGAAGGCTACGAATTTGTGAGCACCGCCGAAGAGGCCGACGCCATTCTGATGCGCTCAACCGACCTGCACGGCTACGAGCTGCCCGAGGGAATCCGCGCCATCGCCCGCTGCGGCGCCGGCGTCAACAACATCCCCGTCGAAGAGTACGCCAAGAAGGGCGTCGTCGTCTTTAACTCCCCCGGCGCCAATAGCAATGCCGTCAAGGAGCTCGTCCTAGGCATGCTGGTGCTCTCGAGCCGCGGCGTGGTGCAATCGATGAACTGGGTGCGCGACAACGCCGACGACCCCGAGATTCAGGTCGATGCCGAGAAGGCCAAGAAGGCCTTTGTGGGCCGCGAGCTCAAGGGCAAGCGCATCGGCGTCATCGGCCTGGGCAACGTGGGCTCCAAGGTCGCCAACGCCTGCGTCGACCTGGGCATGGACGTTTACGGCTACGACCCGTTCATTTCCGTCGAGCACGCGTGGGTGCTGAGCCGCGAGGTGCAGCGTGTGGGCACGCTCGAGGATCTCTGCCGCGGCTGCGACTACCTCACCGTACACGTGCCCAGCAAGGCCGACACCATCGGCATGATCAGCACCGAGCAGATTAACCTGCTGGCACCCGACGCCGTGCTCATCAACTACGCGCGCGAGACCATCATCGACGAAGACGCCGTCGACGCCGCCCTGCGCGAGGGTAAGCTCAGCTGGTTTAGCTGCGACTTTGCCACGCCCAAGACCGTCAAGATGCCCAATACGTTTATCACCACGCACTCGGGCGCCGGCACCGGCGAAGCCGAGGCCAACTGCGCCGACATGGCCATCAGCGAGCTCAAGGATTACCTGGAGAACGGTAACATCGCGCGCAGCGTCAACTACCCCGCCTGCAGCATGGGCAAGGCGCGCGCCGCGAGCCGCATTGCCTGCCTGCATGCCAACGTGCCCAACATGATCGGCCAGATCACGGCCATCCTGGCCAAGGACAACGCCAACGTGCAGCGCATGACCAACGAGTCCGCCGGCGAGAACGCCTACACCATGTTCGACACCGATGAGCACCTGAACAGCAGCACGATCGAGGCGCTTAAGCAGATTCCGTCGATGTATCGCGTGCGCGTAATCAAATAGCGCCGGCTGATCTGACGGGCAGTTCCCCATGTGGCCTGCCCGTCACTGACATTGAATGCCCGCGGGGCGCCTTTCGCACGAGAGGCGCCCCGTTTTTGTGAGCGCTCCATTAAATGCACCGAGCCGCTTCTTGGCATACAATCTGTATGTTGACCTAACTATCTGTGAGGTGCCTATGGTTGATACAGATTTTGCTTGGCGGCTTACGCAAGGACTCGTGCGGATCGACAGCTCAGACCCGGGTGCGTATGAGGACGAGATTGAGCGCTATATCAAAGCGTTGGTTGAGGAACGGTTGGCGCAGCTGAGCCATCCGGTACTCCATGCCGTGCAGGTTGAGGAACTCGAGGTGCTGCCCGGGCGCCGCAACCTTATGGTCACCGTGCCGGGACTGAGCGACGAGCCACGACTCGTCTATATCTGCCATATGGATACCGTTACGCTGGGTGATGGCTGGGACGCGGACATTCCGCCGCTCGGGACGGTTGTGCGCGACGGCAAGCTCTATGGCCGCGGTGCCTGCGATATGAAGGGTGGCCTGGCCTGCGCCATTGCCGCACTGGTCCATACGCTCGAGCGCGTGGCGACGGATGGCGCGCTGCCCCGCCGCGGCTTTTCGCTCATCTGCTCGGTCGACGAGGAAGACTTTATGCGAGGCTCCGAGGCAGCCATCGATGCCGGCTGGGTCGGTTCGCGCGAATGGGTGCTGGATACCGAGCCCACCGACGGACAGATTCAAGTGGCGCACAAGGGGCGTACGTGGTTCGAGATTGAAATGGCTGGCGTGACAGCGCATGCGAGCCAGCCCTGGAAGGGCGCGGATGCCGTCGCCGCCATGGCCGAGGTCGTGTGCTCGCTTCGCCGCGCATTTGCGGCGCTGCCCGTGCATAATGAGCTGGGGCCTTCGACCATCACGTTTGGCCAAATCGAGGGCGGATATCGCCCCTACGTCGTACCCGACCGCGCCAAAGTCTGGGTCGACATGCGCCTGACCCCGCCGACCGATACGGCCGCCGCGACGCGCATGGTAGAGCAGGCCATCGCCGTCGCCGAAGCCGCCGTTCCCGGTTGCCATGGCAGCTACACCGTGACGGGCGACCGCCCCGCCATCGAGCGCGACCCGAACTCTCCCCTTCTAGCAGCGCTCAAGCGTGCCGCCGATGACGTGACGGACGCGGACACGACCGTCGGCTTCTTTACCGGCTACACCGACACCGCCGTCATTGCCGGCAAGACAGGTAACCGCAATTGCATGAGCTACGGTCCCGGGTCGCTCGCGCTCGCGCACAAGCCCAACGAATATGTGCCCCACGCCGATATCGTTCGTTGTCAGCAGGTGCTAATCGCGCTCGCCGATAACGTGCTCTGGGACGCGAGCGGCCAAGTTGGGGCATAATAAGCCGCGAACAAACCGACTCGTGCGTTAGGACCGCCCATGAAAGCACTTCCGTTTCCCTGCATCCGCCCGGCTCAGGACCGCGTGCTCGAGGCGCTGCCTGCAATGGACAGCATCATGAGCGGCAACGATGCTCTGCGCGGAGCCATTGCCGATGGTCTGATGCTCAAGGACCCGGGTGCGGCGTATTACGTGTACGAATGCTCGGGCGAGCCGGGACGTGTGACGGGTGTCGTGGCGATCTGCCCGACGAGTGTACTTGCGGGCGGCAAGGGCGATGCCAGCGCCGACGTGGCCGCCGCCGCGCGCGCGATCGCCGAGCTCAAGGTGCAGCCGCGCCCCGTGTCGCTCGCCTACGAGGCGTCGCCCGTCATGGACATCATCCTGGGCGCTGCCAAAGAGGGCGCCTCGCTCTACGCCGTCACCGACCCCGCGGGTATTACGCACCGCGTGTGGGAGGTCAAGCGCGAGGACGCCGTCGGCGCCATCCGTGCCATGCTCGACCAGGCGCCGGAGCCGGCACTGGCCGACGACCCTGCCTACGCTGCCGCACTAGTCGAGGCATCACAGCTCCTGGCCGATGAGGCCCGTTCCGCCGGAACGTACACCGGCAAGGAGCCGTTCAACTTTACCGTTGCCGTGCTCTTCCCCGCTGCGCAGGTCAGCGGCGGCGCACCGCAGGTTCCGACGGGTCTGCTCACGCACCAAGTCGCGCGGTTCTAGCAAGACCAGACCGCGCAGCACAAAAATCGGCAGCTCAACAAACAGGGGGCGGAGATGCAGCAGGTACATGCATCTCCGCCCCTTTTGCGTCGAGAAGTTATGCCAGCGACCCGTGCCGCCACGCTCGCGTTATCCCCGTTGCGGGCCTGCTGCCGCCACAAGTGGTTCAAGCCCCAGCTCGCGCGCGTAATCCTCCTGCGTAAAGACTTCGACAAGTTCAAACGTATCGGCCGTATCGTCAAACGCAAAATGCAGCACTGAGCAGTTGCCCGGCACGCGTTCGCGCTCGTCTGCCGCCGCGCCCCGCACGTGGTCCAAAAACTCCTTGATAGCCGAGCCATGGCTCACCGCGAGCACGCACTCGTGGTCCGGACGTCGCATAAGATCGGTTATCGTCGCCGCCATGCGCTCGCGCACCTGCATCTGGCTCTCGCCGCCAAACTGACGATAGAAATCTCGCCACGGGCGCTCGGGCATAAGCATCACGCGCTCGGCCTCAAAGTCGCCAAAGAACCACTCACGCAGACCGTCCAGGCGCTCGTACGCCAAGCCCGGCCACAGGTTGGCGATAGTCTGCTCGGTGCGATGAAGCGTGGAGGTGTAGGCATGATCGGGCTCAATGCCGCACGCACGTAAAAACATGCCGGCGCGCGCCGCCTGGTCGCAACCCAACTGCGTAAGCGGCGAGTCACTCCACCCCTGAATGATACGCTTGAGGTTGAATATCGTCTGTCCATGACGGACCAGATACAGATCTTTATTCATAGGGGTCCTTTCGTTCGTTACCAATCAAGGAGCGAAAACGCCCCGTCGCAATAGCCAAAATGAAGCACGGCTCCGTTGTCGGGTAGCTCTCCCCTGCCAGTCACATACTCAAGAAACTCCTGGCAGGCTGAGCCGTGGGAAACCGCCAGCACGCAGTCGTGCTGCGGCCTGGCCATGATGCGCGACAGCACCGCGACCATACGCGACTGGAGCTGCACTTCAGACTCGCCACCAAAGGCCACCGGATAATCACCCCAGGGCTGCGGCGGCATATCGCGATTTGATGTGCCCTCCAGCGAGCCCAAATGCCACTCGCGTAGGTCATCGACCAGCTCTATCGAGCAGCCCTCGCCAGCAATTAGCTCAGCCGTACGCCGCGCCCGGCCCAACGGGGAGGAATACACACGGTCAAAGGTCACGCCACGCGCCTCAAACGCCGCGCGCGTCGCCAGCGCCTGCTCGCGCCCGCGCGCCGTAAGCGGCGAATCGTGCCCACCCTGCAAAATGTTCTGCACGTTGAGCTCAGTCTGCCCATGCCGCACCAAATACAAATCTGCCACACGCCCTCCTCTCGCACCACCGCAAAGGGGACAGGTACCTTTGTGGTGGTTTACCGCCGGATCACACCGCGGTGACGCTCAACTACAGCAGTACGTCGGCGAGCGAACGCTTGGGTACGTGGTGCACCCGTGCCTCGTCGCGCCAATAATTGATGGAGCCATCGGGGTTGGAATCGATCGCATCGATCACCTGCGTCTCGGCCGGAACGCCAAACGCCATGATCAGCTTGAGCTCATACTTGTCGCTATCGAGCCCCATGGCATCGATCGCGTGGGGCGTAAAGGCCTTGAACATGCAGGCAGCCACCTCGGGCGTGGCGCTGCGGGCGGCGAGCATCATCGTCTGCGCGGCAATGCCCGTGTCGACCTCAGTAATAGGAGCGGCGGGCTTACCCGGAACGGCGCGCTCGGCAAGAATCGCGATGTAGCCGGTCGGGCGCTCACCCTCGGCAGGACCCGGCCAGTCCTTAAGCGCGCCGGCCCATGCAAGCTCGTCAAACATGCGAGCGCAGTCCTCGGAACCGCTCACCACATGAAAACGAAGACGCTGAGCATTGGCACCACAGGGAGCCAGGTGAGCCAGCTCTGCCAGCTCGAGCAAAAACTCACGCGGCACGCGCATGGACTCGTCAAAGCGACGGCACGTACGGGCGCGGCGGACCAGCGCGTCAAACGTGTCCAGGCCGAGCTTTTCGCAACCTTGCTTTGACATCGACTCCGCGCTAGACGGCGCCGCGGGAACTGTTTCGTTCATAGGGACCCCCAATTTCGGGCAATTGTTCTTAGGAAAATCTAACCTAAAACGTAGGCAATAACGAACAGGGCCGCAATGTTCTACACCTGTTGAATAGAAAATCGCGACGTGGGGAACAACGGAAACAATTCGGGGCCTTTGGGTTACGTTTCACCCTCCCCGACCCATACGCCAGCGCCTTTAGGCGATACTGGTCGTAACGATCAAGGCTTACGCCGCACGGAAAGGAGACATTATGGGTATCTTTAAGAATGATGACCAAAAATCGAGCCAGTTTGGATTTGACGAGAAAAGCATGGCAGGCAAGGCCGTCAAGGCCGTGCGCTGGATTTACGCCATCACGGGCGTCTTGGCGCTCGTCGCCGGCATCGCACTGCTGTTTGCGCCCGCCAAGTCCCTCGTCTTCCTAACGACCGTCTTGGGCTTCTACTTTGTGATCACGGCCGCGATCAGGCTGTTTACCGCTGTTTTCGAGCCACTGCTGCCCACCGGCTGGCGCGTGACGAGCATCATCTCCAACCTACTCATTATCTTGGGCGGCGTCATAATCCTGCGCAACCAGGCCTTCTCGACCGCAACGCTCACCACGATGGTGGTTATCGTGGCCGGCTTTGGCTGGATCGTCGAAGGTGTCATGTCCATTCTGGAGTCCGAGCTTTCGTCCAACCGTGCCCTCGCCATCCTGAGCGGCGCGCTCTCCATCATCGCCGGCATGTTCGTGTTTATCTATCCGCTGTGGTCGGCCAAGATGCTCGTCATCTTTAGCGGCGCCGCACTGCTGGTGTTTGGCGTAACGCTGATTGTCCGCGCCATTCAGTTTGGCAAACTGGTGCACTAGATGCCAAGGACGCTCTTTATTGATGCCGACGCCTGCCCGGTCACGCGCGAGTCGATTGACTGCGCGCGGCGGGCGGGCGTCGCCGTTGTTATCGCCGGCAACAGCACGCAAAACCTGGAACGGCACATTCGCCGCGACGACCCGCGCGATGCCGAGCACGCGCGACGCGGCTTTTGGGTCACGACGCTCGATGTGAGCGTGGGCGCCGACAGCGCCGACTTTGCCATTGTCGAACGCCTGCAGGCGGGCGACGTAGTCGTGACGCAGGACATTGGCTTGGCGAGCATGGCGCTCGGGCGCGATGCCGCCGCCATCGGCGTGCGCGGGCGCGTCTACGACAAAGCGACCATCGACATGCAGTTGTTTATTCGCCACGAGGAAAAGAAGGTACGCCGCGCCGGGGGACGCACTCGCGGACCGGCGGCATTTACCAGCGAAGACCGGGCCCGCTTTAAACGCAACCTCACCGAGCTGCTGCGCTAACCAAGGTAGATTTTCGGGACATGCCCGGAAATCTACCTTTTTGTTTTGAGCGGTGTGAGCGCTCGGAATCCATGGCTCAACAAAAAAACGGGCTTCAAAATGCCATGCGTCGCCGCATTGCGCAGGCGCCGAGCATGGCTATTTGAAGACCATTTTTTAGGCCTACTTAGAGGCCGAAGGCGGATAGGATAAGGCCCCAGCCGGCGCCGATGACGTACATCATGACCAGGAACACGGCGTTTTCACGAGCGCTGCGGTTGGTGCGGAACAGGACAAGATAGCCCACGCCGGCGGAAATGAGCGTGCCGGCGAGCATCGGCGCCAGCTGTAGCGCGCCCTCCAGGTACAGCTGCGTAATGACCACGCTGGCCGAGCAGTTGGGGATCAGGCCGACGAGTGCCGAGCCCAAGACGGCGAGCGTCTCGTTGCCACGCAGGAACTGCTCGATCGCGGACTCTCCGAAGGTCTCGAGCACGGCAACTAGAATCAGCGTCACCAGGAAAATAAAAACCGAAACCTGCACGGTGTGCGAGATCGCGCTGCGGATAATCGACAGGACGGGCGCACCTTCGTGGGAGTGACCGTGGTCGTGCCCATGGCCGTGGTGGTGCTCATGCTCGCCTGCGTGACCGTGGTCATGGCTGTGTCCGTGGTCGCGCTCGTGTTCATCTTCATCATCATCGCAACCGCAATGGTCGCGCTCGCACAACTCGTGGATGTGGTCGGCGCTCACGCCCGCCTCGGCCACTTCATCAATGATGTCGCCCCCGGTATGGTCGTCGTGCGCGCAGTTCACATGAGCCGGATTGGCAGCGGTCCCCAGCACGGTACGGCGAATCGCCGCATGCGCGCGGGCATTACGACGAAGGCCGCGGATAGCCGCGTCCACGATAAAGCCCGTGACCAGCGCGATCAGTGCCTTCGAAGCCAAAAGCATCGCCATGGTCTGCACGGGCACCTGCTCGGCGAGCAACAGCGGCAGCATCTCATCGGAGGTCGAGAGGAACACGGCGACCAGCGTGCCCAGCGTCACGACACGGCCGGCGTACAGCGTTGCTGCCATGGCCGAAAATCCGCACTGCGGCACAATGCCCAGCAGCGAGCCAGCCACGGGACCCGCAGCGCCGGCGCGCTTGATAGCGCCGTTGACGCGGTCGCCCGCAACGTGCTCAAGTGTCTCGAGAGCAAGATACGTCACCAACAAAAACGGCGCCAGCGAGAGCGTGTCCTTGCCGGCGTCGAGCAGAATATCAATCAGCAAATCCATGACGGATGGAACCTTTCATGTCTTTCGGCAGCATTGTAAAAGTCCTAGCGGTCAACTAGGGTATTGTAGTTGTCCTAGGCGCGATGCCAATAGTTGCCCATGGTAAACTATCATCTCGCCACATCTCAATGAACCCGAGCCGCGCGGTGCGGCCCGTCCAAGGAGCAGTTATATGAACGTTTCACAAGCACTCGAATACGAGCGCCAGCCGTTTATTCCCATGTTTATCTATGGCGATCACGGCGCCATGGAGTCCGAGCGCCAGAAGGGCGAAGAGGCCCTTAAGGTGCTCGAAACCGAGTACTTTACCGCCGAGGGCGACCCCAGCTTCGACTTTGCCACCGTGCGCGACCTGGCTGACCGCAACCGCGACCTGTGCGACCAGATTGGCGAGGCACGCCTGCGCAACGTGACGCCCGCGACGCTTTCGCGCGGCCTGTCCGATGCCGACACCTGCGCCGCCATCGGCAAGATGCAAAAGCGCACCGCCGCGTCCGTTATGCGCGAAATCCGCGGCGACCGCGACGCGCTCGGCGTGGCCTACGCCCGCAAGCCCATCCAGGGCACCGTGCTCGGTATCGACATCGAGACCACCGGCCGTGCACCCGAGCGCGGCTATATCATCAACGTGGGCTGGGAGATCATGGAGCTCACCAGCGACGCCGTCCCGCATGACGCCGAGGCACACTACTGCGGCCTGCCCGACATCTACCGCGGCGAGGATGTGCCGCTATCGAACATCCATCACATTACCTGGGACGACATCGACGGCAAAAAACCATTCCGCGAGAACAAGGAACTGCAGAAGCAGCTGCTCAAACTTATGAAGAAGTACCCGTACATGGCGCATAACGCCGCGTTCGAAGACAGTTGGTTCAAGATCCACCTGGACGGTTACGCCGAGGCACGCCGCGCCGGCAAGATCATCGTCATCGACTCGCGCCAGATCTGCCGCAGCCTGGATGCCGACGTCCGCTCGCTCCCCCGCGAGTCCGCGCCCGCCGCGCTCGAGAACTGGGCGCGCCGCCGTGGCACCCTCGCCGCCGACGCCAACGAGCAGCACCTGGGCCTCGACGACACCGACCTCATGCTCCGCACGGTTCAGGCCGAGTTCAACCTCAAGAACCTATTCGCGAAATAACCGATCCATCTGCGGGAGCGCCTGCCAGGCACAGCGCAATCCGTCTGGGCACACCGACACGCAGTAAACTAGGGCGCAGCCTTATGGCTGCACCCTAGTTTTCATCAAAACGAGCAAATACGCGTGCTTCACATAGTCGGCAGGTTGGCCCACCTACATTTTTCGAGTTGTTCGGCCAGCTGAACCACTAGTCAAGGCCCCTTGAACCGCAATCGAAGCTAAAATCGCCTTAATTTCGCAACCAAGCCCCATTAATCTACCTGAATCAATTCGAATAGGACGTTGCGATTGCACCATTCGTATAGGATAAGGCCGAATAACTCAAAATATGTTGGTGAGGCGTCTTGGCGGTCGACAAAATCGCTTAGAAGCTACGAATTCGCAACTAGAATTCACCAAAAAGGGCGCAGCTGACAGAAACCTCCCCAGCCGAAGCTGCTCCCTCGATACGACGGCTCAAAAACCCACCGTTCGCAGAAGATAAGCCGCGCCCCAATACCGTTGCCCGAAGTTTCGGGCGCACGTGGCGTCCGCTATGCCATCATGCGCGTATGGGAATCGTTCTGTCACATACCACGGCACGCGCTGTATACCAAACAGCCAACTCGCTCGCAAGCTACGCGACCGATCCCATACCTATGGAAAAGATCAGGGTGTCTGCGCCGACCACGTCCGACATGGAAGCGGCACGAGCATGGCTCAACAGAAAGAATGTCGATTCTGAAAGCATCCATGTGCTGACATTTTCCAATAATGCCAAAAGGCACCGCAAAGGCTGCATCTGCCACTGCACGCGCTATACGTTTGATGCAGAAAGCTACTTAGAACTCGAGCCGAACGTCTACATCGTCGATATCAAGCTGTGCGCGTTAGAAGCAACAGCCGACCTCAACCTTTGGGAGCTCGTTGAGTATTACTTTGAAATCTGCGGCTCCTACGCGCTTGAAACGTCCGACGAAACTCAATATCGCAAGCGCCCAGCCCTAACCAGCGTTGAAGAGCTCAGAACCTTCTTTTCAAAGGCATCGGGGTATCGTGGATCCAATAAAGCCCTTAAGGCACTTTCTTATGTACGCGAGGGTTGTCGCTCCCCACTCGAAACGGCGTTTGTCATGATGCTGACAATGCCCAAGTCAATGGGTGGCTTAGCCATACGCGCTCTCAAAACGGATTATCCGATCCCAGTCCCCAAAAGATACACCGCCCTAACGCGACGGACGGTTTTCTACCTCGATGCGCTGCTCGAAAATTCGATGACTGATATCGAATACAACGGCTTTTACCACGACGAGCCCGAGCAGCAATCAATTGACGAGGAGCGCCGAAACACGCTGAGAAACATGGGATATGCCGTTATCACAGTTAGTCGTCATTCGTTTTTCAAGCAGTCCGCTTTTAGGCGGGTCATGGAAGCGATTCGCATTCGCGAGAAGATCTGGCCCGGTCGACTCCCGGATGACTTCGCCATCCTGCAAGAAAATCTTCGTCAATTTGTCTTGCGGCGCTACTTCGAATACGGTCGCCGCGTCCTGGAGGCACTCAAAGAAGAAGAGACCACCAAGCACGAAATTGCAAGCCAATATCCGCAAGCTGATGACCCGAGCATCAACGATGTGCCCGAACCCGATGACATGCAACACGTTGGGGCCCTTGCTGAAGAAATCAATGGGCCATGGGAATGCGACATGTCCGCAAAAATCGATGAAAACCGCACGGAAGACGAAGCAATTATTGATCTAATTGAGAACTCGCTCTTCTAAAGGCGGTCCCTGCGGATGTCCACCTACATTTTTCGACTTATTCGGCCACCGATGTACCTGATTGGCTACGGCAATGCTCAATATACCTTTAGATAAAACTGATTTTGCAGGAACTCCCGTAGAGAAAGAACTGATTCTCACGATATTTAACAAGATTAAGTACAAATATGAACAGTTCTAATGCTTCTCGAGGCGGCTTTCTTAGCATGCTGGCCGAACATCTCGAAATATGTTGGCGAGCATTGCGTTGATGCATCCCAACCCACAGAAAATCGCAGAGGCGGCAAGCAGTCATCGAAATTATCGCAAATTGTATTGACATATGAACATGCGCTCATATAATCGGAAGTAAGTTATATGAGCGAATGTTCATATGAAAGGATGTTGCAATGAGCGACCACGCTGCTGAAACAAAGACTGGCATCGAGGCCACCGAGCCGATCGTCCCCACCACCTGCTCACCCGAGGACCTTCCCGACGAGGAGCTGCTGTACGACCTTGCCGACCTGTTCAAGGTCTTCAGCGACACCACGCGCATCAAGATTCTCTATGCCCTCATGGGCCGCGAGCTCTGCGTGGCAGACATCGCCGAAGCGACCGAGACCTCGCAGTCCGCGGTGTCGCACCAGCTGCGCACGCTTAAGCAGTCGCACCTGGTCAAGTTCCGCCGCGACGGCCGCAACATCCTCTACTCGCTTGCCGACGATCACGTCTACACCATGCTCAACCAGGGCATGAGCCATATCTGCGAATAGCAACCAACCACGGTACCAGCGCGGCCTGCACCCAAGCCGCAAAAACAGGGAAAGGAACCCACCATGAAAAAGCAGTTTAAGCTCGACGAGATCGACTGCGCCAACTGTGCGCGCGAGCTCCAGGACGAGCTGGCCAAGCTCGAGGGCGTCAAATCCGTGTCCGTCAACTTTATGACCCAGAAGCTGACGCTCGAGGCCGATGACGCCGAGTTCGACGAGGTGCTCAACCGCGTTGTAGAGTTTACGGCCGACGCCGAGCCGGACTGCGAGATCATTCTCTAGCCCAGGTTTACGCCAACTTGCAAGGCCGCGCTTGCCGCGGCCTTTGCTCGCGAAATTATATGAGCGAGTGTTCATACATTCAAATGGGAGGAAACGAGTCATGGCCACCGCCGACCCCAAGAAGAAAAAGAAAAAGCGCAAGAAAAAAGAGTCGCTCGAGCATAAGCGCAACCGCATCTTGGTAGCGCTGGGCATTTTTGCCGTGGTGTACGCCCTCGATGAGCTCGGCACCCTCGCCACCGCATTCGGCACTCCGGGCGACATCTACGCCAGCTTTGTGCTGTTCCTCGTGCCGTTTTTGATTGCCGGCTACGACGTACTGCAAAAGGCATTCAATAACATCCGCCGCGGCAAGGCCTTCGACGAGAGTTTCCTTATGGCAGTCGCGACCATCGGCGCGTTTGCCATGGTGCTCTTCCCCGATACCGACCCGCACATGGCCGAAGGCGCCGCCGTCATGCTGTTCTACCAGGTCGGCGAGCTGTTCCAGGCATACGCCGTTGGCAAGAGCCGCAAGTCGATCAGTGCCATGATGGACATCGCGCCCGACTACGCTAACGTCGAGCAAGCCGACGGAACGCTCGAACAGGTCTTTCCCGATGACATCGCCGTCGGCACCGTGATCGTGGTCAAGCCCGGCGAGCGCGTGCCTATCGACGGCGTCATCGTCGAGGGCGAAACCCAGCTCGACACCGCCGCGCTCACGGGCGAGTCAGTCCCCCGCCCCGCCAAGTCCGGCGACGATATCATCAGCGGTTGCATCAACATGACGGGCCTCATCCGCGTGCGCACCACCAAGCCGTTTGGCGAGTCCACCGTCGCGCGCGTCCTGGAGCTCGTGGAGAATGCCAGCGAAAAGAAGGCGCGCACCGAGAACTTCATCACGCGCTTCGCCCGCGTCTACACACCTGCCGTCACCGGCGCGGCTGCGGTGCTCGCGCTCGGCGGCGGCCTGGTCACCGGCGCCTGGTCCGAATGGATTCTGCGCGGGCTGACCTTCCTGGTCGTCAGCTGCCCGTGCGCCCTCGTGATCAGCGTACCGTTGAGCTTCTTTGGCGGCATCGGCGGAGCGTCCAAGCTGGGCGTTCTCATCAAGGGCTCCAACTACCTCGAGACGCTCGCCGACGTGGACACCGTCGTCTTCGACAAAACGGGCACCCTCACCAACGGCACGTTCTCGGTCGTGGCGGTACACCCCGAGGCCGGCTATGCCGAGCAGTCGTTGCTCGAAGTCGCCGCCCTTGCCGAGTCGTTCTCCGATCACCCTATCGCGCAGTCGGTGCGCGCCGCCTACCAGGGCGAACTCGACCCCAAACGCGTGATGGATTCCGCTAATGACGCGGGCCACGGCGTGACGGCGACCATCGACGGCAAGCATGTCGTCGTCGGCAACGCCAAGATGCTCGCCGCGGGCGGCGTTGAAGCACCGGACTGTGAGGTTGTCGGCACGATCCTCCACGTGCTGGTCGATGGCATCTATGTCGGCCACATCGTGATTGCCGACACCGTAAAGGCCGATGCCGAACAGACGATTCGCGACCTGCACGCCGCCGGCGTTAAGCGCACCGTTATGCTCACGGGCGACCGCGAGGAAGTGGCTGCGTCTGTTGCCGAACAGTTGGGGCTCGACGAGTTCCACGCGCAGCTACTGCCGGGCGACAAGGTCGAGCGTGTCGAGGCATTGCTGGCAGCCGAGTCGGGTAAAGGTAAGCTCGCCTTTGTGGGCGACGGCATCAACGATGCACCCGTGCTCACCCGCGCCGATGTGGGAATTGCCATGGGCGCCATGGGGTCCGACGCCGCAATCGAGGCGGCGGATGTCGTGTTGATGGATGACAAGCCGTCCAACATTTCCCGCGCGATCCGCGTGGCACGCAAGACCATGACGATTGTTTGGCAGAACATCATCTTTGCACTGGGGATTAAGCTGCTGATCCTTGTGCTGGCAGCGCTGGGCATCGCCAATATGTGGCTTGCCGTCTTTGGCGACGTGGGCGTGGCAATCATCGCCATCCTGAACGCCATGCGCGCGATGGGTGTCAAGAACCTGTAGCGCTCGTGGTCCCTCTGGCCGGGACTGGGCTTGGTTTTGAAAACGTCCTCGACCAATGAAGTGCCCCCGTTCTGCTCCTTCGGAGCTACGAACGGGGGCACTTCTGGTCTGCGGAATGTTTTCAAAACCAAGCCCAGTCCCGGCCTGCGGTGACGTTGCTGGTGGTTCTTGGGCATCACTTGCTGGCGGGGTTCCTTGTCTGAGTTGGACTTAGTTGGTGGGGCTACTGGTCCCGATCGCTGTCCCGCGCCGTTCCGGCGCGGGAGGCGCGCCTCTTTGGGAACGCAGAGATAGCCCAGCTGTGGTGGCGTCGCGCACCGATAGCTGCACTTTGGACTGCATCGGACTCGTTATTGTCCGAGCCCCTCTCCCCTTTTCGCTGGTTCGCGCTTTGCGCGAACTCCGCGCTACTGGGGACCTGTTAGGATTCCGTTGTTGAGTTCGACGTCTCTTCCCTGGCGAGCATCGCCCTCAGCTTCTCAAAGCTCTCCTCGCTCAGGCAGTGCTCCATGTGGCAGCCCTCTTGCGACGCGACATCCGCCGAAACGCCTGCGTCCTCGAGCAGCCCCACAAAAAAGCAATGGCGCTCCCACATTTGACGGGCAACTTCGAGACCGCGTTCCGTCAGATGAACATCGCGTTTGCCCATCTCCACGTAGCCGTTGCTCCCCAAGGTCGCCATGGCCTTGGAGACGCTTGCCTTGGTTACGCCCAGGTATTCGGCAACGTCAATCGATCGAACGACGCCCTGGCGCTCCGAGAGCACATAAATAGATTCGAGATAGTCTTCTCCAGATTCACGCAGGGCCATGGGCCGCCTTTCGCGATGGCTTCTAGTTAGCCTTTGGATACTTTTGCTTGATTTACTTTACCGCAAAAGTTGCCCATGTCTTACTACGTTGTTTAAAAAGTTAACCGTGTTTCACAAAACGCGCGGGACGAAAACAAAACGGGGACACACCCCGCAAGGAGTGTCCCCAGCTGTCGGCAGAAAAGGAACGTCCCCAGATGCCGAGCCGCAGCTATAGCAGGCCAAAGTGCTTGGCGGCGTTGTAGATTCCGTCGTCGTCCACGGCGGTCGTCACGTAGGTCGCCGCGGCCTTCACGGTATCCTGCGCATTGCCCATGGCCACGCTCGTGCCCACGGCGGAAAACATCGACAGGTCGTTCTCGCCATCGCCAAAGGCAATCGCCTCGCTCGCGTCGACACCCAAGCGCTCCAGCGTCGCCGCAACGCCCAGGTCCTTGCCGCCGTTAGCGGGGATAATGTCGCAGAACAGGTCGCACCAGCGCGTAGTGAGCGAATGCGACACCGCATCGGTCACGATATGCTCGTCAGCCGGATCCACAAAGGCGCAAAACTGGTAGACCGGCGCGTCAAAGGCGTGCTCAAACGGCTCCTCGTGGTAGACGATTCCCGCGTTGCTGCCGGCCGTCACTACGCGCTCGGACAGGCGATTCACAAACGAATTCTCGCCCTGCATGCACAGCGAGTCGTAGCGCCCCTGCGCCACCTGGTCCACAATCACCGCGACGTCGTCCGGATCGATCGGGCAGCTACGGTAAACGCCCTCGGCATCAAAGCAGTGCTGGCCCGAAAGCGTAATGTACGCATCCCAGCCCAAGTCGAGCAGCCAATCGGGCATCTGGTAGGTCGGGCGACCCGTGGCGATCACGCACGCAATCCCCTGCTCGCGAAAGCTGTCGAGCACCTGCTGCGCCGACGCCGGAATCCGGTGCGTCTTAAAGCTCAGCAACGTACCGTCGATATCGAAAAATGCGGCCTTGATCATCCTCGCCTACTCCTCGCCCTCGAGCTTCTCGCTCGCCTCGAGCCACGCCATCTCCAGCTCGTCCATGGCGGCGTGGGCCTCGTCGATCTTTGCCTGCTGCTCGCCGAGCGCCGTGTAGTTGGTGGGATCGACCTGGGCCATCGCGGCCTCGGCCTCCTCCACGCGAGCGCGCTGCGTTTCCATCTTGCGCTCGAGCGAGCTCACCTCGCGGCGGAGCTTTTGGCGTTCGGCGTTGGAAAGACCATTGGGCTGGCCGCTCGACTTGGGCTTTTCGGACGCAGCTGCCGCGGCGCCGGTGTCGAACGTCCCGGTCTTGGCGCTCGGTGCGCCCACGGGCTCGCCCTCGGCGGTGGCGTTGCACAGGCGCAGGTACTGGTCCACGCCGCCGGGCATATGCGTCAGGTGGCCATCGAGCAGTGCCCACTGCTGGTCGGTCACGCGCTCCATGAGGAAGCGGTCGTGCGTCACCAGGATCAGCGTGCCCGGCCAGCCGTCGAGCAGGTCCTCGACAATCGCGAGCATGTCGGTATCCAAGTCGTTACCGGGCTCGTCTAGGATGAGCACGTTGGGCTCGTCCAGAATCGTCAGCAGCAGCGACAGACGACGGCGCTGGCCGCCCGAAAGATCGCCGATGCGGCTCCAGAGCTGCTGCGTCGTAAAGCCCAGACGCTCGCAGAGCTTCTCGGGCGAAGTCTCCTTGCCGTCGATGACGTAGTACTTCTTATAGTGGCTGAGCACCTCGCGGATCGTGTCGCCCATGTAAGGCTCGAGCTCCTCGAGCTGCTGCGACAGCACGCCAAAGCGCACCGTCTGGCCAATCTTTACACGACCGCGCAGGGGCGCGATCTTGCCCTGGATCACGTCGAGTAGCGTCGACTTGCCGGCACCGTTCTCACCCAAAAGACCATAGCGGTCGCCCGCACCAATGAGCCAGGTCACATCGGTGAGCACCTGCTTGGGCGCGCCATCGGTATCCGCATAGCCGGCGTCCACGTCGATCACGTCGATAACCTGCTTGCCCAGGCGGCTCACGGCCAGGCGCTTGAGCTCCAGCTCGTCACGCACGGGCGGCACGTCGGCGATCAGCTCGCGAGCGGCATCCACGCGAAACTTGGGCTTGGTGGAGCGCGCCTGGGCGCCGCGGCTCAGCCACGCGAGCTCCTTGCGCGCCATGTTGCGACGGCGCTCCTCGGTAACCGCGGCCATGCGGTCGCGCTCCACGCGCTGCAGGATATATGCGGAGTAGCCACCCTCGAAGGGGTCGACCTGGCCGTCGTGGACCTCCCACATGCTGGTGCAGACCTCGTCCAAGAACCAGCGGTCGTGCGTGACCACGAGCATCGCGCCCTGACCGCGCTGCCAGCGGGCCTTTAAGTGACGCGCGAGCCAGTTGATGGTGCGCATGTCCAGGTGGTTGGTGGGCTCGTCGAGCATGAGCACGTCGTAGTCGCCGATCAACAGGCGCGCGAGGTCCACACGACGGCGCTGGCCGCCCGAAAGCTCGCCCACCGTGCCCTCCCAGGGCACATCGCTAATGAGGCCGGCGAGGATCTGGCGTGTGCGGGGGCTCGACGCCCACTCGTACTCGGGCATGTCGCCCACGACGGCATGATGCACGGTATCGGTGTCGACAAGCTGGTCCTTTTGGCCGAGCAGACCGATCGTCGTGCCGCGGCGGTGCGTCACGCGGCCATCGTCGGGCTCCAGCGTGCCGGCGAGCACGCTCAGCAGCGTCGACTTGCCGTCGCCGTTTTTACCGACAATACCAATGCGGTCGCCCTCGCCCACGCCGAGCGTCACGCTATCGAAAATATGCTTGGTGGGAAACTCTAGGCTGATGGAATCGCATCCCAAAAGAATCGCCATATGCCCTGCTCCTTCGTAGAAATTCAACGTTGTCCATGATAGCAGCGAGCCCCACCCCAAACCACCACGAAGGTGCCTGTCCCCTTTGTGGTGGTCGATTCGGTCGCAGAGTAAAAAGGCGGGCCATCTCGCAAAAGAGATGACCCGCCTCTCCAATCAGTCCCGTGGCGACCGTGGCCGCCGCGGGCCTCAAGCATGTCCCGGACTAGGAGAACATGCCGGTGAGGTAATCATTCAGCCGCTTATCCTTGGGCCGTTGGAAAATCTCGTCGGTCTCGTCGTACTCGACCATATCGCCCATGTAGAAGAACGCCGTGCGGTTGGACACGCGCGACGCCTGTTCCATGTTGTGCGTCACGATGACGATGGCGCGGTCGGCAACGATCGATGACATCAGGTCCTCAATCGCCAGCGTCGAGATGGGGTCGAGCGCCGAGCAGGGCTCGTCAAACAGGATCACGTCGGGGTTGAGCGCCAGCGTGCGCGCAATGCACAGACGTTGCTGCTGACCGCCCGAAAGCGCGTAGGCGCTCTTGTCGAGCTTGTCCTTGACCTCGTCCCACAGCGCCGCGCCGCGTAGGCTCTCCTCGACCATGCGATCGAGCTCGTCACGGTCGGTGATGCCGTGGCGCTTGGGCGCAAACGTGATGTTGTCGCGAATAGACTTGCGGAAGGGGTTGGGCTGCTGGAACACCATGCCAATGGAGCGACGCAGCTCGTAGGTGTTCTCGGTCCTGGTGTTCACGTTGCGCCCGCGGTAGTTGATCTCGCCCTCCACGCGGCAGCCGCGAATCTCGCGATTCATCAGGTTGAGGCTGCGCAAGAAGGTCGACTTACCGCAGCCCGAAGGCCCGATGAGCGCTGTGATCTCACCCTTGTGGAAGTCGAGCGACGTGTTGTGCAGCGCATGGTGGTCGCCATAGTACACATTGACGTCCTTGGTGGAGAGCGCGACCTCGTCGCTCACGGCCTTGCCGCTCACGCGAACGCGCTTCTCGCTCTCCCCCACGCTCGACAAAAAGTCCTGGGTCTCGGACGTGACTACCTCGGTTGCGGGCGTTGCATTTATCTCGCTCATTCGGCCGTCATCCTCCTTGCCAGTTGCTTGCCCACGATACGGGCGACTACGTTAAACAGCAGCACGCAAATCATCAGCAGCGCCGCGGTGCCCCAAACGATCTGCTGTGCCTCGGGGCTCCCCTCGCCGTAAATCTTGTAGATGTGCACGGCGAGCGACTCACCGGGGCGGAACACGTTCCAGGCGCAGGTGGGACTCGACAGGTTAAAGCTCAAGAAGTTCAGGCGCACCGGCGAGCTCATGCCCGAGGTAAAGAGCAGCGCCGCGGCCTCGCCAAACACGCGGCCGGCCGAAAGCACGATGCCGGTCACGATGGCAGGCATGGCCTCGGGGATCAGGATGTGCAGCGTGGCCTCCCAGCGGGTAAGGCCCATGGCCAGGCACGCATCGCGCTGGGCCTGCGGCACGTCCTCGAGCGCCTGCTGAATCACGCGCACCAGAATGGGGATGTTGAACATGGTGAGCGCGACGGCGCCGGAGATGATGGAGTACTTCCAGCCCAGCTGCACCGAGAACACCAGAAAGCCGAACATGCCGACGACGATGGACGGCAGCGAGGACAGTGTCTCGATGGCGGTGGAGGCGATGTCGCGGATAGGGCCGTTCGGCGCGTACTCAACCAGAAAGACCGCTCCGCCCAGGCTGATGGGCACCGAGATGACCAGAGTGATCAGCAGCAGGTAGAACGAGTCGAATAGCTGGTAGAGCACGCCGCCTTGGGTTCCGTTGGCGAGCGCGGGCTGCGTGAGAAACCCCGGCTGGAACAGCATCGAGACGCCCTCGAACAGGATATAGGCCACCATGGAGATGACGATGAGCATGACGATGGCGACGATTGCCGTCAGCACGCCCGTGGCGATGCGGTCCTGCCTTTGGACCCGCCCGAGTCTCGTCTCGTCGATATGGATGCGCGTGCTAGCCACGAGCCTTCGCCCCCTTGCGGCCGATAAGGTGGATGATCAGGATGAAGATGAGGCTCATGCCCATCAGCAGCAGACCGAGCGCCCACAGAACATCGTCCTGGGCCGAGCCCTCGGCATAGACTGCCATAGACGTGGTGAGCGTGGTGGTGATGGTGGACGCCGGCGACAGCAGCGACGTCGGCATGGCCTCGATGCCGCCGATAACCATGCGCACAGCGAGCGTTTCGCCAAAGGCGCGGGTCATACCGAGGATGACCGCGGTCATGAGCGACGGCATGGCAGACTTGAGTACCACGTGCCAGATGGTCTGCCAGCGGGTATAGCCCAGAGCAAGCGAACCCTGACGGTAGCTGTCGGGCACGGCGCGCAGGCCATCGACCGAAAGGGTGGTCATCGTCGGCAGGATCATGACGGCCAGCACGATGGCGCCAGGCAGGATGCCCAGGCCCGTACTCACGTGGAAAACGCTCTTCATAAGGCCGACGACCACGTGAAAACCGATCAGGCCAAAGACGACCGAGGGAATACCGGTCAAAAGCTCAATGAGCGGCTGAAAGACCTTGGAACCAAACTTAGGGCTAATCTCGACCGCAAAGATGGCAGAGCCGATGGCGATGGGCAGCGCGATGAGCGTGGAGAGCACCATGACCGCAAACGAGGTGACGATCAGAGGCAGGGCGCCGGTGTAAGGCAGACCGTTTTCGGCTGTGTTGGCCAGGTCCCACTTGGTGCCGGTGAAGAACTCGACGACCGAAACGCCATCCTTGAAAAAAGCCGAGAGGCCCTTTTGGGCGACCATAAAGATGAGCGCGGCAACGACAAGCGTCACGAGCGCTACGCACGCGCCCGTGACGCCCAGGCCCACGTTCTCAAGGTCGCGCTTTGGCAGCTGTTTTGCCATTGCAAACCTTTCCGGGGCGATTACTTATTTAGCAGAGACCTTGCCGCTGGCGTCCTTGACGACCTTCATGGCAGAGACAGGGATAAAGCCCTGCTCCTCGACAAGCTTGCCCTGGACGTCGTCGGAAAGCATGAACTCCAGGAAGGCCTTGGTGGCCTCGTCGGCGTCCTTGGAGCAGTACATGTGCTCGGTAGCCCAGATCTTGAAGGAGTCATCAGTGACATTCTTGCTCTTGGGCTCGACGCCCTCGACCTTGATGGCGTTGAACTTGGAGTCATCGAAGTGCGAGAAGTCGAGGTAGGAGATGGCGTTATCGGTGCTGCCCATCTGAGTCTGGACGTCGCCGGACTTGTCGAGCTCGGCGTCGCCCTTAAAGTCGACGGCCTCGTCGCCAAAGACGGCGGCCTCGAAGGTGGCGCGGGTACCGGAGCCGGCCTTGCGGTTGAGGACAACGATCTTGGCGTCGTCGCCGCCGACCTCCTTCCAGTTGGTGATCTGGCCGGAGAAGATGCCCTTGAGCTGCTCGAGGGACAAATCGTCGACCGTCACGTTCTTAGAGACGACGGGGCCCATGCCCACAACGGCGACCTCGTGGTCGACGAGGTTCTTGACCTGGTCGGCCTCGAGCTTGGTCTCGGCGAAGACGTCGGAGTTACCAATGGTGACGGTGCCGGCGGCGACAGCGGTCAGACCCTTGCCCGAACCGTTGCCCGAGCCGGAGACGGAGACGTCGGGGTTGGCGTCCATGAACTTCTCGGCAGCAGCCTCGACGAGAGCCTGGAACGAGGAGGCGCCGTCGTAGGTCACCTCGCCGGAGACGGACTCGGCAGCAGCGGCGCTACCCTTGTCGGCGGCGTCGGATGCGCCGGAGCCGCCGCAACCAACGAGGCCGAGACCGACGATGCTGGCGAGACCACCAGCGAGGCCGAGGAACTGACGACGAGAATAAGCCTGATCGAGCATGATCTTCCTTTCATACATGCGAATCGCGGGCACCCTGCCCGCTTTGCTGTTTGGAAAGATACGGCCTCGATCGGGCGACGACCGCCTTATCTGCGGTTTCTTACGGTCATTTGATAGACCCTTACCGCAAGCTCTGCCCAGCCTTTACAAACGGATAACAATCCAGCGCCGAACATGGCGCACCTTTTACACCAAAGGAACGTCCCCAATGACTACCCCACCGCAACAGAAAAAGCCCGGGCCGAAGCACCGGGCTCGTAATGCAAGTTTGTATCCAAGCAGGATATAGGGGTTTCCCAGGTGCCCGAGATTGCCCCGAAAGAGGAGCGCCGCGTACTTTGGTACGCAAGCGACGGTTTGAGGGGCAAGGTCGGGTGCCTGGGGAAGCCCTACAGCTCAAGTTCGTTGAGGCGCAGGATCGCCACGATATAAATCTTGAGCGCCTGCTTGAGCTGCTCCTCGTTAGCGCACTCGTTGGGGCCGTGCATCTGGCCGCCCCACGCGGGCAGCTCCAGGCCGGTCTCTTCGGGGCCAAACGAGACGGCGCGGGCAAAGTTGCGCGCGTACGTGCCGCCGCCCATGGCAAAGGGCTCAGCATGCTTGCCGGTGAACTCGTTATAGGTATCGATAAGCGCCTTCACGGCCGGATCATCGGCAGAGACTGAGAACGGCACCTTAGCGCGACCCAGCTGGCACGTCACGCCAAAACGGCCCACGAGCGGGTCGAGCTGCTCGCGGATGGTATCGGCACTCGTACTGTCGGGGAAGCGCACGTCGATGACCTGCTCAATATGGCCATCCGCCACGCGGATGACTCCAGCGTTGCAGGTAAGCGGGCCAAACGCCGGACTCGTCGCATCGATACCTAGGCCGCGGCCATAGGCATCCGCATGCACAAAGGCCAGGAACTTGACGAACTCGTGCTCGGCAGGCGTCAGCAGACGCTCGTCGCGTGCACCAAACGCGTCCTCGGCCTCGCGCAGATACGCCACGATCAGGCCGACGGCGTTGATGGTGCCCTCAGGCATCGAAGCGTGGCCGCCAATACCGTGGGCGAAAATCTGCGCATGCCCGTTATCAAGCGCCGTGATCTCCAGGCGGTCGGCGTTCTCAACGGGCGCCGGCAGCTCATCGGCGGCAATCGCGAGCTCGCAGATGGACTGCGACGGAATGGCGTTGCTCGCCTCGGCACCGCTCCAGGACACAATGCGCCCGCCGTCGATCTTGGGGCTCACAAACGTCGCCCCAAACTGGCCCTTCTCGGCATTGCAGACCGGGAACTCGGCATCGGGCGTAAACAAAAAGTCGGGGTCTGCGTGGTTCTCCAGATAATGGTGAACGTCGGACATGCCCACTTCCTCATCGCAGCCCAGCAGCGCGCGAAAGGTATAGCGCGGCACAATGCCGTGCTTGAGCAGGTAGGCACCGGCGTAGAGCGACAACACCGCCGGACCCTTGTCATCAATCACGCCACGGCCGAGCAGCCAGCCCTCGCGACGCTCCATCGCAAACGGGTCGGTGTTCCAGCCGGGGCCGGCGGGCACCACGTCCACGTGGCAGATGGTCGCGAGCTGCTTGTCGCCGCGACCCGGGATATCGGCAATGCCCACATAGCCCTCGTCGTCGCTCGTCTGGTAGCCGAGCTTTTGCGCAATGCCGAGCGCGCAATCGAGCGCATCACGAACCGGGCGGCCAAACGGCGCGCTAGGCTCCGCATCGGCAGCAACGGCTACGGACGGATAGCTCACCAACTGCTCGATATCGGCGACGACGTCCTCCCAGACCTCGTCGACATACTCGGTAACGCTCTGCTCCACCTGATTCATGGACGACCTCCTTACCAATGAGCGACGGGTACGCCCGCCCCTCACATTACGTCTATTAGATAGCGAAAAGTTTAGCAAGCTCGGCCACCGAGTGCACCACTGCATCGGCACCCGCCGCCTCGTGCTCGCCCGGCGCCGCCGCGCCCGAATAGATACCAATGCACGGTACGCCCATTGCGTGCGCGCCCTCCACATCGTTAAAGCGATCGCCGATCATCACGGCATCGTCCGCGGCCGCACCCAAGGCCGCCAACGCGTCGCGAACCGAATCGGCCTTGGTCTCGCGCCCCTGCGGTGGATTCATGCCAACCACCGCCTCAAACTGCGAAAGCCCCAGCTCGCCCACCATGTCAATGCACTTTGCCTCCATGCGTGACGTCGCCACGGCCAAGCGATGCCCCTGCGCGACAAGGCCATCGAGCAGCTCGGGCATTCCATCGAACACGGGATACTCTTCCGGTCCCAGCTCATCAAAAAAGGCACGGTACTCGTCGGCCACCACGAGCGACTCCTCGCGGGAAAAGCCATAAAAGTCATGGAAGCTCTTCCACAGCGGAGGCCCGATCATGCGACGCAGGTCACCCATCTGCGCCTCCGAAAACCCGCGCGCGGCAAGCGTCTTGCGCGTCGAGGTCATCACCGCCCGACCCGTATCTGCCACCGTGCCGTCAAAATCAAACAGCACAACCGGCCGCTTGCATATCTCCAGCGCTGCCATCGGCACTCCTCTTCCCCAGTTGATGATTTCCACACCGACACTTCAAACTGTTGACTATTCAACAATTGAACCTAGCAATGTAGAGCAACTCCACTATACTTGTCGCACTTTGCTCTAAGAAGGCGGCGCCGTCGCGCCCCAACGAAAGGTGCAATTATGTCTTTTGCCATCATAACCGACTCCACGTCGGACATCTCCCCCGCCCGCGCTCAAGAGCTTGGCATTTACGTGATTCCGCTGCATGTGATTATCGAGGGCGAGGACCTGCTCGACCAGGTACAGATTACCGCCCAGGAGTACGTCGCGCGCATGGCCGGCTCCGAGCAGCTGCCGCACACCTCGCAGCCGAGTGCCGGCGAGTTCAAGGAACTCTTTGACCGCGTGCGCGCCGACGGTCACGATAGCGCCATCTTTATCTCGCTGTGCAGCGAGTGGTCCGCCTGCTATGCCAACGCCAGCCTGACGGCCGAAACGCACGAGCTCGACGTGCGCTGCATCGACTCGCGCACCGGCTCGGGCGCCGAGGGCCTGCTGGTGGAGTACGCGCTGGCCATGCGCGAGGACGGCCGCAGCCTGGACGAGACCGAGGCGCAGATCCGCGCGACGCTGCCCGACGCCCATCTGCTGCTGATTCCCCGCACGCTCGAGAACCTCGTTAAGAACGGCCGCGCGCCCAAGCTCGCCGGCCAGCTCACGCAGATGCTCAACATTCGCCTGGCCGTTTCGCCGGAGTGGCAGTCGGGCGAGATCAAGGCCATCAAGAAGGGCCGCGGAGCCAAGCGCATCGTTGCGAACACCATGGCTGACTGCCTCGAGTTTTTGACCGAGCACCCGGGCTCAAGCGTTCGCGTGCTCACGACCGGTGCTGCCGAGGAGCAGGAACTTGTCAACGAGGCGCTCGCGGGCCAGGACTACGTAGACGCCGGCACCGGCCCCATCGGCTGCACCATCGCCACCCATGTAGGCGTCGACGCCATCGCCATCAGCTACTGCCCCCGCTACCAGCCCATCCACTAGGGGCACCTTTACCGCTTGCGGTGGAATAGGGACTTTTTTTGGCTTATCAGCCGCAAATCAATCCCTATTCCACCGCAACTTGGAAATCGGCGATCAGCCCAGCGGACCCTGGAACAGTTCCTCATGCGAGCCCATTCTGACCAGTCGGATCACAGGATTAGTCTTATGCGGCAAGTACAGAACGACCACATCGACCAAACCATCGGATAGGTGGAAATCGATGTGGCCGTTGTAGTTTCCGCCCGGGTTTGAGAGCTCGTGGGCGCCATACTCCGCCGGAAGTGACCCATGAGCCACAAGCTCTGTAACCGCCGCTTTAAACTCACTTTTTAGCTGCGGATGGATGCGCATCGTCCGTTTGTAATCCGCCTTAAACTGAGCCTCGACTTTAATCTCAAACATCGCTAGCCCTCATCGAGGAACGATATAAGCTCATCAGCGTTATTGAATGACGGGCTGTCGTCTGGCAGAATCCCCAACTCATGAGCCTCGGCAATCACCATGGCGCGTCTCGTCGCCTCGTTGGGCACCTCCGCCCTTCCTACAATCTCAAAAGGAATCTTTCGCTGATTTACCAGCTGCCGAACGGCAAGATTGAGATAGGAATTGAGGCTGAGGCCGACCGAATCCAAGAACTCAGTCGCCTGCTCCTTGAGCCCCTCTTCGATTCGAACCGTCGTAGGCTTAACTGTTGCTGTAGACATTTGCGACCTCCTCGCCCTCGTCTTTTACACCAGTATACCCAATATAAATGGCAATCTGATGTTAAATAACATCAGATTGCCATGCGTATTCATGTCGCGTGGGCACGATTGATCTACATCAGCCCGCTCAGGGCGATGTCGACGGCCTCATTGATGTCGTCGGTGATGTGTACGAGCTCGGGATCGAGCGGGCTAATCATACCGGCGTCCATCACCGGGCCGTTAAGCCAGTCGAATAGGCCCTGCCAGTACTCGCTGCCTACCAGTACAAGCGGCATGCGCTTGACCTTATGCGTCTGCACCAGCGTGAGCACCTCGAACATCTCGTCGAGCGTGCCAAACCCGCCGGGAAACACGATGGCGCCCGAGCTGTATTTGACGAACATGGTCTTGCGCACAAAGAAGTAACGGAAGTCCATGCCGAGGTTCACGTATTTATTGAGCCCCTGCTCGTGCGGAAGCTCGATACCCAGGCCGACCGACTTGCCGTTGGCGCTCGCCGCTCCCCTGTTGGCCGCCTCCATGATGCCGGGGCCGCCACCGGTGATAACCGCCACGCCGCGTTGGGCAATCTTGCGACCGACCGTGCGCGCCGCCTTGTAGAGCGGATCGGTCTTGGGCGTGCGGGCGCTACCGAAGATGGTCACCGCAGGCCCGAGCTCGGCCAGCGCGCCAAAGCCATCGACAAACTCGGCCTGGATGCGCAGTACGCGCCACGGATCGGCATGCAACCAGTCGGTCGACTCCTCGGGCGCCAGCAGGTTGGCGTAGGTGTTGTCCTTAGGAATCATGGGGCCGCGCATGACCACGGGACCACGGCGGTACGTCTCGTCGTAGGCAGGCTCGCCCTCGACGTTCTCATTCTTAATCATGGGGCACTCCTATCGAAAATAGAAGCGGGCGGGGTCGACGCCATGCGTCAAACACCCGCCCGAACATCAACTATTCGGTATGGTACCCACGATGCATCATGCGCTTGCAAGGCATTGGTCAGCGGTCGCGCAGCCGGCGTCCGCGAATGCGACGAGCGGCTGCCGCTCAGCCTTTGCCGTTGCCCACGCTCTGCAAGCGTGTCTGTCGCCCTTAGTAGTCCACCGCCGCAGGGCTGTTCATCCAGTCGCTCACAAACGCGCCGTAGCGGCCCTCGATAATGGCCTGGCGGGCACGCTGCATAAGGTTGAGCAGGTAGTAGATGTTGTGCATCGAAAGCAGGATGCCGCCGAGCATCTCCTTCTGCGTGACCATGTGACGGATGAGCGCGCGGCTGTAGCCGCCCGTGCACACCGGACAGGTGCAGGTGGGGTCGATGGGGCCGTCATCGTGCGCAAAGCGCGCGTTGCGGAAGTTGAGGCGACCCTCGCTGGAGAACGCCGTGCCCATACGGCCGGTGCGCGTCGGCAGCACGCAGTCGAACATGTCAATGCCCACGCCAACGCCGCGCACGAGCGTGGTAGGGTTGCCGACGCCCATGAGGTAGCGCGGCTTGTGCTTAGGCATGTACTCGGAAACCAGCGGCGCCAGCGTCTCGAACATAGTCTCGTGGTCCTCGCCCACCGAGTAGCCGCCGATGCCGTAACCGGGGAAGTCGCCGCACTCCTCCAGATGGCGCAGCGAGCGCAGGCGCAGATCCAGATGCATGCCACCCTGGACGATGCCAAAGAGCGCCTGGTCATCGCGGGTGTGAGCCTTGTAGCAGCGCTCGGCCCACATACTCGACAGCTCAACGGCGCGCTCAACGTAGGCGCGCGTGGCGGGATAGCCCGGGCATTGGTCGAGCTGCATGCAGATGTCGGAACCGAGCTTCATGGCGATTTCCATGTTGTCCTCGGGCGTCCAGAACACATGGCGGCCGTCGTAGTCGTTGACGATAAAGCGCACGCCCTCGTCGGTGAGCTTGACGGCGTCGTTATGGCTGAACACCTGGAAGCCGCCCGAGTCGGTAAGAATGGGGCCATGCCAGTTCATAAACTTGTGCAGTCCGCCCAGCTCGGCGATGGTGTCCTCGCCGGGACGCATGGACAGGTGGTAGGTGTTGGCGAGCACGATCTGCGCACCGAGCTGCTTAACGGTCTCGGTGGGGATGCCCTTGACGTTTGCCTTGGTGCCCACGGGCATAAAGATCGGCGTCTCGATGTCGCCGTGCGGGGTGTGCAGCACGCCGGCGCGCGCGTGCGTCGTCGGGTCCTCGGCGATCAAGTCGAATTTAAAAAGGCTCTGGTCCATAAACTGGAACTCCTTGGTTGCGGTTCATACGCAAACCATTATACGGGCAACCCGCAAGAAGCACCGACTCGACAGAAACTAGTGCAAAGGAAACCTGCCCCCTGCACCAATGCACCAGGATAAAAATGATCCGTTTTCCTCCGTCCCCAACGGATCATTTCCGACAGACACTATGACCCAATCCGAGGGCACTAAAAAGATAGGAGCCCCCGCTCGTGACCGCGGGTCGGGGCTGCGACAATGATGTCGAAGTGCCATAGGCGCAGCCGCGCCGCAACGA